>NZ_LMCE01000094.1:0-335360 GCF_001623285.1 Pseudovibrio sp. Ad26
CAATCTTTGGTGTTCTGAAAAACGTAAACTAAGTCAGTTATTCCGTAACAGTGGCTTGTTACCAAACCACTCGCGAATAACCGCCGTCCACGTTTCTCTTTCTTCTTCCGTATTCAATTGTCAATGAGCGGAGACTTGCGCCTCAATATCCAGACTTACCTGATCTCTTAAAAACCCCGTAAATCCTTCTGTTTTTGTGCCTCCGAACCGGCGCCTCACTGGCCCGCCCCGGTGGCGTGAAGCGGGTTATAGGGATACCAGACCAACCCGTCAACACGCAAACTCCAAAAAAACAAAACAATCTCACAAAAACTAAAATTCAAACAATTCAACAACTTCATATATCAACCCAAACACTACAAACACCCACCCAAAAACCCCAGAAACAAGCCAATAACAACCAGCCAAAACACCAAAACTTAACAAATCCAAAATTTGCACAGACACTTGGAAAACACACCACTCAATCAAGACCGCCACAAAACACACAAAACCTGGCTAACAAAGAACGCCCCTAAACAACACACCACTCCAAGAGCAACATTCAAATATGGAGAGACACACTGCAACTTGCCAAGAATGAAGTCTAAGGCTCTAGCCTTAAGCCACACTCCCCCTGCTCTTCCATCACTCACAACAGTGCAGAGCAAGCTAAGCTGGCGTTAAAGAAAGAAGCATCAACAATCAGAGGCGCTCATTGAAAGAGGCACTTCATATAGAGAGAACGAAAGGCAGACATTCCTATAAACCAGAGCTGAGAGCTGAGAGCTGAGAGCTGAGAGCTGAGAGCTGAGAGCTGAGAGCTGAGAGCTGAGAGCTGAGAGCTGAGAGCTGAGAGCTGAGAGCTGAGAGCTGAGAGCTGAGAGCTGAGAGCTGAAAAGGCAAAACAACACGCAAAGCACAACAACAAAAGACAACCTGCAGCAGCCTTCAAACACATCAACGCCTATTTGCGAGGCTTTGCGGATTTTTGCGTTCAAATCCCCAATCTTACGTTGCTATGTCAAACAAGCGGACCGAGAGGCTCTTAGTGCTCGCATCCCTGCCCCAAAATGCAGCAAGCACAAACATCATCAGCACCCAGAGCAAACGGCCAAACTCAAACCACCTCAAGCCTTCAAATCAAGCCAACACCAAATATCAGTTCAATCCCGACAACCAAATCACAACCAACAAAGTCTCAAGGAGAACATTACAGGAATAGACCGCGATCAAATCAGGCTTCACTATCCAAACAAACGCCAAACACCCGACTATCGGTAAAACCCGAGTTCTTTGACAATTAAATAGTGAACATCTCGAGCACCCCACACTGCAGCCAACATTGCAAAACCAATACAGACAGCGAGCTCTTACCCGAGCTGGCGGGAGAGGCAGCACGCTGTCTTGAGAAACAGCGCTCCATCAAACGGGTGTCCCGGCCCGATCTTGGGAGAGGTTTCCCAAAACCGCAGGTCATAAGCTTGTCGCATGCCGACCGCGACAAGCTGTAGAATTCGTATCAATGTACAGAAAGCCAGTCTCTAGCTGCGCGTTGCGCCTCAGCAATCTCCATATTGGACATTTCCTGAGATACCTCACGTCTATATCGCACTGCCTGTGTACTGCCTCGCATAGCAGCAAGGTTAAACCACTTATGTGCTTCGATTAGATCGCAAGCGCCGGCCTTTCCCGATGCTGCATCCAGACCACGCCGTAACAGAGACTCTACTTCGCATATGTTTTGCTTCACATGCCGATGAATTACGCCATCAAACTGCAACACAGTCATTAAATCTCTCTCCTAAAACACAGTGAACTCGTGTGGATTTGCTCGTAATTTTTCATGAGTTAAGAGGAAGCCAACGCCTCCCCGAAATCTAATTGACGTCGCGGACTATTAGATTTTGACACTCTAAAAAGGCGGTTAAAAACCATGATTGAAACGAAAAAAGCAGCTTTAAAATCAAAAATTACGCAGTTCTGACACACTGTAAACCAAGGGATATCGCACTGATTGAATTGATGGGTTGTGCGAATCGAAATCAAAGAGAGCTTGTCTAGCCCTCTGATTGATTGCCTTGCACATTCCCAGCTTTACGATAAGGTAAAGCCATTATTAGCAAGCTTCAGTATTTTGGGAGGAACCATGAAAGCACCCTTTTTGAAGTCATCTCTGGCAGCGATACTTTCAATTGGCATGGCCACATCTGCGCTTGCAGCTGATGCAACCGGCACCTGGCTGCGGGCAAATGGAACCGCCAAGATTAAAATCTCCAAATGTGGGGGCAATCTGTGCGGCAACATTGTTTGGTTAAAAAAACCACGTAAGGATACAGAGAACTCGGATCCAAAGCTGCGTGATCGCTCCCTAATTGGCTCAAGAACTATTCTTGGCATGAAGCCTAGCGGAACAAACAGTTGGAAGGGCAAGGTCTACAACGCAGAAGATGGCAAAACATACTCTGGCAAAATGGAGCTGGTCTCCAGCAACAAGTTGAAACTTGAAGGTTGCGTGCTGATCTTTTGTAAGGGCGACACTTGGACCCGTACAAAGTAAATTTACCTTAAACCCAGAGGTAACAAGCCCAAACTGGCCTGTTATGATAGCTAGTCACCTGCTCCTGAGATTGAGCAGGTGACCAAGCAAGCAGGTTGGAATGATCCGTTCTGGTTTCATCTTTGGCTTTATTTTTCTCTCAACTTCATTGGTAACAGTAGCCAAAGCCTCTGACCTGCACGGTTTGTGGCAAACAACCAAAGGTGCAATTATCAGCATCTCCCAATGCGGTTCGACCATGTGTGGGCAGCTCCAATCCTTCAAACCTCCCGACGGGAAACGGCAACAAGATATTCTGGATACCCGCAATCAAGACAGGGCAAAGCGGGGTCGTAAAGTCCTCGGTTTAAGAGTTCTTTGGAATATAAAGGCAGCTGGAGAAAACAAATGGTACGCAGAAGGCTATGATCCCCGCCGTGGATACGAAATCACTATCAATATTGACCTCCTGCCCAGTGGTCTTCTGAAAATGACAGGCTGCAAAAAGATCGTCCTGAACTTTTGTGAAAACGTGATCTGGCAACGCCCTTAAGACTGCAATGATAAAATCACCCCTTCAGCTTGCTCCGTGACTGTCAAAATTTCCCGTGAGCTGCTCATAGAACAAACGCAATAAATTGAGACATATCTCATTGTTTCCTTTCCAGTTCCTTTTCCGCTTTATGTTAGAGACAACAATTCAGGCACTCTGGATATGCACTTCCAAGGCCGAATTAAACTCGAAGATACTCAGGAAGCCGCACAACAATCACTGCAATTTGCTAAGGTTGAAGTGCTAAGAATGAGTCTGCGGTTTTATGACCAGCAACAAAAATCCCGACGATTTGATTCCACCACACAAGTTGGAAGAAGTGTTCAAAATAGCTTTCCAGCTTCTTTTGGAAAAAGGTCGGCAAGCTGCGAGCATCAATGCAGTTGCGAAAGAAGCAAATATACATCCTGATTTATTGCATCAAAGATTTGAGGGGGAACGGGATCTCATCGCACCGGCCATGCGTTGGTATTTCATGCGTTTTAGCCAGCAGGTTAGCTCAAGCTCTGCAATGTACGCTGATATTTACTCCTGCATGTACCTTATGCTGACTGATTTTGCAGAGCTATGCGAGGAACAGAACCGTACTGAAGGCAGCCTTTATTGGTCCACCATTGGAGAGATTGGTAGGCTTGATCCAGAGCTGGGCCAAGAATACCTCGCGTTGCGCCTCCAATGGGCAGCAGAAATCCGGAGACGATTGGTGAAATTTGAAAATGACCTGCAAGCGCCAGAGGATATAGACCATCTGGTAGACTACTTCATGATGGCTTTTGAAGGGATCATCCAAATGGTCAAGTTCGAAACTCCACTGGACCAGATTTTCCCAGCAATCGACATCACCATGGAAGCTCTTTCAACTCGCATGAAAAAGAGCCCAAACCTGCCCGGACTTAAATAATCCAGCAAGAGGGCTCTCATTTTCAAAGGATCAACAGCCGGCTTTCTCTGAGTTTTAAATTCTAAAGTGTAAATATCCAGAACACAGGCTCAGTTGCCAGAGGCAATCGTACCTTTGCCTTGGAGGTGACCAATAAAGGTCTCTTGGATCTGCGGGGCATCCCATTCAAGCGATCCCGGAATTCCCCCAAGCACATCACCATTTTCATCGATAAAGAGCGTGTAAGGCATGGCTGCAACCTGAAACGCGGTTCCAACGGCTTGCATATCAACGGCTTGATAGCTGGTGAAACGCTCCAACTCCAAACGATCCTGAAGGAAACTCTGGATGCGGCCATAAGGAGCATCTTCAAGAGCGACGACAACAAATTGGCCATCCAGGCCTTGAGCCTTCAACTCATCCTCAAACCGTTCCATTGCAGGCAGTTCAACGCGGCAGTTTGGGCACCACGTTGCCCAGAAATGCAAAATAGCAGGGCCTTTAGTAAAAGCATCACGCAGTGTTTTAGTACCTGCTTCGTCTTTCACTTCAAGGCTGTATTTGGGATCTTCAAAAGAAGCTGCTGAGACAGGCGAGGCAAACGCCCAAACAGCCAGAATAAGAGACGTCAGGAAGAATTTATGAGCCCGCATAGTTCCAAGGTCCATTCGCAAGTGATTTCTATTTATCATTCTGCGTGAGCCTAGGTTTGCAAGGCCTCCGGTTCAAATCAACTTAAAGTGCCGTAGGCGTGATGAATACTTAGCACGGCAACAAACAGATATCGAGGGAGACAATCACCGCTACATGCATCTGTCAGGACAAACATATGGAAGCCTGCCGGAAGTATCGATTATGTCGTCAAGTTATGACCCACGTTGATTAAACAGAACGGATTGAGCCTGCTTGTCCTCTGCAATGTTTGAGGTTTCAGCTTCAGCCGTACCCACTTTAAGCCCTCGCACAACTGCAGAGCGAGCCAACAATCGTTCACGCCAGGCTTTTACATGCGGAAACTCTTCCAAATCCATTCCTTGCCGTTCCCAACGATGCGACCAGCCAAATATAGCCATATCCGCAATCGTGTACTCCCCAGCAGCAACGTAAGCCCGATCAGCAAGCCGTTTATTAAGCACTCCATACAACCGATGCGTTTCATTGAAGTAACGGGTCATGGCATATTCAATTTTTTCCGGCGCATAGACACGAAAATGGTGGTTCTGGCCAAGCATGGGGCCAAACCCGCCCATTTGCCACATCAACCATTCTTCCGTTTCAACACGAGCGCGTTCTTTTGATGGATAAAACTGGTTAAATTTCCGCCCCAGATACTGCATGATAGCACCTGACTCAAAAATAGAGATCGGCTCGCCGCCCGGCCCTTCAGGATCAACAATTGCAGGCATCCGGTTGTTTGGCGCTATCTTGAGAAAGTCTGGCTCAAACTGCTCACCGCGTCCTATATTTACCAGCTTCAAGTCATAGGGAACGCCAAGTTCCTCCAACATGATGGAAATTTTCCAACCATTCGGTGTTGGCCAATAATAAAGTTCAATCGGCTTGGTCTGCGATACGGCCATTTGATCACCTGTGAGAAAACAATTGGATTGCGAGGATGGAGGAGCGTTTCATGCGCCCTGTTCGAGGGTACAAGTTATTCCAGAACCCTGCAGCGAGAAAGTTCCGGCTTTTATGCCAGTTAACACTTAGAAAATCAGCTTGAAGCCTTCGTGCGTCGGCACAAATCCATTACTGGCATAGAAGCGATGTGCACCATCGCGTTCTTTGTTTGAGGTCAATTGCACCATACAGCAGCCTTCATCGCGTGCCAACTTGATCGCATGGGCAAGCATCTCCTGACCAACCCCTTGGCCACGCATGTCAGCGCGAGTGTGCATGCTTTCAATTTGACCGCGTGGTTTACCGTTGAAGGCGAGGCCCTTCACGTAGGTTAGCTGAAAAGTTGCAACCGCCTCGCCGGCTTCTGTCTCGCCCACATAAATATCAGTATTAGGGCATTGCTGGATTGCACGAAACGCAGGCTTGTATGTGTCAGTCGCACCGTTTTCCAAATGAATCCGCTGCGAGGATGCACCCCCATTCATCATCTGAACCACAGCTTCAAGGTCTTCGTCTCTGGCAACGCGTATCTTCAGCATCAAAACACCCAATATGAGTTAGCGGCAAATTTCAGAATCGCGGTCAATCTTCGCGACGCCGAATGTGGTTTTACGAAAGTTATCCTTCTTCCACAAATGAGGCCAACTCACATCTATCCGATTTGAATGTAAAGTATCTTCGCGAACAGGTGCTTTGCCGGGTCCAAAACCACCGCTGGTCAACGCTGCCTTCAGACCGCGTTGCGCGCCGTTGTCTCCCATGTCCCAGACAACAAAGCAGTTTTGCCGTTGCTGAGTGCTAGGTTGGAAGCTTTGGATGATATGTCGCGCATCTGGCAGAGTAACCCTCAGGTTTCCGCCAGTGTATTCATCCAGCGAAACGATCGTCGCTTGTTCTGCCTCAGGGAACTGAGCCTTGAGCTGCTTGCCCAGGTCCTCATAGGGCTTCATGTGCCGGCAGTAACCACCACACATCCTTTTGTCCGGGGCGAGAAATCCGGAGATGCGGATGCCCAGCACCACAAGAACCAGCAGGGCCAGCACACTGCTGTAGATCTTCACCGATCTCGGTGAATAGCGCCGCTGGGAAATGAGAGTGAACATCACGATGGGCAGTAAGAGCAGCACCGGGTGCATATGCCGTTCCTTGATGTATTGTGCCCCGCTGACCAACACGCCCACAAACGCCAGCACCAGAGAAACAACCAGTGCTCGTTGAAGCAGTCTACCGACCAGTCGAACGTCAGGATCTGAAGCCTTCGCTCTTTCGCCGCGAAACAGGGCGGGGAAAAACAGCAGCAACACCAGCGGCAAGAACGGCACGGAAAACCCGAGCACACTCACCAGCAATCGCAGCTCACCCGTCACAACGCGGGCAAGTCCGCCCCCCTGCTCTCCCTCGCGCATCACAGTCAACGCGGAACCGACAAGGGCCTGTTCGCCAGTCATGACCCAGTAAAGATAGGGCGAGTACGCTACTGCCGCGATCACACCGGCAACGATCAACATTGGAAGCCGCACTTGCCTGCGCCAATGCCGATCACTGAGTGCTGCCAGAAAAACAGCAGCCGGCACCAGCACGTAAGAGTGCTTGGAAAGCATTCCAAACCCAACTGCGAGCCCCAAACACACAGCCGCAGTCACCGTCTTCTCCCTCAAAAGCCAGAGGAAGCAGTAAACCGTTGCCGCAGAAGCCGCCATCAGCACGGCAGTATGCGTCACCCCCTCATGCAGGTTGAAGCCAATCTGATAGAGCGCCACATAGGAAAATACGGCAAGCGCAGCCAGTTTTGCATTGGCAATCGCCTGCCGGGCAACAGCGTAAAGGAACAGCGCAAAACACAACACCAGTGCGTACTTGAGAACCAGAAAGCTCCAGATCGTCGGCCCGAAGATCTTCTGAACCCCATAAAGCATCCACTCATAAAGCGGAGGTTGCCGCACCTGGTAGCCAAGCTTCAACTCCTGCACAAACACGTTTTCAAACATGTCATCCGTGCTGAGTGTAGGAGAGAAATAACCGCGCAAAACCAGATGCAGAAGCAAGTATCCTGCAATCAGAACAAAGACGCCTGCGGGACGCCACCAAAATCGGGTTGAAACTGTCTCTTCCGGCATCACTGCATCCCCATCAGAGGCTTGGACCGAAAGCTTAAATCGGAGAGACACCAGCAGATATAAGAAGGGCCACATCCCAGCGGTTCAGCTGGTGGATGTGGCCCTCAAAGCACAAATTAGCCGTCTATACCCTGAGATCTGCGGAGTATTTTTCCACATGAGCGAGCAATTGCGCGGCTCCCTCCTGATCAGAGGAAAGCACAAAGCCCAAACGTTCAGCGGCCCGACTGCCCACATTGTAAGAGCTTGCCCAGATGATGAACGGCGCCAGCAACATCGGCAGAGCAACCGGCATCACCCAAAGCCAGAGTGAGGCTTCGCCAATCCAGCTCAGCCCTATAGCCATCGCACCAATCACACTCACCCACCAGACAGATTTGAGGCAGTCCAGCAAAGGCAAGCGGCCCGCATCGCGGTGCGCATTGGTCCAGCCGCTGTCCCGGCCCATCAGGACCTCAAAGACAGAACGGCACTGAAACACCATCAAAACCGGTGCGAACACCGCAGAGCTGATGAGCTCCACAAAACCGCCCAGTATGCCTTTGCGAGAGGTGTTCTCTACGCCCAAAAATACTTCTTTCAAAACAACGAGTGTTTTCGGCAGCACCAGCAAGGCAACCACACCAAAGAGCAAAGCTGCCCCTTCATAAGCCGCACTCATCGGAATGTGGCCAAGAACCGGAAGGTGGTTCTGGAAGGTATAGGCCTGCAGCACAGGAAGATCCAAAGGCGCAAACAAACTTGCCAGAAGAAACGCAGCCCAGACTGGGGAACTCAAGTAAGACATGATACCAAGTAACAGAGAGAACCGGCCCCAGGGCTTCAGAGCACGAGCCCCAACCACGCGGGAATGTTGCAAATTGCCCTGACACCAACGTCGGTCACGCGCGGCATAGCCCAGAATATTCTCAGGTGCAGCCTCATAGGAGCCAGTGATCCGTGGGTCACACTCAACCTGCCAGCCAGCACGCGCCAACAGCACAGATTCAACACTGTCATGGCTCAAAATGTGCCCGCCAAATGCTGCAGTGTCATCCAGTTCCGGCAAGCCACAGCTGGAGGCAAATGCACGTGTACGAATAATCGCATTGTGCCCCCAAAATGGCCCGCATTCACCCTGCATCGCAGCAAGGCCAAAAGCAAAGGACCGGCCAAACATGCCAGAGGCGAACATAATGCTGCGGCCAAAATAGCTTTTCAAACCAACAAGCATCGGCACGGTTTGCAACAGCCCAAGGTTGGGCTCGGCTTCCATGCGTCCAACCATGTGCACCAGTGTGTCGGCACGCATTAGACTGTCAGCATCCAGCACCACCATATAACGATAGGCACCACCACACCGCTGTACAAACTCGGCAACATTGCCTGCTTTGCGGCCATGGTTGTCGGTCCGGCGACGATAAAAGATTTTCTGTTCCAGATAGCGGGCAACCAACTGGCGCACAACTTGCTCTTCCACTGCCGCAATCTCTTCATCACGGCTATCAGAAAGCACATGCCAGTGAAACAAGTGTGTTGCATTGTTGGCACGCAGATCATCCATCATTGCAGCAAGACGAGCCGCCACTTCCGGTGCATCTTCGTGGTAGATCGGCATGAGAATTGCGGTGCCAGCAGCAGGCAAAGATCGTGGATCAGTCTCAAGAGGTTGAACAGAGCGACCATAAAGCAAACCCAGCAGAACGGTTGCTCCGCCCCAGGAAAGCCAGAGGGTGCTGACAAACAGCAGCACAATCCGAACAACCTCATAGATATTAAGATAGTCAGCACTCAAAGCTGCATAAAACAGCCCCGTAAAGCTGAGGGACAACGCCAGACAGAAGACAAAAGCCGCGGCCCGGCGGTGCCCTACCCCGTCGCGAAACGGCTTATCCATGGATTACCGCTCCGAAAAGGTAGAGATGGCTTTTTGCAAGCGCGTCCGTTTGGAAGGAAGCGCAGAGTAGCTGCGCCCAAACCGCAAGCGACGCCAGATCAGAACAAGCCAGCTATCATCTGCAGAAAGATCCTGCACTGGCATGGCAAGCGGTGCAACTGGACCGCTGCTCAAGTCAACTTGTGTCGAAAATAGATTAGATGTCATAGGCCTCATGAGCTCCACCCCCACTGGTAAAGCCATTCTTCGGAAACTGCTTTTTCGCCATCAGTCAGCTGAAGGCGCAACTCAACCGGGACTTCAAGGTCATCGCGGGAAACATCCAGAAACACACGATAAACACCCAGCTCTTCAATGTAGCGAACGTCAGCAAAGTTAACTGTGCCGTTTAAAGCAGCGTTTTCAATAAATGGTTTTGCGCGCACAAGCTGCTCCCCATCCAATCCGCTCTCAGCAAACAACTCAGCATCAAAGTCCACCACAAACTTTCGGGTCAGCGAACTCTCTTCAGAAGCCGAATGCCCAGCTTTGCCAGACCGTGTCTGGACCACAGGCATCAGCATCTGCTCAGTGCGACCAACTTCATCACCCCAATACATCTTGTAGTGGAATGAGAGTTCATCACCCGCTTTCACCGCTTCATTCGGAGACCAGAAGGCAACAACATTGTCGTTGATCTCCTGATCTGTTGGAATTTCTGCAAGCATGACGGCACCAGAACCCCAATCACCTAGAGGCTCAATCCAAAGGCTTGGACGCTTGTCATAGCGCGCTTCAAGGTCCTGATAATTCTCAAGATCTTTGTCACGCTGCATCAGACCAAACCCAGCAGGACTTCTGGCACCAATAAAGGAAAGCTGCAGATTATCCGGGTTGGAAAGTGGCCGCCACGCGGTCTTGCCATTAGCAAAGCGCAGCTTCAGCCCATCACTGTCATGCACTTCTGGTCTGAAATCATCAAACCCGACACGGTCGTTTTCACCGTAAAGATACATGGAAGTCAGTGGTGCAATGCCAAGCCGCTCCACATCACTGCGGAAGAACAAATGTGCAGTCACATCAACTTCTGTTTGCTGGCCTGGCTTAAAGACAAACTGATACGCACCAGTCACACTCGGACTATCAAGTTCAGCCCAAACCGTTACTTTATCAGAGCCATCTACTGGCTTGCCAAGATAAAACGCAGTGAAGTTCGGAAACTCCTCCGGCTTACCGCTGGCCGTATCAATAGCAAGCGCACGTGCGGACAAGCCATAAACATTGCCTGCACCCAAAGCACGGAAATAGCTGGCACCCAGGAAGGCCACCAGTTCATCCATCCGCCCTTCCACATTGAGTGGATTTAGCAAACGGAACCCAGCCACACCGGGAAATGAAACATCGTTCAGCGACGCGGTCAGTTCCGCGTCCTGATAGTCAAAGTCAGCAGCCTCAAACACGAATGGTTGAGCTGCGCCCTCGCTTACCTCATGAATCTTCAGAGGATTTTTAAACAACCAGCCAGGATGGAACGCATGAACCCGAAAGTTCTCAGTGTCCTTCCATTTGCTTCGGTCGCGCTTATAGCCAATTTTCCGATAACCATCGTACTTCAAGTTAGCCAGCGCTTCCGGCAGTTCACCAGTTGGCTCAAGATAGGCGTCTTGCGCCTGTGCCTTCATCTTTGCCACGAGTGCACCAAAGGTGAATGGCATCTGAGATTGAGAGCTTTCGCCTGCAACAGCGACTGAAGAAGAAGCGACTGCCCCAAATCCAACACTGGAGCAAATGACGCTTAATACAGCGATATTGGAAAGAAAACTACTTCGTTGATTAAGCAACGAGACGCCCCCAAGGTTTCAAATACAACAAATTGCAGTGTTCGCATACACTGCGCAACTATAAGTTCTAGCAGAGCTTAGACCCCAGACCAGACAAGTCTCCATAACGCCCGATCACCTGAAGTTTATCGTAGCGTAATAAGGCGGAGATATGGTCGTGGCTAGGCAGAGCGGTGATGATTCACAGCGAAAATTAACCCTGTGAAACGTCTCTAAGCTATTAGGATTACTGAGATATTAGGGGTAGCTCATTCAAGAGACACGTTTTCACCACGCTCTAACCCCAAACCCACCAAAAGCAATCGCCTTTGTTCGTCAACTTCATTACACGCACCCTCAGGACTAATCTGAACCCCGCCGGTGGCGTGCACTCAAAATGAGATGATATCCAGTCAACTTTTCTTGGGGTCAGCGCCTCTCCCTAGTCCCTTTGAAGGGATCAAGCAACAGAACATTTCCAATTCTTATCGGTTTCCCTGATTAGTTTTTAAGTCCCCCGGACATACCCTCCCCCAACTATTGAAGGACGCCCTATGGAAATTGGCATTGGCCTGATTGGCGCAGGGTATATGGGGAAGCTGCACGCCGTCGCCCTCAACGCGGCAGCCGCAGTGTTCAACACCAAACTCCGCGCCAGACTAGAGATGATCTGCACCACCACGGAAGCCGGAGCTCAGGAGAAAGCCGAGCAGTTTGGCTTTGCCAGATACACCAGTGACTGGAGCACATTGGTCAACGACCCACGGGTTGAAGCCATAGTCATCGCCAGCCCACAAACCACCCATCGAAAGATCGCTCTGGAAGCTTTCAAACTGGGAAAGCCCGTGCTCTGTGAAAAACCATTGGGCGCGAGCCTTTCAGATGCAAACGAAATGGCCCATGCTGCCGAGGCGTCCGGGCAAGTCAATCTGGTAGGTTTCAACTACATCCGCACACCAGCAACACAACTGGCTCATCACCTCATCAAAGAAGGCGTCATCGGAGACATCACTTTCTTTCGCGGGGCACATACCGAGGACTTTTTCGCCAACCCCGAAACGCCTGCCACATGGCGCTCCAGTGGAGATGCCAACGGTACCATGGGAGACCTCGCCCCCCACATGATCAACTGCGCCCATGTTCTGGTTGGCCCAATTAGGAGTGTCTGCGCACAAATCGAGACTGTTTTCAAAACACGGCCATCAGAATGCGCACCAAACATCGTCGAGCAAGTCACCAATGATGATGTGGCTCAGTTCATGTGCACTTTTGAAAGCGGCGCAACAGGTCACCTCCTCTTCAGCCGCGTCGCACTGGGCAAGAAGATGGGCATTATCTATGAGATCACCGGCACCAAAGGTGCACTGCGGTTTGATCAGGAGGACCAGAACGCCCTCTGGCTTTACAAAATGGAAGATGGCCCGGAACAATCAGGCTTCAGAAAGATCCTCACCAATCCAACCCATCCTGATTATGCAGCCTTCTGCCACGGCCCCGGCCACGGAACCGGCTATCAGGACCAACTGATCATTGAGGCTCGTGATTTTCTGGAAGCCATCGCAACAGGAACCACAAACTGGCCAACCTTCAAAGACGGTCTCGAAGTCGCAAAAGTCGTCGACGCCGCTCGCCGCTCTCATAAATCAGGAAGCTGGGTTGAGGTGAACTAGCCTCTCCAACAAAAAAGGCCCACCAAACTGGCGGGCCTTCGAATTCTATAAAGCTATAAGAACGACCTATTCCAGACCGATCTTCGCTTTCAGCATGTCAGAGACTGCCTGTGGGTTTGCTTTACCCTTGGAGGCTTTCATCACCTGACCAACGAACCAGCCAAGCATGCCTGGCTTTTCTTTCGCCTGCTCTGCTTTGTCAGTGTTGTTTGCAAGGATTTCGTCCACGATGCCTTCAATAGCACCAAGGTCAGTCACCTGCTTCATGCCACGGTCTTCTACGATCTGAGCTGGATCACCACCCTCAGTCCAGACGATCTCGAAGAGGTCTTTCGCGATCTTACCAGAAATGGTGCCTGCTTTGATCAGGTCGATGATTTTGCCCAGCTGCTCAGAAGAAATCGGGCTGGAGGTCACATCCAGACCTTCTTTATTCAAGCGGCCAAAGGTGTCGTTGATCACCCAGTTCGCAGCCAGCTTCGCATCACGGCCCTTGGCAACTTCCTCAAAGAAGTCACAGGAGACACGCTCAGCAACAAGAATGTCAGCGTCATATGGGGTCAGACCGAAGTCTTTAATGTAACGCGCCTTCTTCTCATCCGGCAGTTCCGGAAGGTCCGCAGCCATCTCATCAACCAGTGCCTGAGTGAACTCAAGCGGCAGCAGATCTGGATCCGGGAAATAACGGTAATCATGCGCTTCTTCTTTAGAACGCATGGAACGGGTCTCACCCTTCACGCTGTCAAACAGGCGGGTTTCCTGATCGATCTCGCCACCGTCTTCCAGAATGCCGATCTGACGACGGGCTTCGTATTCAATCGCCTGACCAACAAAACGGATGGAGTTCACGTTCTTGATCTCACAACGCGTACCAAACTCACCACCCGGCTTGCGAACAGAAACGTTCACGTCCGCACGCATGGAGCCTTGATCCATGTTACCGTCACAAGTGCCAAGGTAACGCAAAATGGTGCGCAGCTTGGTCAGGTAAGCCTTAGCCTCATCAGCACAGCGAATGTCTGGCTTGGAAACGATTTCCATCAGCGCCACGCCAGAACGGTTCAGGTCAACAAATGACATGGTCGGGTGCTGGTCATGCAGGGACTTACCCGCATCCTGCTCCAGATGCAGACGCTCAACGCCCACTTCAACCTGCTCACCGCTCTTCATATCAAGGTGAATGATACCTTCGCCAACGATCGGCTGTTTAAACTGGGAGATCTGATAGCCCTGCGGCAGATCAGGGTAGAAGTAGTTCTTGCGATCAAAAACGGACTTCAGGTTGATCTCGGCCTTCAGACCCAAACCGGTCTTAATAGCCTGACGAACACATTCTTCGTTGATCACTGGCAGCATGCCCGGCATCGCCGCATCAACCAAGCTCACATTATTATTCGGATCGCTGCCAAAGCTGGTAGAAGCGCCCGAGAAAAGCTTGGCTTCAGAGGTCACCTGAGCGTGAACCTCCATGCCGATTACGATTTCCCAGTCGCCAGTTGCGCCCTTGATGAATTTCTTCGGATCCGGAGTGCGCGTATCGACAAGCAGCGTCATGCGATCAATATCCTGTGTTCGTATAAGTCTTCACGGAAGTCCGGCCACGCGATGCATAGCCACGAAGACCACCTAATTTCTCAATGGTGTTGGGTAGGCCATCAACCCCGCAATGGCAAGTGAATCTTCGGGGGTTTTTGAACCAGAGTGCCTAAATTTCGGGGAGAAGCTTGTAGAAAGTCGCGCAGAAGCATCTGGAGCTTGACCCACGCTGAACAACAATCCCTCAGCACTCACTTTGCGCGGCGACGACTTGCCCCGATTTTCATAGCAATAGCACTTACAATCAGCCCCGTCGCAAAGCGGAACGGGAACAACGCCAGCGGCCCCACTTCAGGGTTCCACGGCAATGGTATCCCGACAAGCTTGATAAGCCCTTCAAGAAACAGGCTGAGCGCAGCTGCAGCAAATCCTGCAATAAAGATCTTCCCTCGCTGATTGGCGTAGTAGCCCATATAGGCGGCGATCAATATGGCAAACGGATTCAAAAGCCCCGGCCACAGCAGGATTACAGAGATATCGTCGGTCATTAAAGTCTCATTCAGATCAATTAAGAAAGCACCTGCACAGCGCTACGTAGTTCCCCTAGCACATTATTGGAGTGACTGCGAAACAGACTTGGAGCACATCCCCGAAAAGTACGTTGCAGAGAATAATAGGGAGAGACGTCCAACACTTCCAGCAAATCTGCAACACCTGCTTGTTTTCGCAGTCCAGCAAGAAATGATACGCTTGCGACACTCAAATGGGTTGCCTATAAGGCAGCCATCAATCAATGGAGTTTTGATGCGAGCTCGACAAGAGTCCCGGTAAAGCCCTGTCGAAGATAGACAGGGCATGCACAATCCAAACAATCTCACTGACCGCATGAGCGGGCAGACGAGACAAGTGCATCTTTAAAACTCAAAGACATCCATGGATATTTCGAAAGCTGAACAGCGCATTTTGCATGTGCTGGCACAAGGCGGCTGCATTGAATTGCGCCGTGACGATGATGGCACTCTGGAAGAAATGAACTGCGTCACCCGGGACGGCTGGTATTACGCCGGTCTTTCCGAGCACATCTTCAGAAAACTGAAGTACAGACGCCTAATCTCCTCAAAAGGAGGCCACCCCTATCGCATCACCAAACTGGGCCTGACCCGCGTCCGCAGCCAGCTCGACAATCGCTGACCAACACCACCCTGCAGCACCATGCTGCGGGGTGGTTTTCAATCAAGCAAAGCTTGGGTGTCCTCTACCCAAGCTTTGCTTGATTGAAAACCGCAGCTACAATAGCCTCGGGGCAATCTTCCTGAACCAAATGACCTGCTTGAGGAACTGGAATACAATCTTCCCCGGAAATCAGACCAGCCAAAACCTCCCCCTTCTCATAGGGGATCCACTCATCACACGCCCCCCAAAGTACCGAAACCGGGCAATCCAGAGCCCCATAACTCCCCTGTACTTCATCAGTGTATTTTTGGTCCATCTGCGCAATCTGACGATAAAATGCTGGTTGCCCAACGGGTCCAATCCACGGAGCGGCATAAATCTCCAAAGCCTCCTCGGAAAGCTCGTTATGAGCAGCCGTCTGCAAATAAGCCCGTAACATCGCTTTATGCATATACTCCGGCATCCCGGCAAAGGCCTCAGCATGTTCGCGCACATGCTGCACCAACGATGATCCCCATGGAGCCAAAGCAACCGCATCAAATATCGTCAGAGAACCGTAACGCAGACCATTCAGATAATAAGCCCGCAGAGCTGTCGCACCTCCAAAGTCATGAGCCAGAACATCAGGTCGATCTAACTCCCATTCCTGAAACAGCGCAGCCAACACCTCATTTTGGATCCCGAGGGAAACATCCTGCCCTTCGCGTTTTTCAGAGTGCCCGTAACCCACCAGATCAAAGTAATAGACCCTCCTGTGATCGAAGAGATGCGGCACAATCCTGCGCCAGACCTGCGAAGAAAAAGGTGTGCCATGGATGGCAACCAGTGGCGGTCCATCCCCCATTACCCCCCAGCGAACAGCATTTCCGTTAATAACCGAGATGTTTGGAAGTTCCAGCATAGCACGACTCACATTGACATTTAGCTAAATGACTATATGAATATTTACATGGATAGAGCAATACAAATTAAAGCCATCTCCAGTGAGCCTCGTTTAATGGTCCTGCGCCTTCTGAGAGACCCACAAAAACACTTCAGCCATCAGCAATCAGCTGATCCTTCTGAGTTTGGAGTTTGCATGACTTTGATTGCAGAGGCGCTTGGCGTTGCCCAACCCACTGCCAGCAGGCATCTGGATATTTTAAAACAAGCTGGCTTTATAACTGCACAGAAGCATTTGAAATGGTCCTACTGCAAACGCAACGAACCTGAAATCAAAGAGTTTTTGCATTGGCTCAACATGGAAATCTCGCCAAACTAAATCATCTGATGCTCAAATCTCACATTTATTCAATACTGGGAAAAAACGCACAGCATCACGAGACCTCGCAGCAGCGTTCTGCGAGGTCAATTAGCACGAGCATTAGTTACAGGTCGTGTAAAAGAACCTTCGATCCCGGTCCTCGCGATATGAATAGACATGACAGGTCGTTTGATATCGCCCTCGATCCCATAATTCGACAGTCACATGGGTAGCCGGAGGGCGTCCGCCACGATGCCAAACACCACTCTCATCACGCAGAAGCAAGTACAGACCATCAGTCCCTGCCGGATTCTGGTAAGCACGCTGGATATCGCGATCAGATGATTCACTCAGCACCTGCCGAACAGTTGGCCCTGTAAAACTTGAGCGCGAGTCCAAAGTTCTATTACCTACAAGGGTATCAGGCTCATCTGCCCAATAAACGTCAGCCTGAGCACTCGGCAGACCAACACTCAACACCAGTAAACAGACACCCATAAATTTTCTGATTTTCATTGTTTTTTCCTTTCCCCGAAACTTCGGGCAAAAGGAAGACGCAGCAGCCCCCTTTCTACGCAGCTAAATCCGGCTACAGCGTAAAATGCATCTGAAGCAGTATCCCTGAAAAATCGTAGATCTACCGCAGCATCTCACGTTCACCAACAACGTAGCGAACGGGCTGCATCATCCCGACAGCCAAGTGCCAGATGTTGTGACAGTGATAGGCCCACATGCCGGGGTTGTTGGCCAGAAATTCGATGGTCACCGTCTGCTTCTTAGGCACCCAAACCGTATCCATCACTGGCGCATAATCGTCATCAGGACCACCAAGTACGCGGAATGTATGGCCGTGAAGGTGCATGGGATGAGACATGGGAGACCGATTGATCATCCGCAACTGAACCACCTCACCCTGTTTCACATCCAGATACGTTTTTTGCGGATCAGGCCCCGCATAGGGCTCAGGCCAGTAGTGATTGTTCATCATCCACTCATAGGCCTTCATATCTCCGGAAAGCAGCACATCATAAACGCGATCAACTTTTCGGCCAAACCCTGATGCCTCAAGCGACTTCAGGCTTCTGAAGTCAACCGTCACCCCGTCAAAGGAAGGCCGCTTGTCATTCACACTGGCCTTCACATCATCAGTATGAATAACCCCAAGACACTGCTTATTATCACCAAGCGCGGCAGCATGGATTGTGTAACTACCACTGTCCGGCACATCCACCAGCACATCATAGCGGGCTGATGTCGGGACAATCACATTCTGCCCCTCAACAGGCTGCATACGGTTGCCATCAACTTCAATGACTGAGACCTTCAGTCCATCAATAGAAATTCTGAAGAAGGTGCTGCCAGACGAGTTGATCAACCGCAGCCGCAAACGCGCCCCTTTTTTGGCGGTCAACGTCCACGGTTTGGAGTTGGGCTGCCCATTCAAGGTGTAACCAGCATTCACAACATCAATATCAAAGTCCTTGGAATTGGGAGGCTCATAAGCGTCTTTGATCTCGGGCCGATGCCTGCCACTTCGTAAGCCTTTGATGATCTCTCCACCTTCGGCTGGTGGAATGTCGCTAAACATCAGCACTTCATCATGATCATAGGAGTATGGATTGTCTTTAGGATCAATAATGAGAGCTCCCAGAAGACCATACTGCTCCTGTAACCCAAGATGGGAGTGGTAATAATAGCTTCCCTGTTGAACCAGCGGAAACTCGTAATATTGAGAGGTTCCCGCTTCAATGGGCAACTGCGCAATTTCGGGGACACCGTCCTGTAAAGACGGCAACAGGATTCCATGCCAGTGAATGCAGGTGGGCTGTTTCATCCGGTTATTGATGAGCACCCGGAACATATCCCCTTCCGTATATCGGATAGGAGTACCCGGCCATGTGCCACCAACAAGCATGCCTTTGAGATCGACACCATACTGAGAGTAAGGTTTCTCATCCACGTCCAGCGTAAAATCCGGCTTAGCAACACCTGCACCAAGGAGTGATTGTGCGCAAGCTGTTTCCTGCGGGACAGAAGCAGGAGGCAAAACAGGTTGAGATTGCTGTGCGCCAGCACTGCCGGAAATGAATGTAGCTGCACCTGCGGCAAGCCCGCCGCTTGCGCTGGTTTTCACAAAGTCTCGACGGCTCAGCTTCATAAGCGCACCTGCTCTTCCAGACGAAAAGAGCAGCTTAGGCAGGGAAACCCTACATTTCCCTAGCATTATCGAGAGGATTATAAGGAATAGGTTACGCGCCGATCAAACGATCAGCGCCCATGGAGCCCAGCGCAAGAGAACTGGTCAGGCCCGGGCTTTCAATACCCATGTAAGTCAACAGCCCCGGAATGCCGTGCGTTTCCTCACCCCAAATTGCGAAATCGGCCGCTTCAGCACCCGCAGGAACCAGCTTAGGACGAATACCAGAATAGTCAGCCTGCAAGCTGCCATCGGCCAGATCGGGATAATATTTACGGATCTGCGAATAAAAACATTCGCCGTGCGCTTCATTCACTTCGTAGTCGATCTCGTCGATCCACTCCACATCAGGTCCAAAGCGTGCTTGATTGCCCATATCCAGCGTGAGGTGAACACCAAGCCCACCCGGCTCTGGCACAGGATAAATCAGATGCGAGAACGGAGCATCTCCGGCAAGGCTGAAATAGTTGCCTTTCGCATAGTAAAGCTTCGGCACTTTACATGACATGTGCCCGGCCAGCTTGGAGAGCATCTTATTGGAGTGAAGACCCGCAGCAATCACAAGCTCATGACAAGTGATCGCGTAGCCATCCTTCATGACAACGGTAAAGCCATCGCCTTTGAAGTTCTTGGCAGCAAACTCTTCATGCTCGTCATCATCAAAGTGATGATCAGCCGCTTCCAGATCCTCTTCCACCAGAATGTCAGCGCCCATCAGTTCGCTTGGACGCATGCCGGTTTCGATCTCGGTGACTTCTGTCCCAACAACAACAAGCCCGCCATGCGCCTCTAATCCACCTTGCAGTGCCATCATATACGCATGACTATCCACAATGCCTGTGGAAGGAGAAAACAGAGCGCCCTTACACGCCAGATGCGGCTCAAAGCCCCGCGCCTGTGCTTCATTGAGCATCAAAAGATCATCAACACCATTGGCAGCAGCACGTGCGCGAATGCCATCCAGCATGGAAACCTGGCTTTCATCGGTCGCTACAATCAGCTTACCAACGCGCTTGTACGGCACGCTAAATTCCTCACAAAAGGAATACAGCATCTCCTTACCTTGCACGCAAGCTTTTGATTTCAAAGAATCTTTTGCGTAGTAAATTCCGGCATGGACAACTTCGGAATTACGAGCACTGATTTCGGAGCCGATGATTTCGTGCTGTTCAAGCACAATAACTTCACGTCCCCTGCGCGCTAGTTCATAAGCCGCGCTCAAGCCCACAACTCCTGCACCGATTACGATGCACTCAACGTCTGCCATGCTATTCCTGTTTGCTCTTTTATTGTTGGGAGACAGACCCATAGCACATTACGCAGCAATCTAAACAATATACCCACAGCCTTTCCCGCATTAATCCCCAAGGCAAATGTGTAGATTTTGAGGCAGTATGTCTTGAAACGGCAAAACACCCAACATCTAGTAGGCAGCTTAATATACCAGGGTTCAGCTCATTCAATTTGATCCACAGCCAGATGCATCGCGCAGATACACAAGCAAAAAGCCTGCGTCAGACGCAGACTTTTCCCATGCCCATGTAGGGTGCATGTTGATAATGTGCAACCGACACAATGCAGGTGAGATCAGAACCTACTGAGCTACGGCCAGCTCTGCCGATTTCACCAGCTGCACGCCCTTGCTCACCAACTCTGCCCGACAGTCCGTCCAGCCTTTCGGATCAATGGAAAGCACAGCATCCTCTGCCAGCTCCACCGCATATCCACGCCCCAGCGCACCAAGCGCCGTACTCTTCACACAGTAACATCCATCAAGCCCGGCAATCCTGAGCCGTCCAACACCGTGCGTCTTCAGGAAAGCCTCCAGCTCTTCACTGGCAAATGCATCCCCCACACTCTTCACAATATCTGCATCCGGCTGAAACCTGAGCCGCGCATCCAACTCAAGCCCATCAGAACCTTTCGTCCCAAGCCCCTCACCAAGCAACCCAATCAGGAAGTTGGTGTACCCGCCTTCATAAATCAGCCGTGTCGTTATCACAGGCTCTCCGCGCATCTGCGCTTCTGCTGCCAACGCATTAATCCGCGCAATCCGCTCTTCCACAAAGCCAGTTGGCCACTGCCGTGCTTTGGTATCCTTGGTAAAGTCCTCCTGTACATCCAGCACCAACAACGCAGCTTGACCCCGGTTCGCCGTATCAATCACAGCTCCCTGCGTTGGCCCCTGCAACCGCATCAAACGCTGCGCCGTGTATCCAACGCCAATCAAAAGCACCAGAACCACAAAACCAACAACACTCCACATACTCATCAATGCCTCCAAGTTACGACTGTGCCAGTGAGGAAAAACAACCAAGCAACGCCCGCTGCACTTTCAGATGCGCGCGTACCTCATCCGCACTCAGGTTCTGCAAAAGCTCTTCAAGAATAGAAAGTTCCGCCTGCCGGATCGCGGTAATCGCTTCCCGCCCTTTTGAGCTCAGCACATAATAATGCGAGCGCATATGAGCAGGGTTGTCCTGTGTCTCCACAAACCCTGCAGCCTTACACGCCGTAAGTACGCGCGCCACAAACTGCCGTTTAAGATCCAACCGCTCTGTAAGTGCTGGCGCCGTCATCGGAACACGACTGTTCAGCAAAGCCTCAAGAATGGCCCGCTCCCCAACACTCACCCCATGTTTTTGCGAGGCCACATCCACCGCATTGGTGATGTGCCGCAACAAGGGCCGCGTGATCTGTATCCCCTCATAAAGCAAATCCGCCAGCTCAGGGTCTCTCTGCATTTCTCGCTCTTCCATACCCCCACCAGACCACGCCATATCGATTCTGTCAACTGAGTTGACAAATAAGATACACTCAACGCAATGGCCCCATGCTAGATTGAGGCATTCATGTGAGTCTGGTCTTCGTTTTAAAAGTTCATTTTATGAGTACCCGCAAATCAGCAATTGTCCTCGGCGCTTATGGCTTCATCGGAGCAGCTTGCGTCAAACATCTTCAACAAGCAGGATTTCATGTCACAGGCGTCGGACGCTCCCGGTCAGCTGCCCGACAATGTTTCCCTGATCTTCAATGGAACTTTCTGGATATTGCCACCGCAACCCCAACGGATTGGCGCAAGATCTTCGAAACGGCAGACATTATCATCAACACCTCGGGCGCCTTGCAAGACTCTGCCAAAGACAATCTCAAGGCCATCCACGTACAGGCCATCGAACGCATGTGCGAGGCTTTGCAAAACACAGATAAGCTGTTCATCCAGATCTCAGCTGCTGGCGTAAAGCCTGATGCAACCACGCACTTCTTCCGCACCAAGGCAAAAGGCGATGCAATCCTCCAGAAGCAACTGGAGCATGCAATTATTCTGCGCCCTGCGCTCGTGATTGGCCCACAAGCCTATGGTGGAACAGCGCTCCTGCGAGCGGCCAGCGCCATGCCGTTCATCGGTTTCAAGGCGTTTCCCGAAAGCCAAATACAATCTATCGCGCTTGATGATGTAGCCAAGGCGGTCATACATTGCGCACTGGGCAAAGTCCCCAAAGGAACAACGGCAGACCTTGCAGAAGAAACACCGCAAACACTCTGGCAAATCACAAATTCAGTGTGAGCATGGCAAGGCTTCCCGCAATGGCGCTATGCTATCAGCGCCCCAAACTGGCTCCTGACGGCGACAAGCAAACTGGCGGATGCTCTTGGAACGCTTGGATGGCGTTCCCCCCTGCGCTCCACATCCATCGAAACCCTGCAAAACGGCATCACCGCTGATACGGCCACATGGCAAAAGGTGGGCGGCTTTTCTTGCAAGTCACTGAATGAGACACTGAGCAGCCTGTCAGGTTCCACTCAGGAACGCTGGTTTGCAAGGCTGTATCTTTTATTACCCCTCACCATCGCCTGCCTTTCTCTCTTCTGGCTCGCCTCCGGCATTATTGGAGCAATCCAGTTTAGTGACGCACAGGAAGTTCTGACCGAACGCGGCATGGATCAAACACTCAGCTTACTCTTTGTATTTGCAGGCAGCATCACCGATATCACGCTTGGCAGCCTCATCCTCTTTAGAAGATACACCCGCCTCGCCTGCCTTGGCATGATCGCGGTGACACTTGGCTACCTAGGTGCCGGCACGTTGTGGGCGACGGATCTCTGGGCAGATCCCCTTGGCCCATATGTCAAAACAATCCCGGCCATGATCCTTGCCCTCTTTCCCATTCTGCTGCTGGAGGAGAGATGACCTACGAGTTTCTCAAGTTCCTGCACATCATCGGTGCCTGCGTTCTCATCGGCACAGGCGCAGGCATAGCTTTCTTCATGGTGATCGCTTCCAGAACTCTGGATGCAGCTGCAATCGCCCACACTGCCGGAACGGTTGTCATTGCAGACACCCTCTTCACTGCCACCGCAGTGATCATTCAACCCATCACCGGATACCTGCTGGCAAGAGACGTTGGCTGGTCTTTGACCGAAGGTTGGATCGTGCTCTCACTCGCACTCTACATGCTTATTGGCGTATTCTGGCTCCCAGTCGTCTGGATACAGATCCAACTCAGAAACCTCGCCACAACAGCAGTTGAAGCAGGCACGCCATTACCACCCCGCTATCACACCCTCTACCGCATCTGGTTCGCCTGCGGCTTCCCCGCTTTCATTGCGATACTTGGGATTGTATGGCTGATGATTGTGAGGCCACCTCTCCAACTCTAAGTAAAAGACAGAACGAAAGCTAAGTAAACTCATTCACTTTGCATGCGACGAAATAAAGTTGAACCGCTTAAAATTTGAAGGTGCCGCTTGCTCCGACATAAACACGTCCAAATCAGCTTTACGATTATACCAGTATTTCAGAAGAATTTTATCACTATGAAACTGATGCATGAAATTCCCATAGAGCTCAAACTCAGAAAAACCCGTCAAGCAATCGTCATGAACACAATTCAGAATCCCTTTATGCCAAGGCAATCCTGTTCTCTTTTCAATTATTCTATGCAACTCCAGCATCCTCTCTCGTTCAAATCCCATACAATGCGATACAAACGAGTATGGATGCGTCTCATTTCCCCCTATGAGGGTCGGCACAGGCTTTAAAAAATTCGCATTGCGCTCATCAGAGGAATAGAAAATCGACCTTTCCTGGGCATCCCAAAACGTCACGGCTCGCACAGGACGGGTATCACTATCAAATGTGATTACACGCTCATCCTGAATGAAGTAAGGGAAACTTAGCTTAATAAACTGTTGGCGATACCAACCATTTAAACGCTTACGAGCAGCCTGAAACTTCAACACATCTTCCGATAAAATATCAGTTTCAACGATGTGCTTAGCCCCAATTTTATGGCAAAATTGCGCGATATCTTCGCTTGGCGGAGTCACAACATAAATTCGCTCAATCTCATGATTAACTAGAGCCATGGCAGAAGGGATCGACCGTGCAGCACGATCAAGATCCTTGGGTGCCAGAGGAAACAGAAGGGACACAGGCTTACGGCTAGGAGTAACCGGCTCCCGCGGCAGCCATGCAAGAAGATATCTAAACAAATGACTTCTTAGTCTTCTGTTGATTTTATTAAAATCTAAAATCATTTTGAATTTACCATTTCAAAGAAATTCTCTTAATGGACATATAAAAATAATAATTACGAAGGGGCAATGCAAACTGCACTGAATATCTTTAGAGCAGCTCCAAAAGCCCCGGATCTCTCCGAGGCCTTCGTCATTTTTAGCAGCAGCGCTGAGGCTTACTTGCTCCACCAGTTGGCGGAAGGTTCAAAGCGACCGGCAGCCTGTTCGATGACTTCACCAACCTGGAACAGAGTGCCTTCATCGAATGGCTTACCGATCAGCTGCAGGCCCAGTGGCAGGCCGTCTTTGTTGAGGCCAGCTGGGATGGACATGCCCGGAACACCAGCCATGTTGGCTGTCACAGTAAACACATCATTCATGTACATGGTCACTGGATCGGTGATCTCGCCCGGAGCAAACGCTGCATCTGGCGTGGTCGGTGTCAGGATTGCATCCACACCGTCTGCCCATGCATTGTCAAAGTCCTGCTTGATCAGGGTACGAACCTTCTGCGCTTTCAGGTAGTACGCGTCGTAGTAACCTGCAGACAGAACGTAGGTGCCGATCATCACGCGGCGCTTCACTTCATCACCGAAGCCAGCTGCGCGGGTGTTCTCATACATCTCTACAATGTCGTTGCCCGGCACACGCAGGCCATAGCGAACACCATCATAACGAGCCAGGTTGGAAGACGCTTCCGCTGGAGCCACGATATAATAAGCAGGCAAAGCGTATTTGGTGTTTGGCAGAGAAATCTCGACGATCTCAGCGCCAGCTTCCTTCAGCCATGCAATGCCCTGCTGCCAGAGCGCTTCAATCTCCTCTGGAATACCATCCATGTGGTACTCTTTAGGAATACCGATCTTCATGCCCTTGATGGACTTGCCGATGAAATCTTCATAGTTCGGCACAGGCGCATCAACAGAAGTGGTGTCTTTCGCATCAACAGAAGCCATGGACTTCAGCAGGATCGCGTTATCACGCACGGTACGGCCAATTGGACCAGCCTGATCCAATGAGGATGCAAACGCAACCATACCCCAGCGAGAACAACGGCCATAAGTTGGCTTGATGCCAACAGTACCGGTCAACGCTGCAGGCTGACGAATGGAACCACCGGTATCAGAAGCTGTTGCAGCAGCACAAAGATGTGCAGCAACGGCAGAAGCGGAACCACCAGAAGACCCACCAGGAACCAGTGCAGTCTCAGTGCCATTGCGGCGCCAAGGGTTCACAACATTGCCGTAAAAGGAAGTCTCGTTGGAAGAGCCCATCGCGAACTCATCCATGTTCAGCTTACCCAGCATCACAGCGCCGTCGTCAAACAGGTTCTGCGTAACAGTGGACTCATACTCTGGCTTAAAGCCATCGAGAATATGAGAACACGCCTGAGTGTGAACACCTTTGGTTGCGTAAAGGTCTTTAATGCCGAGAGGAATACCTTCCAGCGGACGCGCCTCGCCAGCAGCGATTTTTGCGTCAGACGCTTTGGCCTGTTCACGGGCAATATCACCAGTCACAGCAATATAAGCGTTAAGCGCTTCGTTGCCGGACTCGATAGCACCGAGGTAGCTCTCAGTCAGTTCAGTTGCGGTAAAGTCGCGGGCAGCAAGCTTGTCGCGCGCCTCAGCGATCGTCAGTTTGGTAAGATCAGTCACAGTCATTATCCTCGTGAAATCGGGCGCTTATTCAACAACTTTAGGCACGGTGAAGAAGTTGTCTTCATGCACCGGCGCGTTGGAAACAACCTTGTCCGCATAACCGCCGTCTGTCTGGCCATCACTGCGCTTCTTCATAGTGGTTTCAACCACTGAGGTCATTGGCTCAACGCCGTCAACATTCACTTCGTTCAGCTGCTCAACAAAACCAAGGATCGTGTTCAGCTCACCAGTCATTTTCTCCGCCTGCGCGTCATCAACCTTGATGCGCGCCAGTCCGGCAACACGTTTTACGGTGTTCAGATCAACCGACATGTTTCACTCCGAAATTACGGGGGCAAAGAACTGCCCGCCTCGAATTCATCGCAAAGAGCTATAAACACAAAAAAACAGCAGAACAATCACTGCCCTGCTGTTCATCCCTCATATTCTCAATATTACGGAACTGATTAGTACCGATTATTGAGAAGCATATGCAGGTGATCTCCCGCGAATGCCCGATACCACCAGCCACAACGCCAGACCTAGCAACAGCGGAAGCGCAGAAAGTGAAAGCCCTGCCCAGCCAACAGTGCTGAACAAAACACCCGTTGAAAGCGCACAGATCGCAGACACCAAGGCCACGACTGAATCGTTGGCCCCCTGGGCAAGCGGCGCATCTTCAGGCGCAACAACCTCAACCAATCGAGACGTCGCGCCGATGAACCCAAAGTTCCAGCCAACTCCCAGCAGGATCAAAGCCACGTAGAAGGCCCAGATCTCAACACTGGGCGCCCCAATCAGCCCTGCAGCCGCAAGTATCAACAAACCCAGCACCATGACTGAAGTCGTACCAATCCGGCGAATTATGTAACCGGTGACAAAGCTCGGGCCAAACATGGCAACCAGATGCCAACGGATCACATCACTGGATTGTCCAACTGAGAACCCACAATACTCCATGGCCAGCGGCGTAGGTGACATCTGCATGGTCATGAAACCAAAGGAGAGCCCGGCACAGGCCGTTGCACTCCAAACAGCTGGTCGGCGCAGCACCTTCAAGGAGGCAATAAGTCCTTTCGCTTGTTGATCTTTCTTCAAGGCAGGCGGCAGGTCTAAACCCAGCACAGGCAGCGCACCCACAACAGCAACACCCGCCAAGGCAAGATAACTGCCCACAAAAGGAATAACACCGCCAAAATCCTTCACCACACCAACAAGACTTGGGCCGAGAAGAGCCGAGAGCAGCCCCATAGACATACTCAGCGATATGGCCATGGGCTTCCATCTTTCACTGGCGCTGTCAGACGCTGCAAACCGCATGAAGGCATAGGCCGCCGTGGCAATGCCCAAAAGAACATGCCCAATGAGCAACACGACAAACTGATTGGAATAAAGCGCATAAACGCAGAACAACGAACCAATGATACTCAGAACCACCCCCAGCAAGATGCCTTTCTGCCGACCATAGCGCCCCATAAACAGCGAGATAGGTGTAGCAAACAGAAAGTTGCCAAACATCTGCAAGGCAAGCGGCACAGTCGCCATAGTGGGATGGGGCGCCAGATACGACCCTGCCAGTGCGCTGATCGCAATCAGGATTGGCATCTGCATAGAAAGGATTGCTGTTGCAACTAAAATGAGCGGAAAGTTACGTGCCCTGTAAGCTACTCCCGGCTCCGCCACCTCTGAAAGTCCCATAGTAATTCCTCGAAGAAACTTTGACCTCCTTCAAATTACCGCTTACAACATTTGGCAGTTAGGACATTAAAGCTTCAAATCATGCCAAATACGCAAATTGAGCAATATCGTCATATCGATGCACTCGTGTATCACGGGATCAATCTTCTGGATCTGGCAGGCCCTATGCAGGCGTTCTGGACGGCTGACAGCTATCATCCCAAGTATAAACTCAGGATTCTCTCTGTTGATGGTCAACCCATAGAAACCCAGCCCGGGATCAAAATCGCCGTTGATGGGAAGATATCCGACTGGAACCCCAAAGCAGATCTTCTGATCCCCGGAGGGCGCGTCGATAAAGAGCTGCGCAGCAGTGCTCTTCACTCGCTTCTTCAAAAGGCCGCAGCAAGAACAAACGGCGAGCGCATCATCTCCATCTGCTCTGGTGCACTTATTCTCGCAGACGCTGGCATCCTAGATGGCAAACCAGCCAGCACCCATTGGAGCCGCGCTTCCACCGCTCAAACAGACTTCCCGGATGTGAACTGGCAGCTCAACCAGCTCTTCGTCAATTCAGGCAATATCTACACGTCCGCAGGCGTCACAGCAGGTATCGATCTGACTTTGCACCTCATAGAGCAAGACCTGGGCTCAGCCATCTCATTAAAGACGGCACAAGAGCTGGTGGTCTACTTGCGCCGCAACGGGGGGCAAGCGCAGTTCTCATCTGCCCTTTCCTTGCAAGCAGCAGGTCAATCTAACATTGCCAAACTCTCAGAAATCATCCTTTCAGAGCCAGAAGCTGATTGGACCATCGAGAACATGGCAAAGTCCGCAGGCGTCTCCACTCGCACCCTGCACCGCCGCCTGAAAAAAGACGTTGGCGCGACCCCAGCCCAGTTCGTAGAACACTTGCGGCTGGATCTTGCCAGAACAGCTCTCCTCAAACGCAGTTCTATCAAGCAAGCAGCCAATCTCTCCGGCTTTGGCCACATCCAAAACCTGCGCCGCGCCTTCCAACGCAACTTCGGCATCACACCCTCTGAATACATGGAGAGGTTTTCCTGATGCCCGAGCCGACCACTCCACGAGGCCGCCCACAAAACAGGGAGCTTACCCGCCAGATCCTGACCACAACGCTCAATGCGCTTGCAGCGGGCGGATATCATGGAACCTCAACGCAGCAAATTGCAGATGCGGCAGGCACATCCAAACAAGCGCTGTACCGCCGCTGGAAGAATAAAGCCGCTTTGGCACTCGAAGCCCTCCGCTACGGGTTCCGACAAGTGCCCCCCAGCTACCCCGGTATGTCCTCCTTTCACAATGATCTTCTGGAAGCCACCTCAGGCATCCTCAACGCCCTACACGACACTCCATTGGGCACTGCATGGCTCTCCCTGCTCTCAGAGCCTTCGTTAGCGGAGGAACTTTCCCTCATTGAAGGCGAACAGCGCACGCACTTCAGACAGATTTTCGTCTACTGGAATACCACTGCAACCATGGAGACAAGCATCGACCAACTGCTCGGCTTTGTGTTTTTCACCAGCCTCGTTCGCAGGAGAAAACCGGCGCTACGGGAAATTACCGAGTTAATTCAGAACATTACAAGCCGATCATAAAAAATCAAAGCCGCTCTCCTCTTGGTGAAGACACTTGATTGGCACTTGTACACCCTCCTGGGGCAAGAAGATTGGGCCTCGCAAGAACGGGCAATTTCCGCAGGCCGAGGTTGTCGAACAAACAAAGCATTCTTCCTGACCAGGTTTTGTTTGTCCGGCGAAATTCATTGTTTCATTGAGGGTAATATAATGAAAATCAAATCTATCGCTGTTGCAGCGGCTATTGCAGGTGCTGCCCTGTCCGCAAGCACATTCGGCGCATTCGCTGATGAGATCTCGACCTACACCTCTGGTGGTTATGCGATTGGTGGCACCGATCCTGTTGCATACTTCACACAAAACAAGCCTGTTCAGGGTAAAGCTGAATTCACCGCACAGTACGACGGCGTAACCTGGAAATTCTCCAGCGCTGAAAACCGTGACAAGTTCGTTGCAGAACCAGCAAAGTTTGCTCCGCAGTACGGTGGCTGGTGTGCAGTTGGTGCTTCCTTCGGCAGCAAGCTTGAAACCAAGCCTGAGCTTTGGGACATCGTTGACGGTAAGCTCTACCTCAATGCCCACGATGGTGCAGTAAAGCGCATGCAGTCCCGCACAATCGAAACAATCACCAATGCAGACACAAACTGGGTTGATATCCGCGACGTGCCAGCAGACAAACTCTAAGTTTCCTTCAGTGCATATGCCGCAATAGGCGATGCCTAGCGCCTATTCCGACATCTCCCCAAATCTCATGGTGGCATATGCATTGAGCCCTAGAGAAAGCCGCAGATTTCTGCGGCTTTCTTTCGTTTATGGACCCATTCTCTTAAAGCAAACACCAACAAGACTAACGCTGCATCTACAATGAGTTACGCATCTTCAAATGCACTTTGCAGCGAGTAAACCTTCCCCTCACAACCAGTTCTCAAAACGGTGATGAAGCGTTATTGGCCTTCAGATAGGTATTCACGCATAGTGTTTTCAGAACATAGATAAAAACCAGTGGTTCCCCATAATCAACTGGTAAACGAAACAAGCCAGACTTGGCTTCAAAGATCAGTCCGAAGGAGTTGCCCATGCCGATCAAATCTTCAGTTCTTGCAGTTGGACTAGCACTGTCAGCACTTGTAACTGTTCCGATGACGGCAATGGCCGATGACGTAACCAACTTCGTTGAAGAAGGCTACGCAATCAAAGGAACTGATCCGGTCGCTTACTTCACACAAGGCAAGCCAGTTCCAGGCAAAAAAGAGTATTCCACGCAGTATCAGGATGTAACGTGGCTTTTCTCTTCTGCTGAAAACCTCGACAAGTTCAAAAAGGATCCAACCAAGTACGCGCCTCAGTATGGCGGTTGGTGTGCAACTGGCGTGAGCTTCGGAGTAAAAATTCCGATCCAGCCAGAGCAATGGAAGATCGTTGATGGCAAACTTTACCTGAACGCCCATGCAGGTGCCCAGCGTCACTTCCTGAAAGACCCGAACGCTTCCATCGCCCGGGCAAATGAAAACTGGCCAACGATCATACACACGCCAGAAGCAGACCTTTAAGCGAACCCCACACCCAAGCTCCCTTGAAGGCCATTCCAGTCACGCGTGCCCCCAACATAAGCGTGACCCCGCGGTGAAAGCAATAAAACGCGGAATGTGTCCCTCTCAAACTCAAAAGGCCTCAGTTCATGCTGAGGCCTTTTTTTGTATCCGGTAATCCAAGATGTCTGATCAGGATGCCGCAACACTGTGGTTGACTGTCACCGTCTCCCCCGGCTTAAGCTTTGCCACCCGAAATGCATCATCCTCCATACATTCGGTAAACTGATCAGCACTTTGGTCCAAAATCGGGAAGGTACCGTAGTGACACGGAATAATGGTCTGGAACTCAAAGAACCGCTGACACGCCATCGAAGCAGTGCGAGCCCCCATAGTGAACCGATCACCAATCGGCACAATTCCAATCTGAGGCCGATAGATTTCGTTGATCAGCTCCATATCAGAGAAGATATCCGTATCACCCATATGTAACAGTGTTGGCTCATCCTCAGCCATCACCACAACACCCGCCGGGTTGCCCAAATACACATCCGCGACACTGCCTTCACTATCAAATGAACATGCAGAACTGTGCACGGCATTGGTCAGCGCCACACCAAACGCCCCCATGTTTACGCAGCCGCCATGGTTCATAGGATTGATCTTCTCAATACCTTTATCCTGCGCCCACATGCAGATTTCCCAATTCGCCGTCAGCGTCGCACCGGTCGCCTTCAAAATATCGATGGTATCACCCACATGATCATCATGACCGTGGGTCAGCAGAACATGATCAACACCTTCGCTCACTTGCTCCACGCTCATCTCTGCCGGAAAACTCGGGTTGCCAGATAAAAACGGATCAATCAGAAGCGTTGCCCCTGGAATGTAAACCTTGAAAGCAGAATGGCCCAGAAACTGTAAATCCATACTACCAATCCCCCAATGCGGAGCGCCGAAACAAGGCACATCCGTGATAACTAAAATATTATCTAGACTAGTAGGGATTTGGTTACACAACCCTTAAATGTAACTGGGCACAGGCAAAACTCCGGTAATGCCCTAGGAGATCTTCCAGTCAATCTCTGCAATACCGCGTTCTTTCAGATAGGCATTGGTTTTGGAAAATGGAGCCGACCCAATAAAGCCACGCCGTGCCGACAACGGCGATGGATGGGCACTCATCAAAACCAGATGTTTGCTCTCATCAATCAGATCCAGCTTCTTCTGAGCATGTGCGCCCCACAGGATAAACACCAGATGCTCCCGTGCCTCGGACAAGCCCTTGATCGCAGCATCCGTAAACGGCGCCCACCCTTTCTTGGCATGAGATCCAGCCTTGGCTTCTTCCACACTCAAAGATGTATTGAGCAGCAAGACACCCTGCTCCGCCCAATGCGTCAAACAGCCATGAGCTGAAGGCGGATAACCAAGGTCACTCTCTAACTCCTTGTAGATATTGCGAAGCGACGGCGGTAGTTTCACGCCTTTACGAACTGAGAAGGAAAGTCCATGTGCCTGCCCTTCCCCGTGGTAGGGATCCTGCCCAAGAATGACGACACGCACCTCACTCAGAGCAGCTGCATTAAAGGCAGCGTAGCAGTCAGCTGTCGGAGGATAAATGGACTTACCTTCCGCTTCCTCAGCATCCAGAAAGGCCTGGAGTTTCTGAAAGTAGGGTTTATCCATTTCAGGAGCCAGAATGCCCTGCCATCCCTCTTCAAACTGCACTTGCATCACGCCTATATCCACCTGCTCAATCGTCTTGCACCCTAACCTTTATCAGAACAGCCATCGCACAGTTCAGCAGGAAACAGCATGTCCCCGAGAAAAATATAGATTACCTGCTTGGCGTTGCTCTCAAGCCGTGCTAACCCGCCGCCATGGCAAATGATCCCTCACTTTCTCTCGAAGATTTCTGCGACGCGCTTTATGATGACGACCGCCTGATCGGTATCGATCTTGGCAGCAAGACCATTGGTCTGGCGCTAACTGATTCAGGTCGGCAGATTGCATCTCCGCTGGAGACCATCAAGCGCAAGAAGTTCACGCAGGATGTCGAACGTCTGCTGGATCTTTGTAAGGAACACAGTGTCTTTGGCCTCGTGATCGGCCTGCCGCTCAACATGGATGGCACCGAGGGTCCGCGCTGTCAGGCGACCCGCGCATTTGTGCGCAACCTTGCCCAGAAAACGGAAATCCCAATCACCTACTGGGACGAGCGTCTCTCCACCGCTGCAGTCACACGCACACTTATCGAAGCAGACCGTTCCCGCGCCCGCCGAGCTGAGCTGGTCGACAAGATGGCTGCCTCCTACATCCTGCAGGGCTTCCTGGACCGCATCAACTATGGCGGCACCTCTCTCTTTGAGGACGAGTAGGTCCAGCTCTCAAGCAACAACACTTGAGAAAATTTAAGGCGCCCTGCGCTTTACCACTCTGCTTTTTTCAGGCTACGTGAATAGACGGATACGCGCCTCAATGCGCTGTTTGTCCATCCACTTGCAAAGACACATCCTTGTCTGTGCAACAGCCTGAAAAGCATAAGCATGTTCTCTGCCCTGTCAGCCATCATTTCTGTCTTGCTCCTCACAGCCACAGGATGGTTCCTCCGTCACCGCAATCTCATCCCAAGAGAGCGCTGGAGCGGTATGGAAGATCTGGCCTATTGGGTATTGTTCCCTGCGATCATCCTGATCAACGTGGGCACCTCAGATTTCTCGGCAATGCCTGTCATGGAAATCACCCTATCCGTACTGGGAACCTTCTCGCTTCTGGCCATTCTGTGCCTCGTCCTGCAACCCTTTCTAAAACAGAAGTTTGCAATCGAAGGTCCGCGCTTCACTTCCATTTTTCAAGGTGTTGTGCGTTGGAATGGTTTTGTCGCCATGGCAATCGCAGCCAATAGTTTTGGAGAGGAAGGAGTGGCGCTGGTGGCGGTCATCATGGCAATCATGATCCCGGCAGCAAACCTGCTCTGCGTGATTGTGCTATCGATCTATGCAGGAGGGTCCGTCCCGTCACCAAAGACGCTTGCAAAAGAGCTGATAAAGAACCCCTTCATCATCAGCGTTGCAGCAGGTGGCCTCATCAACGCCTCCGGTGGCTATATTCCGGAAGTTATTGCAAACTATTTGACATTTTTGGGAAGTGCAGCTCTACCAATTGCAGTTCTATGCGTCGGCGCAGCTTTGGACTTAGGAGCGTTGCGACGCCCGGGCCCAGCGCTTACATCAGCTCTGCTGTTGCGCAACGTACTTGCACCAGGCATTGCCTTGAGTTTTGCGCTCGCTCTTGGGCTTGACGAAATCTCGGCAACCATCGTCACACTGGTGTTTTCTGTTCCGGCAGCAGGGGCAAGTTTTGTTCTGGCGAGGAAAATGGGCGGCGACGCCAAGTTGATGGCCGAAATTCTGACCCTTCAGACAGTCGCCGCCGCAATCACTATTCCGACGTGGTTATTGGTCGTGGCCTACTTGATCGGGTAAAGCCACTCAAGGATCCCCTTGGCGTCATAGCGTGCATCCAGCATGCCGTAGCTTGAACGCCACTGACCTGCCATACGGGTCTCAATAAACGCATTGGCAATCGCTGGAGGAGCAACTTCTTTCAGCGCAGCAGCTGCAGCTGTGATCGCCAGCTGTTCAGTCAGCAACCGGGCACCACCCTCATCTTCCAGACACGTCCGTGCTGCAGCCTGCAACACTTCAACAGACACCTTGCCGGCAGGACCAAGATCAGCTTCCAGCATGCCAAGCACATTCATGAAGCTGTCTGGAGTACGGTGCATAGCCCGCAGCAAATCCAGCGCCATGATGTTGCCTGAGCCTTCCCAGATGCTGTTGACTGGGGCTTCACGGTAGATACGAGCCATGTCGTGATCTTCCACGTACCCGTTGCCACCCAGACACTCCATCGCCTCAGCCGCAACGTTCTCTGCACTCTTGCAGATCCAGTATTTTGCAGCAGGTGTGATGATCCGCAGGAAGTCAGCGGCCTGGCTGTCTTCACCTTCCAAATCCATGCAATGCGACAGTTTCAGCGCCAGTGCCTCACTTGCAGCCATATCAAGAGACATATCCGCAAGAACCCGCTGCATCAGTGGCTTCTCAATAAGACGAGCCCCAAATGCACTGCGGTTGGAGGTGTGATGAACCGCTCTGGAAATCGCAGCCCGCATCAGGGCAGAAGACCCAATACAACAGTCCACACGGGTAGGTGTCACCATTTTCAAAATGGTCTTGATGCCCTTACCTACTTCCCCGACAAGGAAACCAACAGCGTTGTTAAACTCAACCTCGGAAGAGGCATTGGACTTGTTACCCAGCTTGTTTTTCAGGCGCTGGAAGTCCAGTCCATTCACTTCGCCAGATTCCAAAATACGCGGCACAAGGAAACAGGTTGGCCCCTCTTCCAGCTTCGCCAGCACAAGGAACGCATCACACATCGGCGCAGAGAAGAACCACTTATGTCCATTGATCACATAAGTGTCGTCAGAAACCTTTTCAGCGCGAGTGATGATCTGACGCAAGTCGGACCCACCCTGCTTCTCCGTCATGCCCATGCCAAGGCTCGCACCCATCTTCTGGCTGGCAGGGCGGAAACGTTGATCATATTTGCGGCTCAGGATGCGCTCATTCCACACCTTGGCAAGTTCAGGGGCCTGAGTAAGGGCCATGGCAGACGCGTTGGTCATGGTCACCGGGCAAAGGTGCCCACCTTCCACCTGGCTCATCACGAAATACTTGCGCGCACGATTATAAAACGCACGCTCACCACCCGGCTCCATGGACTCAACAGACGCACTGTGCAGGCCAGCTTCAAAAGAGCGGCGCATCAGCGCATGATAGGACGGGTGAAATTCGACAACATCCAGACGGCGACCATACGGATCGTGTGTTTTCAGCACCGGTTCGTTAACATTTGCCAGTCTCCCCAGATCCAGTGCATCTGCGGCTCCACACTGCTCACCAAACTTGATAAGCTCCTCCCGTGCAGAATCGTTGGAGCCCGTGCCACCCAGATCAGCAAGGAGAATTGGATCACTCTCGGCAAGGTTATACCCACAATATGGCGGGGCCTGATTAATTACCCCTGTCGTCATAGTGGCTTGTGAAACTTTATCCATTTTTCCTCCCGCGAGTTGCCCCAGCGATTTTGATAGGTTAGCGCGCACGTTGCAACTGCGATTTGCACAATAAAAACTATACATCTGTTGAGCTCTTTACGAACTCGGTGTTTCTGCCTATAGAAGGGTCTTCGATGAGCAAGAAAACCACACATCGATCCTCAGCGTTCCCGCATCGCCATCTCCTCGGTATCGAGGGATTGCAGCCTCCCCACATTAATTACCTTTTGGACCTTGCCGACGAAGCCGTCGAAGTCTCCAGACAGGTAGAAAAGCAGAAAGCTGTTCTGCGTGGGCGAACGCAAATCAACCTCTTCTTTGAGGCTTCCACCCGCACCCAATCTTCCTTTGAGCTTGCAGGCAAGCGCCTGGGCGCGGATGTTATGAACATGTCGGTCTCCACCTCTTCGGTGAAAAAGGGTGAAACCCTGATCGACACCGCAGCAACCCTGAACGCCATGCGCCCTGATTTGCTGGTTGTTCGCCACCACGCCGCTGGAGCAGTCCACCTGCTGGCCCGCAAAGTCGGCTGCGCGGTCGTCAACGCCGGCGACGGCCCTCACGAGCACCCAACTCAGGCTCTGCTGGATGCCTTGACCATCCGCCGCCACAAAGGAACCCTCGGCGGCCTGACAGTAGCCATCTGCGGCGACATCCGCCACTCCCGCGTCGCACGCTCCAACATCATCCTTCTCTCCAACATGGGAGCCCGCGTGCGTGTCATAGCTCCCTCTACACTACTGCCCTCTGGTATTCATAGTATGGGCGTCGAAGTATTCACAGACATGCGCGAAGGACTAAAAGGCTGCGACATCGTCATGATGCTGCGTTTGCAACGCGAACGTATGAGCGGTGCCTTTGTACCATCTGTTCGTGAGTATTTCCGATACCACGGCCTGGACTCCGAAAAACTCTCCTACGCCAAACCTGATGCTCTGGTCATGCACCCCGGCCCTATGAACCGTGGTGTTGAGATTTCAGCAGAAGTCGCAGATGGTCCGCAAAGTCTGATCCGCGAGCAAGTGGAGATGGGCGTTGCCATACGCATGGCAGTGCTTGAAGCTCTTGCTCAAAACCTTCCTGACAACAACTAGAGGACACGCGCATGTACAAGAATGTAAACCCGCTGGTCCTGACAAACGCTCGCATCATCGACCCAGCAAACAATGTTGATGAAGCAGGTGCAGTGATTGTGCAGGACGGCACCATCCTCGCCGCCGGCGCAGAAGCTCTCAATCAGGGCGCTCCCGATGGCGCAAAGACCGTTGATTGCCACGGTGCCGTCGTTGCGCCCGGCCTCATCGACATGGGTGTCAGCGTGGGCGAACCCGGTGCAGAACACCGCGAAACGCTGGAGAGCGCCAGCCGTGCAGCAGCCGTTGGCGGTGTAACCACCATCCTCACCAGCCCCAACACGGACCCGGTGATTGATGATCCTGCACTGGTGGACTTCATGCTCCGCCGCGCCCGCGACACAGCGATCGTCAACGTGCACCCGATGGCCGCCCTCACCAAGGGCCTGGCTGGCAAGGACATGAGCGAGATTGGCCTGCTCAAGGAAGCCGGCGCCATCGCCTTTTCCAATGACAGACTGCCAATCACCAACTCCTCCGTTCTGGTCCGTCTGCTGACCTACGCTCGCGACTTCGACGCACTGGTGGTTCATCAGGCACAGGATAAGGATCTGGCAGGCTCCGGCGTCATGAATGCAGGTCTGCGGGCCTCATGGCTGGGTCTGGGCGGTATCCCACGCGAAGCCGAGTTCGTCGCAATCGAACGCGACATGCGCCTCGTTGCCATGGCAAAAGGCAAGTATCACGCACGCCTGATCTCCTGCCCACAAAGCGCTGAAGCCATCCAGAAAGCGAAGAACGACGGCCTCAATGTCACCGCAGGCATCTCCATCAATCATCTCACGCTCAACGAAAACGACATCGGCCCCTACCGGACCTTCCATAAGATGTCGCCACCGCTGCGCACGGAAGATGATCGTCAGGCCATGGTGAAAGCACTGGCAGATGGCACAATCGACATCATTATGTCCGATCACAACCCACAAGATGTGGAAACTAAGCGTCACCCCTTTGCAGAAGCCGAATATGGTGCTTTAGGGCTTGAAACAATGCTTGGAGCTGGAATGCGCCTCGTTCTGAATGAGGACATCTCACTTTCCAAACTGCTTGCAACAATGACCTGCAATCCAGCGGACCGTCTTGGTCTTCCTGCTGGCCGCCTCTCAAAAGGTGCTCCAGCAGACCTGATCGTGTTCGACCCGCAAAAACCATGGATCGTAGAAAAAGATAAAATCCGTTCGCGCTCAAAGAATACCCCTTTTGAGGACGAAACTTTGACAGGTCGGGTTTTGACAACCATCGTTGCAGGCGGCATCCTAGATCACGACGCAATTTAACGTGTAGCTCTGAACCAGCCCACGAGGCTTTGGCACAATGCACGCGATACGATAAAGTTTTAAAGCAGTATGCTCATCCGCGAGGACAGGCATACTGCTTTAATATTCAACTACTGGAGAACACCCGTGCCTGATCCAATCAGCTGGTCCCTTGATTTACCCTACTATCTGGCTGCATTGGCCTTTGGCTACCTGTTAGGCTCCATTCCGTTTGGCCTGCTCTTTACAAAAATGGCAGGTCACGGCGATATCCGAAACATCGGATCCGGCAACATTGGCACCACCAACGTCCTGCGCACTGGCAGCAAGAAACTCGCAGCCTTCACTCTGCTGTGTGACGCGCTCAAAGGCACTGCTGCTGTCGTACTTGTGTCTCTTTACATGGGCGGTGAAGCAGCATTAATCGCAGGTCTCGGCGCGTTCCTTGGTCACCTTTTCCCGGTCTGGCTCAAGTTCAAAGGCGGCAAAGGCGTTGCTACTTACATCGGCATCCTGCTCGGCATCTTCTGGCCAGTAGGCGTCATCTTCATCGCCATCTGGATTGCGACGGCCTACATCACCAAGTTCTCATCACTGTCAGCACTGGTCGCAAGTCTTGTCACTCCCTTTATTCTGCTGGCTTTCGATCAGTGGCAAATTGCGCAAATGATGGGATTACTCAGCATATTGCTATGGGCAAAACATCACGAGAACATTGCCCGCCTGCTAAAAGGCAAGGAAAGCAAGATCGGTTCCAAGGGATGATGTAAATGGAGACAGCCACCAAAAGCCGGGCACCACACCTAAGTGACACCCAACGGCTTGCGTGGCTTCGACTTATCCGCTCTGAGAATGTCGGGCCAAGAACATTCCGGGAGCTTTTCAACCATTTTGGCTCAGCACAAGCGGCACTTGATGCCCTGCCAGAGCTGTCCCGAAGAGGCGGTAAGAAAACTTATCGCCTTTTTTCTATGGACAAGGCCGAAGCCGAACTGGCTTCCCTCTATAAAATGGGCGCACGCCTCGTCGCCATGGGCGAGCCCGCCTATCCTCCCCTTCTCAGACACATTGATGCACCACCACCCCTGCTCGCAGTCCGAGCCAGAGAGCCGTTGCAACAAGAGCTCACCGGCACGCAAAAGACGCTTGCGATCATCGGCGCCCGCAATTGCTCAGTCGCCGGAGCAAAGTTTGCAACAAAACTGGCTGGAGACCTTTCAGCAGAAGGCTTCACCATCATCTCAGGTCTGGCACGGGGCATCGACAGCGCAGCACATCAGGCCGCTCTCACATCTGGCACCATCGCCGCCTTTGCCGGAGGCATCGACACCATCTACCCAAAAGAAAATATGGAGCTTTTTGCAAAGATGATCGCAGCCAACGGAGCAGCCATCAGCGAAATGCCCATGGGCTGGAACCCGAGAGCCCGGGATTTCCCCCGCCGCAACCGCCTGATCTCGGGAATGTCATTGGGTGTTATTTTAATTGAAGCCGCAGAAAAATCAGGATCTCTGCACACCGCCCGATACGCACTGGAACAGAACCGAGAGATATTGGCAGTCCCGGGGTCTCCATTGGATCCTCGGTCAGTCGGCGCCAATAAACTAATTCAGCAAGGCGCTGCGCTCATTCAATCGACTGACGATATTCTGGAGATCATGGAACCCAAAATCTCTATGTCCCTGCCACTTCATCAGGGGATTGATGATCCTGCTATGAGCTGGCCAGCATTGGAGCAGGCAGATGCAGACGAGACCTCAAACCCACTCAATGCCAAAGAACAGGACAGACAGGCCGTCATCGATGCACTGAGTGAGACACCCATAGATCAGGATGAACTACTGCGATTTACCGGTGTCACCTTACAGACACTTCAACTCATCCTGCTGGAGATCGAACTCGCCGGACGCCTGGAACGGCACAAACCCAACAAGCTGTCTTTGATACATTCTGGCAGAGCGTGACAATTTTGCGTCTTAGTCGGTTTCGTTCGTTTCTGTATTCAAGTCCTCAGCGCTTTCAGGATCCGGTAATCCACCGGATTGAGCTTCCGCTTCTTTTTGAGCCAGAAGCAATAAGTACCTCAGCAGGTCGAGCCTCTGCGATCGCGCCATGTCACTCAACTCACGACACATTTTGGCGCAGTACTCTGCTACGTCACGTGTTTCGATTGTTCTGTCATTTTTCGGCAACGGGTAATTACGCAAGCTTTTTAACCTTCTTATGCAACCATGACACAAGCCTCAGATGGTAAAAAGCGCTTTGCAATCTGAGGGTTACAGCAAGTAAAGCCAATACCTTAGGTTGCGTAAATTAGCAAGCGCAACCAGAATATGACCCAAGGAAAATTAAGGGAGTGGCTTTTCCGCTCTTGACCAATTGATCTGAAAAGGCCATTTGACAGCCGCGAAGTCATCCGAGATTGTGTCGGTTCGACTCATAAAACGGTTTTTGATTTATCAATTCCAAGACGAGATTTACGCGAAAGCCAGGAAATCAATGAACGTAGTCATTGTGGAATCACCGGCGAAAGCCAAGACCATCAATAAATATCTGGGCAAGGACTATATAGTTCTGGCGTCCTACGGCCATGTGCGCGATCTGCCTCCAAAGGACGGCTCCGTGCTGCCGGACGACGACTTTGCCATGTCTTGGTCTGTCGATTCCAAATCTCAAAAGCGCCTGTCGGATATCGCCAACGCGGTGAAGGAGGCTGACCGCCTTATTCTCGCAACTGACCCCGACCGCGAAGGAGAGGCCATTTCTTGGCACGTCTTGGAAGTTCTGAAAAAGAAACGCGTCCTGAAGGATAAGAAGGTCGAGCGCGTGGTATTCAACGCGATCACCAAGAATTCCATTCTGGAAGCAATGAAAAATCCGCGCGAACTGGATGTGCCGCTTGTCGACGCCTATCTGGCTCGTCGCGCACTCGACTACCTCGTGGGCTTTACGCTCTCTCCGGTTCTGTGGCGCAAGCTGCCAGGTGCCCGCTCCGCAGGCCGCGTGCAATCTGTTGCGCTGCGCCTTGTGTGTCAGCGCGAGAACGAGATCGAGACATTCCTATCTCAGGAATACTGGTCCATTCTGGCAAACCTGAACACGCCGGAAAACGCGCCGGTTCAGGCACGCATCACTAATTTTGACGGTCAGAAGATTACGCGCCTCGACATTAAGAACGAGCAGGAAGCCACAGCGATCAAGCAGATGCTTGAAGGTGCGAGCTTCTCTGTCAGCAATGTTGAGAGCAAGCCACAACGGCGCAATCCATATGCACCCTTCACCACCTCGACCCTTCAGCAGGAAGCTTCCCGTAAGCTCGGCTTTGCAGCAGCACGCACCATGCAGGTTGCGCAAAAGCTTTATGAAGGCGCGAACATCGGCGGTGAAACCACTGGTTTGATCACCTATATGCGTACCGATGGTGTGCAGATCGCTCCAGAAGCAATTCAAAGCGCGCGCGCCGTCATCGGCTCCCGTTATGGGGATGAGTACGTTCCTGAAAAGCCACGGGTGTATACGTCCAAAGCCAAAAACGCTCAGGAAGCGCACGAAGCGATCCGCCCGACCGACTTGTCCCGTCACCCGCGGGACATGGCAAAGTTCCTCGACGAAGACGGCGCACGCCTTTATGAGCTGGTCTGGAAGCGTACCATTGCCTCGCAGATGGAATCTGCTGTTCTGGAGCGCACCACTGTTGACATTGAAGCTGCAAACGGCGCCAAGAAAGCTGCCCTGCGCGCATCTGGCTCTGTTGTCCGTTTCGATGGCTTCCTCACTCTTTATCAGGAAGGTAAAGATGATGAGGAAGACGAGGAAAGCAAACGCCTGCCGCCAATGACAAAGGGCGACAGCCTCGGCCGCAAAGGCATTGAAGCCAACCAGCACTTCACTGAACCTCCACCACGCTTCACCGAAGCAACACTGGTGAAGAAGATGGAAGAGCTGGGGATTGGTCGCCCGTCCACCTACGCCGCAACGCTGCAAACTCTGCGCGATCGCGAATACGTAGATCTGGACAAGAAACGTCTGATCCCACAGGACAAAGGTCGCCTGGTAATTGCATTCCTTGAAGACTTCTTCAATCGCTACGTGGAGTATGACTTCACTGCAAGCCTTGAAGACCAGCTCGACAAGATCTCAGCTGGCGATCTGGAATGGAAGGCCGTCTTGCGTGACTTCTGGAACCCGTTCCACGAAATTTGTGATGAGGTGATTAAGCGCTCCAACACAGAAGTGTTGGATGCCCTGAACGAAACCCTCAAAGCACACGTCTTCCCAGACAAGGAAGATGGCTCTGATCCACGCAAGTGCCCGAAATGTGAAACCGGTCGCTTGTCATTGAAAGTCTCCAAATTCGGCGCGTTTGTTGGTTGTTCCAACTACAACAAAAACAAGAAAGACGGCAAAGAACCAAACGAAAATCCGCCACATTGTGATTATACACGTCAGCTCACCTCAGGCGGCACATCTGATGCGGGTGCAGCAGCAGACGGACCTCAGGTTTTGGGCATTGATCCGGAAACCGGTTTGGAAGTCTCCTTGCGCACAGGCCGTTTCGGCCCATATGTACAGCTAGGTGAAGAAGCCAAACCAAAGCGCTCGTCCCTGCCACGTGGCTGGAGCACTGCCGATCTGGATCTGGAGAAAGCCCTTCAGTTGCTTTCCTTGCCACGCGAAGTTGGCACCCATCCAGAAGATGGCAAGACCATTTCCGCAGGCCTGGGCCGTTTTGGACCGTTCGTGCTGCATGATGGCACCTATGCCAATCTGGACAGCCTGGACGAAGTCTTCTCCGTCGGCATCAACCGCGCCGTAACCCTACTTGCTGAAAAGCGCGCCAAGGGCGGGGGCCGCGGAGCTGCCGCAAAACCACTCAAAGAACTTGGTGACCACCCCGACGGCGGCGCCATCAACGTATACAGCGGTCGTTATGGCCCCTACGTGAAGTGGGAAAAGATCAACGCAACCCTTCCAAAGGACGTTGCACCAGAAGCTGTCACGCTGGAGCAGGCAACAGAGCTTGTAAACGCCAAGGCAGCAACAAAAGGTAAGAAGAAAGCGCCTGCCAAAAAGGCAGCTGCAAAGAAAACAACGACCAAGAAAGCAGCGCCCAAAGGGGCACTGAAAGAACTTGGCGATCATCCGGATGGTGGAGCGATGGAGCTGCGCGACAGTGGCCGCCTCGGCGTTCGGATCAAATGGGGCAAGGAGTTCGCCTCCCTGCCAAAAGGAACAGACCCGGAGACGGTAACCCGCGAACAAGCAATCGAGCTGATCAACGCGAAGAAGGATTAAGATCCCCCGTTACTCTCCGGACAACGAAACATAAGGGCTTCCGTTCATCGGGAGCCCCTTTTCGCGGCATAAAAGCCGCACTGGATGAGATACATTGAGCCGAAAAAAGGCCACTGAAAAAAGACACAAGGGACCGGCAGAAATGCCATCCCGCGAAGACATTCTGAAGTTTATTGCCAACAATCCCGGCAAAGCTGGTAAACGCGAAATCGCCCGCCATTTTGGTATCGTCGGCGCCGCGCGCATCCCCCTCAAACGAATGCTGAGAGATTTGACTGAAGCTGGTCATCTCGAAAAACGCCGGAAACGCATGTTGCGTCCAGGCGATCTTCCTCCTGTCTTTGTTGTAAAAATCACAAGCAGAACTGCTGACGGCGAGCTCCTCGGCATCCCGATGAACTGGGATGAAGAGCATGGAGAGCCACCGAACGTTCTCGTCTTGTCGCAAAAGAACAAAAACAAATTCAACCCCGTCCCAGGCATCGGCGACCGCGCCCTTGTGAAACTACTGGACGATCAGGATGGATCGCCCGAAGCCAAACACGTCGTGCGCGAGATGAAGCGTCTGGAGAACCAGGACACCGACGTCCTTGGCATCCTGCGCATCAACAAGGCAACCAAAGCAGCAACTTTGGAACCAGTTGACCGCAAGCAGCGCGCTGTCGATCTGGATCCGCGTGAGCTGATGGAATCTGAAGACGGTGACCTCGTAAAGATCGAAGTCCACAAAGTCGGACGATACGGCACACCACGTGGCCGCATCGTCAAACGCTTTGGGTCCACCACTTCGGAAATGGCTGTCTCCGAAATCGCATTGCACACACAGGGTATTCGTAATGAGTTCCCAGGAGCTGTCATTGCTGAATCGGAAAACATCAAGCCTGTTGGCCACAAGGGCCGTGAAGATTGGCGTGACATCCCGCTTCTCACCATCGACCCTGCGACAGCAAAAGATCACGATGACGCGGTCTATGCTCAGTTGGACAACAGCCCGGAGAACGAAGGCGGCTGCATCGTTTACGTCGCAATTGCAGACGTGGCAGCCTATGTCACACCGGGCTCTCCGATGGATAAGGAAGCACTGCTACGCGGCAACTCGGTCTATTTCCCTGACCGCGTAATCCCGATGCTGCCTGAGCGCATCTCTAACAATCTGTGCTCCTTGCGTGAGAACGAAGACCGCCCATCCATCGCAACACGGATGGTCTTTGACAAGAACGGCAAGAAAACATCCCACTCGTTCCATCGCGTCATCATGCGTAGCGCGGCTAAGCTCTCCTATCAACAGGCCCAAAAAGCCATTGAAGGCGTGACAGACGACAAAACCGGCCCACTGCTGGAACCGGTTCTTGAGCCATTGTGGGCTGCCTATGAGATCCTGAAGCGTGGCCGAGACAAACGCCAGCCACTGGAACTCGACATCCCGGAACGCCGTATTCTGCTGAAAGAAGACGGCACCGTTGACCAGATCGTCGTTCCTGACCGATTGGATGCGCACAAACTCATCGAAGAGTGCATGATTCAGGCGAACGTCGCAGCCGCAGAAGAGCTTGAGAAACGCAACTCTGCCCTGCTCTATCGTGTGCACGATGCGTCGACACCGGAAAAGCTGGAGAACCTGAGAGATTTCCTCTCCACGCTGGACGTCAAACTGCCGCACATTGGCGGCCTGCGTCCTTCTGTGTTCAACAACATTCTCGACAAGTTCAAAGACACCGCAAGCGCAACCATGGTGTCAGAGGTCGTGCTGCGTTCGCAGGCACAAGCGGAGTACAACGCCGAGAACATCGGACACTTCGGCTTGAACCTCCGACGTTATGCACACTTCACATCCCCTATTCGCCGCTATGCAGATTTGATAGTGCACCGCGCACTCATTCGTGCACTCGGCCTCGGGGATGATGGCCTGCCATACGGCATCGAAGAGAAGCTACCTGCCATCGCAGCAGAGATTTCTGCGGCAGAACGACGGGCGATGCTGGCTGAACGCGAAACCATTGACCGACTGATTGCCCTGTACCTCTGCGAAAGAATTGGGGCTGAATTTTCGGGACGAATTGCCGGAGTGACCAAATCTGGCCTGTTCGTCAAACTGCTACAAAATGGCGCAGACGGCTTCATTCCTGCATCTACCATTGGTATGGATTACTACGAATATGTAGAATCGGCTCATGCCCTCGTGGGCAGAGCAACTGGTGAAACCTACCAACTTGGTGACGCAGTGCAGGTCAAACTGGTGGAAGCCGCCCCATTTGCGGGCTCTTTACGGTTTGAAATGCTCACAAAAGGCAAATCCAAGGGCGAAGCAGCGGGACGGGTTGCTAAGCACAAGGGTTGGCAAGCAAGAAACAACAGCAAGCCAAAAGGTTTACGCCGGTCAAAAAACGGAAATAAGCGGAAGCGCACATAAAAAGAACGTGCGCTCCCCTGCATTTACGGGACGGAAAAGGCAGGTATAAATGAATACCCATCAAGATCGGAATACCGGAGAAGCGGTGCTGCGCGGCATGCGCTGCAAATGCCCTTCCTGTGGCATTGGCTCTGTCTTCGACGGTTACTTGAGCGTGAAACAATCCTGCGACAACTGTGGTGAAGAACTTCACCACCACCGCGCAGATGATGCTCCGCCCTATTTCACAATCTTTATCGTTGGTCACGTCGTCGTTGCGCTGGCCATGTGGGTAGAGATGGCCTACGTGCCGCCTATGTGGCTTCACATGGCTGTCTGGCTGCCTTTAACCATCATCATGTCTCTGACTCTCCTGCGCCCAATCAAAGGCGCTTTGGTTGGCTTGCAATGGGCACTACGTATGGATGGCTTTGCAACTGCCGGCAAAGCACCTAGTTTTGGCCCAACACGCGCCAATCAGAGGTAAGGAATGTCCACGGAAGACCTGACGAAAGAAGTCAAAGTTGAGCGAGCGGAAGAAAACAACAACCCGGCCGCTCAGCCTTTGAGGCCAAAAGACGCCTCCACACTGCTTATTCTGGATCGCAAGGACGATGGCTCCCTGCATCTGTTGATGGGCAAGCGCCACATGGCGCACAAGTTCATGCCTGGCAAATTCGTGTTCCCAGGTGGCCGTGTCGATTCTGAAGACAGCCGTGTAAGATATGTGCGCGACTATCATCCGGAAGTGCTTGCTAAGCTCAACTACGACAAAAAGCAGATCAAGACAGAAAGCCGCCTGCGCGCATTGGCAATTGCTGCCATTCGCGAAACCTACGAGGAAGCAGGCCTATTTGTTGGCACCAAAACCGAAAGCCCAAGCGAACCAGCTGGCCCGGGTTTTGAAGCTTTTGACGAACTAGGCATCCTGCCGGATCTGGAGCCACTTCGCTACGTGGCCCGCGCAATCACACCTCCAGGCAGAACACGACGCTTTGATGCACGCTTCTTCGCCGTTTGGGCGGACCAGATTGCGCACAAACTGGAAACCGGCATTGGACCAACAGAAGAGCTGGAAGAGCTCCAGTGGCTGCCAATTGAGCAGTGCAAAGAGCTGGACCTGCCACGCATCACACTGGCGGTCCTGACAGATCTTGAAAACCGTCTTGCCAAAGACCCGGATCTTTCTCCAGATGGCCCCGTGCCGTACTACTACTGGAAGAATGACGGCTTCGCGCGCGAAGAAATTTAATTCTGATTACCCAAGGCGCAACAAACATATATCGCTACGATACTGTGTGTTGCGCCTTGCACTTTTCCTGATAGAAGCATTTAGAGCGTATCCCCGAAACCAGATCTGGTTTTCGGACAAGAACGCGCATGAAAACACGGTTTTAGAACGTGATGCGTGAACGTATATGAGCGCGACACGGAAAAAACACCTGCTCGTAACGAGCTTGAAACGCAGTTGTGTAAATGCTTCAGACATCGGGCGCCTTAGCCAATTCCCTCTCACCGAAACAGGTTCGCGGCATCATTGCGGCCATCGCAGCTATTACAGCTGTCGGCCTCTCCCTGTCAGCAAGCCTCCCACTGCTTGCGCTCACGCTTGAGTATCGCGGTGTCAGCGACACCTGGATCGGCATCAACACCGCATTCTCCGGCGTTGCCTCCATTGTTGCCACTCCGGTCGGGCCCTACCTTGCACGCAGACTGGGCACCCCGCAGGCGCTTCTGATCAGCCTGTTGGTTGCTGGCTTCTCCCTGCCCTTCTTCTTTGTGCTCGAAAACTTCTGGGCATGGTTCCCGCTCCGCCTGTTATTCCACGGCGCAACAACCTCTGCCTTCATTCTCTCCGAGTTCTGGATCAACGCACTGGCACCCTCAAAGCACAGAGGCTTCCTCATGGGCGTTTACGCCACTGTGCTGGCACTGGGCTTTGCCTCAGGGCCGCTGGTACTTGCATTTGCTGGCACAACAGGTGCGCTCCCGTTCTTGTTGGCAGGCGCAGGCATCATTATTGCTGCCTTACCTGTGCTGATTGGTTTCAACGCCGCACCGAGAATCGAAAGCGAAGCAACCTCAAAGCTCTATGCATTTTTGTGGATAGCGCCAGCTGCCACATTCGCCGGATTTGTCTTCGGAGCTGTGGAACAATCCGGCATCTCGCTGCTTCCATTGTTTGGTCTCAAGATCGGCCTGACGGCGCAAACCGCGACCCTGCTCGTCTCTGCAATGGCTGCCGGCAACATGGTACTGCAGATCCCACTGGGTATGCTCTCTGATCGCATGAACCGCCGTCATCTACTAATCTATTGCGGAGCCTTTGGCATCATCGGCGCACTGCTTATGATCCCACTCTCCGGCAGTTTTTATGGCATCTGTGCTCTTCTCTTTGTCTGGGGCGGCGTCGTGGCCGGGCTCTATACAGTTGGCCTCACACACCTTGGCGCACGCTTTGATGGGGCCAATCTGGCCTCCGCCAATGCAGCCTTCGTTCTCATGTATTCCATTGGCCAGTTGGTGGGTCCTGCCAGCACCGGACTTGCTCTTTCCGCGTGGGGTGCGGACGGACTACCACTGGTATTTGCAGGATTCTTGGGCGCATATGTAATTATATGCCTGATAAGGGGGACAAGACTCGGCTCAGCGCCCTAATGCATCTTGACTTTAGCCCTGTGATTAGTAATGTGCGCGCTGAATTCCCAAAGTTTCCCCGGAAGCGCACCCTACCCGAAGCGAAGGTGTGAGGGTGCCACCGGGACAAACAAAACAACCGGCCACTTCTTAAAAAGGCCGAAAACAGACAGGATCCTTAGCGATGGCCAAGGCGACCACCATTAAGATCAAGCTGCAGTCCACTGCGGACACCGGCTACTTCTACGTGACCAAAAAGAACTCCCGCACCATGACCGAAAAAATGGTGAAGCGTAAATACGACCCAGTCGTAAAGAAGCACGTTGAGTTCAAGGAAACCAAGATCAAGTAAGTCTTGGCTTCATCTGAATTTTCAAAAAAGGCGTTTGCAGTCTGCAAGCGCCTTTTTTGTATGCATACTCAAGAGCGCACCCTCACAGCACTCGCCTTCAGCACTCAAACGCAAGTAAGAATCGCTAACCAACCCTCCGATGACAACTCGCCTGCGAGCCTGAACCACTCAATTGTTAGGGGTAGACAACATTTCCTCACACAAGAGGAAGTCGACTGAGTATAGTCCACTCAACACGGTCAATTCCGCTTCAAATTCAATGAGAACTGACCATCACGATCACTTTGACACATAAGAAAACTGCCAGACTGAATGACTCATCACACCGGTTACATGCCTCAGGCAACCTCTCCGCACACCAACTCTGGCATTGACGTACAGAATCCAGCGCAAACAGCGCCAGATGCACAAGCATATGCTTGCGAGCGTCAACCCTTAGAGATTTGGAAGAAGTGGTGGCCGGCGAGAACCGGATGACACGAGGAGGCCACTCAGAACCCGCTTACTCGCCGGCCAACCCCACGGACCCAGGAGATGCGGCGGACCTGAGCGCTCCGTAGGGAAACTATGAAGCAGTATTGCCGGGGCTTATTCAATCAACCAAAGGCCAATACTGCAATTTTGCAGTCAATAATTTCATGAAGCTGATGATCTCGTATATCACCATCGCAACATTTACGACTTTAGTAAAGCTTTAAGCTAATTGCGCTCCTGAAAATGGAGGGGATTCTTCACCTATACACAACAAAAGGAAAGAAACCGTCGATTATCAAGAGGCATACGCACAGAAACCCAACAGTCCCCGCAAGACTCACTCGGTGATTTCATCTAGTTTCAAAGACCTACGACTTTTGATGAGAGTCTTTCACTCAATGAAAACTGGTAAGATCAAACAGATTACTAAAGCTTTGCTTTCTGAGGATTGGCAAACCCACAACTTCTAGCTGAACACAATTTACCAATTAACCACAATCACAACTAATCACGGTTGTATTATGTGTCCTTCAGGAACCCTGAGACCGTTTCCAGGAAGTTGCCAACAGAGATCGGCTTGGAAATGTAGGCCTCACATCCGCCCTGACGAATGCGCTCCTCATCTCCCTTCATGGCAAAAGCTGTCACCGCAATCACAGGAATGACCTTTAAGTTATCATCCTCTTTGATCCATTTGGTCACTTCAAGCCCTGAAACTTCAGGCAGCTGGATATCCATCAGGATCAGATCCGGTTTATGTGCACGAGCGAGCTCAAGCGCTTCCATGCCATTGCGAGATTGCAAGGTTGCGTATCCATGAGCTTCAAGCAGGTCGTTAAACAGCTTCATGTTGAGTTCGTTGTCTTCAACAATCAGCACGGTCTTTTGCATCAGTTCAGTCCTGCACAGAATGCCGCCCCAAAAATGGTTTAGCCATAAATAAAGGTGTGGTGCAGCCGCGTTGCGACTGGCATTGGGACAAGTCCCACACTAAATTTCCTGCTACATAGTTAATTCGGATTCGTTTCAGAAAGGCAAACACCAATGAATTTAGGCAAAACCGGCAGTTTGACCGAAGATACTGCACAGGAAATTGCAATTGGTGCCCTTACATTTCTTGGCAGCGAGCCCGAACAGCTCGGTCGCTTCCTGTCTTTAGCCGGGATTGGGCCTCAAGAGATTCGCGACGCGGCAGCCGAGCCGGGCTTCCTGGCAGGCGTCCTTGAATTCCTGATGCAGGACGAGCAACTACTGCTCGCCTACACAGAAAGTGCCGGTGTTCGCCCGACCATGATTGCCGCAGCTCATCTTAAACTTGCTGGAGGCGTAGATTTCCTTGCCCAACATTGAGACCGCAAACGCCAGCGCATTGCAGCAAATCAAAGAGATCGAAAAACGCGCCCATCCGCTCCTCATCTGCGACGTGGACGAAGTTCTGTTGCAATTCATCCCGCACCTTGAGCGTTTCATGAAAGATCAAGGCGTCGCCTTCAAGGAAACCGCATACCGCCTCAAGGCAAACATGGTCTACACGCAGACTGGCGAGAACCTGACAGACAATGCTTGCATGGCAGTCATTCATGACTTCTTCGAAAGCGAGGTCGGCAAGCAGGAAGCTGTTCCACATGCAGCTGAACAGCTTGAGCGCCTGTCAAAGCTCTGCGACATCGTCATCCTGACCAACTTGCCCGGGAGCCACAACAAATCCGCCCGTGAGAATCTGCTCGCACGTCTTGGCATGGACTATCCGCTCGTCACTAACGAAGGCCCGAAAGGCGGAGCCGTTGCGGCTCTGTGCGCTAAACGGGGCCAACACCCGGTTATTTTCGTTGACGATAGCCCAACCAACATTATCTCCGTCGGCAAAAGCACCCCTCACGTACAGCTCGTACATTTCATTGCCGATTCACGTTTCTTCGCAACCGCCGAAGATCTGCCAAACGTTGCTCTGAAGAGCAATTGCTGGAAAGAAACAGGCGATTTTATTGAAAATCTGTTGGTCGCTGCGGTAAGGTAAGCTCACAGCTGTAAGTGAACCTTTCACAAAACCAGAGAATCCAAGCGTGGAACAACTTTCAAGCACGACCCTTCAGTATTTTCTGGAGCGTTTTGGACATCTAAACGGGGCGATATTGCAAAGCGCTCTGTTCACCTCCGGTGTATCCGGCGGCCCCGGCTCCATGCTTCTGGAGTTTGCCGCGCATGACTGCCAGCGCCCGGCAACATCACCACAGGGGGCCATCAGCAAGCTGAAGATCAGGGTCGAAGAGAGTCTTGAGTTCAAACTCCACGAACCAGGCGGTGGCGCCTACACCACGATTAAGCACCCAATTGTCAGCATGTTTTTACAAGACAAGTTTTTCCTGAACTTTGATCCCGTCAACTCAAAAGACTGGACGATTGAGGAATGGGACAAAGACCAGATGCGCAATTCAGTGTTTTATGTGGCTGGTGCGCGAATTTCCTGGGAGATTGAGGACTAGGTCATGCTACAGACCCAGCATCTGACATCCGAAAACAACCCAAGGCCTGGTTTTCATGGCAACTGAGGCCTCCGCACCTCTAAAAGCACTCTGCAGAGACTGTACACACAGGTTCCGGGCAGACCTGACGCGCTGCCCCAAATGCGGCAGCCCGCGCATCCTTGCCCACGCAGAACTGGATACACTCGAAATCGCGCATATCGACTGCGATGCATTTTATGCCTCCGTCGAAAAGCGCGAGAACCCAGAGCTGGCAGACCGCCCCGTCATTGTCGGTGGTGGCCAGCGCGGCGTTGTCTCCGCAGCGTGCTACATCGCCCGCATTTACGGCGTGCGCTCTGCCATGCCCATGTTCAAGGCACTCGATGCCTGCCCGGACGCAGTCGTTATCAAACCGCGCATGGAACTGTACTCTCAGGTTGGCCGCCAAATTCGCGAAGAGATGGAAAAACTCACGCCACTTGTCGAACCCCTGTCCATTGACGAAGCCTTCCTCGACCTCTCCGGCACGCAGAAACTTCATGGTGCGACACCAGCAGAACTACTCGTCCAGTTCGTGAACAAGATCCAGACAGAGCTCAGGCTCTCAGTCTCCGTCGGCCTCGCGCCCAACAAGTTCCTCGCCAAAATCGCCTCTGACCTGGACAAACCCCGCGGCTTCTCGGTCATTGGGGATGCAGAGAAGAAAGAATTCCTCGCCAAACAGCCAACCAGCGTCATCTGGGGCGTTGGCAAGGTGTTTCAGGGCAAGCTGGAACGGGACGGCATCAAAACCATCGGCCAGCTGCAGCTCAAGGACCCGACAGACCTCGCGCGCAGGTACGGCGCCATGGGCTTGCGCCTTGCAAAGTTATGTCAGGGGGAAGATGACCGGCACGTTTCCTCAAACAGAGGCGCAAAAAGCATCAGTGGCGAAACTACATTCAACACGGACGTCTCAGACGTCACTCAGCTTTCAAAAAGCCTTTGGGCGCTGACTGAAAAGGTCTCCTACCGCACCAAGAAAGCGGAAAAATCCGGCAGGTCTGTCACTTTGAAGCTCAAGACCGCAGACTTCAAAACCATCACCCGCTCTCGCATGCTGCACGATCCCACCCAGTTGGCCGACAAGATCTTCCGCACAGCAGACGATCTGCTGCACAACGTGGCTGACGGCAAAATGAGGTTCCGTCTCATTGGCGTAGGGATTGGAGATTTAGGTCCGGCAGATCAGGCCGACCCGGAAGACCTGCTGGACGAGCAGGCCGAAAAACGTGCCAAAGCAGAACGGGCAATGGATGCCTTGCGCGGAAAATTCAAAGACAGTTCAGTTGTCTCTCTTGGCCGGTCCATAAAAGCACCCAGCAAGCGCTGAACTAACGCAGCTGCTCTTTTTTGATCGCCCCTACAAACGGTGCGCTCACTTCTTCTTCCAGCACCACTGAGCTTCCGCAAGTGCTGACATGCACCATAGGCTTCAGGTCCAGCTCAACCAAAGCACCTTCCAATTCAAACACCCCATAATTCAGGTTCATGCTTCTGGAGACCCCATTTTCATGAAGCACTGTCCGCAACTGGTAATCCGGCGTCCGTTCACCGCGCGCACCATCGCTTAAGTTGAAGTAGGCAATAGAAACCGGCCAGGCATCTGCATCTCCCAGTGCGTTCGGCAAGGAAAGCTGATCAGAGCGCTGAGACAATGGATCAGCCAGCTTGCGACCAACAACGGTGGTTGCCTCAAACAACTGCTCACCGGTGACACTGCCATCATACAACTTGGAAACCATAAAGTGTTGCCCACCCGCAGCGCCATCAATCACGCTGTGCAGATGCTGCAGCGGGAACATGATGGAACCATCAAAGCTCAGCTTCTTCTCATCCGGCCCGCTCAAATCCACGTCCACTTTGGAGCTTTGATGCTCCGCTGTACCTTGTGCTTGCTCGGCCAAAAAATCATCAATGAAGGTTTTGTAGGCAAACGAAAGTTGAGAATTGTCCGGTGCTTCAAAATAGGAGCTGCGCAGATCCGTGATTGTCTCCTGCCCCTCGTCATCAACACTCATCACCACAAAGCGCAGGTCCACAGTAAATCCATCACAAACAGAACCGGAGAGCTCATAGACCATACGCCCGTTCACATCAGAGATGTCCGCTCCATTTTGGGCGCTCGACAATCTCATGTCATAAACGGCTTTGTGAGGCTGAAGATCGGCGGCACTGCTCAACGAGGGAAGCAGAAGAGAACTCAAAGTGAGGGAAGAACCTGCAATCCCGCAAAGACAATGTCCCAAGCGTAGTTTCAGCATAAAACCTCCGATCATGTCGGAACAAAAGACACGTGGGCATGCCTCTCTTCCATCGTTGAAGAGTGCATAAACGCCACCGCCAACGCAAACATTCCGCCAAGGAAATCAGTGCTAGGGTAAATCTTTCAAATTAGATACACGTTTCCCACGTAGACAACGCCCCATGCACTCTTGCAACCATAGTGATTCTAATGTGAGTCTGCGCCTCACCTTGCAGACCACGGCTTCGTGAAGAGATAAACTCTTGAGTTTTCGTGGATTTGCATCACTTATTGCAAAAGAACATTCCGACCGGAGGGAAAACGAATGTCTGATACAATCCAGCAGAATCTTGAAAAGCTTGGCGTCACACTGCCGGAAGCCGCTGCTCCTGCTGCCAATTATGTGCCTTTCGTAAAAACCGGAAACCAGCTTTTCATCTCCGGCCAGCTACCAATGCAAGATGGCAAAATCGCAAAAACCGGTAAGGTTGGCGCTGACCTGAGCATTCAAGATGGTGTGGAAGCAGCACGTCTTTGCGCAATCAATCTGCTGGCACAGGCAAAAGCTGCCACTGGCGATCTGTCTAAAGTGGTGCGTCTTGTGAAAATTGTTGGCTTCGTCAATTCCAATGGCGACTTCGGCGACCAGCCAAAAGTCATCAACGGCGCATCAGACTTCATGGTTGCCGCCCTAGGTGATGCTGGCCGTCACGCACGCTCTGCCGTCAGCGCTGGAGCTCTGCCATTCAATGCAGCTGTTGAGATCGAAGCAATTTTCGAAGTTGCCGACTAATTCTGCTCTGATCTTCAGAACATCTCCCATTTATTGAAGAAGCAAGTTCGAATAATCCATGCAAGATCTCTCCTGGCTCACCGCCCGCCCGATCGCTCACCGTGGCTTCCATAACAAAGAAGCAGGCATTCTTGAAAACACCCCATCTGCAGTCAAAGCTGCTGTCGAAAACAACTTCGCCATTGAAGTCGACCTTCAGCAAACCAAAGACGGTCAGGTCATCGTATTCCACGATCCAAACCTTGAGCGCCTGACACACGGCGAAGGCAAAGTCATCGACTTCGACCTGGCTGACTTGCGCAACCTCTCCATGCGAGGCTCCACTGATCCAATGTGGACCCTGCAAGAGCTGCTCGATCTGGTCGACGGCAAGGTGCCGCTGGTTATTGAAATCAAAACCCTGAACCTCGCAGAAGGGCAGGATGGGTTCATTAAAACCATCGCCAAAATCCTCATTGATTATAAAGGTTCGGCGGCAATAAAATCCTTTGACCCGAAGATGCTTCGGACCATGAAGGATGTCGCACCGCAAATCCCGCGCGGCTGCATCTCCATGACCACGCTGAGCGAGAACGATCATCTGCACCTGACAGAACACGAGATCGAGAAAATCTCCTGGATGGTGCACATGGCAGGAACAGACCCACACTTCGTCTCATTCTTCGTGAAAGATCTGCCAGCAGATGGTCCGAGTTTCCTGCGTGAGTTCTACGGCCTGCCAACCATGACATGGACTGTCAGAACCAAAGAAGATCGTCTCAACGCGGCCAAACACGCTGACCAGATTGTCTTCGAAGGTTTCAATCCAGACGAAGATCCACTTTAGGACCAATTGATTTGCCAGTACCACCATCACCCGTTCTGAAAGTTCTCTCATCATTGGATGAGATACCCAGCACCGACTGGGACACACTGGCAAATCCCGGCACGCCGCCGATCCTTTACGATCAACAGGATTGGATCGATTCACCTGAAACGATCCAATCCGCACCAAACTCGCAAACTGAATCAACTTCTCAAGTTTGCGAGTTTAACCCAATGCTTTCACACGCTTTTTTACAGGCGCTAGAAGAAAGCGGATGCGTCGGGTGGGACGCAGGCTGGATTCCGCAACACATCTGGTGGGAAGAAAATGGCAAGCCAATCGCTGCCATCCCAACCTATGCAAAAAGCCACAGTCAGGGCGAATACGTTTTCGACTATCCATGGGCTGAAGCATTTCAGCGTGCTGGCGGAAACTATTATCCCAAACTGCAATGCTCCATTCCCTTCACGCCAGTACCGGGACGCCGTCTGCTGATCTCACCAGAGGCCAACCGACCAGAAACGATCAAGATTCTCACCACAGGCTTGAAAGAGCTGGCAACACGCATCGAAGGCTCATCAGCTCATCTCACCTTCCTCACTGAGCAGGAGTGGAAGGAACTGGGCGACGAAGGCTTCCTGCTACGAACAGACCAGCAGTTCCATTGGGAGAACAACGGCTACAGCGACTTCACCGAGTTTCTGGAGGTCTTATCCTCCCGCAAGCGCAAAAGCATCCGTAAGGAGCGTAAGACCGCGCTGGACCACGATATTGAAGTGGAATGGATTACCGGCTCGGATTTACAAGAAAGCCACTGGGACGCGTTCTATGAGTTTTACGTAGACACTGGCAATCGTAAATGGGGTTCGCCCTATCTCAACCGGGAATTCTTCTCGCTCCTCAGCGAAAGACTGGCTGACCACACCTTGCTCATCATGGCAAAGCGCAATGGCCGCTATATTGCTGGCGCCCTCAACATGATCGGCGGCAACACCCTGTATGGTCGCAACTGGGGCTGTATCGAGAACCACCCCTGCCTGCATTTCGAGATCTGCTATTATCAAGCCATTGAGTTTGCTTTGTCGCGCGGTCTGCAACGTGTTGAGGCTGGCGCGCAGGGAAGCCACAAACTCGCCCGTGGCTACATGCCCAACCTCACCTACTCCGCTCACTGGATTGCACACCCTTCGTTAAGGAATGCAGTCGCACACTATCTGGATCAGGAGCGCCAAGCCGTTCTGCATGAACAGAAAATCCTGTCGGAACACGGACCGTTTCGCCAGCAGGGCTCCTAGAACCTACATTAAGACACCCCCACAAGATTCTGAAGAGACTCACGAATCTCGCCAAACTTGAATCAGTTTCTTAAGTCCACTCAGGTTCTCAACACCTACCAGATCGCAACATATATTTCTTATTGGGATTTCCGCAGTGAATCGCGATATGAATGGGGCCAAACATTATTGAGACCATTGAGGACCCCACAATGACCAGCTCCGCATATGATGAACAAAACATCTTCGCCAAAATTTTACGCGGCGAACTGCCTTCCGAGAAGGTCTTTGAGGACGAAAATACCATTGTAATCATGGACATCATGCCACGCGCAGATGGTCATGTGCTGGTTCTGCCTAAAAACGGTTCCCGAAACATCCTCGATATTGAAGAAGCTGACCTTGCCGCTGTCGCAAAGACGGCCCAGAAGATGGCTCGCATCCTCAAGCAGGCATTTGCTGCGGACGGCATCACCATCCACCAGTTCAACGAAGGCGCTGGCGGACAAATGGTGTTTCATACCCACTTCCACGTCATCCCACGCACCGAGGGCATCTCTCTACGCCCGCACACTGGCGAGATGGAAGACGGTGAAAAGCTCAAAGCAAACGCAGAGAAAATTCGCGCAGCTGTTGCTGCTCATTCTTGATCATTTCAGATGAAACAACCTCGCGCATTCCCACCAGACTGCGCGAGGAAAAGTCGATTCACTTGAAACGACCGACCTCCCTGACCTGCAATTTTGAATCTATTTACAACGCACTAACCCGCACGCTTGAATCAGATTTTCAAGGCACCCAGAATTTCGATTCACCTGAAATGATCAGACAACTTCGATAGACACTTTCTCATTCAGTGCTTTTTGCATGATCTTATCAAAACGGGAATCCATGCAAACGCTCACGTCCGTCGTCACAAACTTCCCACTCCAATACAGCGAGAAAATTGTGGCAGGTGTCGGCGCCCTCTGCGCTTTTTCCAGTGTATCCAGATGAACGATCTTGAGCGGCAACCCACGCTTCTGCGCAGTCTCTTTCAGGTTCTGCATCACATGATGATCCGTGAACGGACAGCGATTGGAGTAGTAAGCAACCAGCCCCTCCTCTTTAGGTCCAGCACCTTTTTGAGCGGCTTCTGAAAACGATGCAGAACCAGTCTGTCCGTCAACACCAAGCCGCAACAGCTCAATACCATCCGGCGACGTATCACAGACCTCAAAGCCTTGCCGCTTGAACCATTTACCATCTGAGAGGAAGGGCATCTTCTTAGCGCCAGCAATCGTAACCAGACCCGTTGCGCCAGCCTCACGCGCAGCCTCTATGGCCTTGGCCAGCAACGCCTTGCCATGACCCTGCCCTTTGTATTTGCCGGAAACCCAGAAGCAGTTCACCAGCAGGTGTCCAGACGCAACCACAGGCGCCCAGCCAGCTTCCGCCGGACCAAGTTCAATGAACACCTTTGCGCGCTCATCCAACCGAATAAACTGATAGCCTGAAGAGAATTGCTGGCTCAGCCAGTCCTTCTTCAACTGGTAGCCCTGCGCACATTTCTTGTCCGAGATTGCACAGCAGATATGCTCGTCACAAATCGTCTGCTCATTCAATGCAATATAAGTCATCGTCAGCTCCCCAGTCGCTAACTTACGTTAGAGCGAGAAACAATGATCAGCAATGCGTGCGATCAAGCTTAGCAAGATCCGTTAAATCAAAAAGGCCCAGCCACCAATCAGCACAAACTCAGCTGAGATAATCCCGGCCATCAGCCGGTCGTTAAGAAGCTTGTATCCAACAACGCCACTAGCCACCGCAGCAAGACGCAACCATACAGGCACGTCGCCCAGCACACCTTCGGGAAACAAAACCAATCGCGCGATGATGCCAGCAATCAACGCCGTCGCAACAGCCCGCACCCATGCGAATAAAAGACTGTCCTCGCGCAGCTTGCCGGAGGCAAACACACCAATCCAGCGCCAGCACTCTGTCGCCAGAAAGCCTGCAACAAGGATCATCACATAAGGCCACCACCAGCTGCCATAAACTTCACTCACAGCTCAGCCCTCCGTGTTGCAAACAACCAGCCCACAAAGGCAACTGTGCCACCTACAAATCCGGTCAGCAGCAAATCAGCTCCCGGAAAGAAGTGATAGAAGACAGGCCCGAGAATGAGACCCAGAATGAGCGCGGCCTTATCACCACTCGTACGAGAAGCCTGATACATGGAAAACATGAAGTAGATCGGAGTCAGCAAAACCAGACCAGCCGCAATCGGCCCTTCTACCGCTGGAAGCACCATGTAAGACAACGCGGTCGAACACAGCACCACAAAATGCACTGTGGACCCAAATCCGGCAAAGAAGGGCAAACGCGCCGCCCTTGGCATACTTGGCAGGTTGCGCATGGCAAACACCCACGCCGTCACAGCCACAAAGTGGGACACAACCAGCATATGCCACGTCTTGGTGCGCTTCTCATCCCGCAGAACGGGCATCAGCGCCACCGTCATCGGCATCAAACGCACAGCGGAAAGAGCCACTGCAATCGCAGCGGGGATCAACCCCGCCCCGGCACTCATAGCGCCCGTCAAAACAACAATGCTTGGCAACGCCCACATGAACAGGCTCATCAAGAGCACTTCAGTGAGCGTAAGCCCAACTTCGCGGGCCAGCGAGGTAAACCCCACAAAGGCCATCATCAAAATAAGTGTCGGGAGGCAAAACGCGCCTTTAGCTCCTTGGCGGAACCAATAGGCACCTCCCTCAAATTCCGAAGGATCCTCTCCTTCGTCGATATCCATGTCTGAACTGGTCATTTAAGAACTCGGAGGCTCACGAGAAAGAAGAGCCTTTGGGGAAGAAGAAACGCAATCTATTGAAGCTGCATAAAGAATCCTACACAAGACTACGTAGCCCCACCATACAAAAAAGCCGGAGCAGATGCTCCGGCTTTTTCTCAACTATCAATGCTTTAATCCGCAATCGGAATACCGGGAACATCACCACGTTTGGTGGCATCAGCGCCCCGACCCGTTTTTGGAACAACGGACTTGCCCTTGCCTTTGGCAACCGGCTTTTTTTTGGCAGCCTTCGCCTTAGGTGTCGGACGTTCCTCAACGCTTTCAAGAAGCAGACCTTCAAGATCCTCAGAAACGGAGACCTTCACAGTCCCGCCCTTCTGAAGCTTGCCGAACAGAACCTCATCAGCCAGCGGCTTCTTGATGTGCTCCTGAATGACACGGCCCAGCGGACGCGCGCCCATCAGACGGTCGTAGCCCTTCTCAGAAAGCCAGGCCACAGCTTCAGGTGTCAGTTCAAAGGTCACGTTACGCTCAGCAAGCTGAGCTTCCAGCTGCATAACGAACTTCTCAACCACACGATGAATAACGTCACTATCCAGATTTGCGAACGGAATGATCGCATCAAGACGGTTCCGGAACTCCGGAGTGAACATCTTGTTGATCGCATCCATATCATCGCCATCACGGTCAATGCGATTGAAGCCCATAGGAGCTTTCGCCAGATCAGCCGCACCAGCGTTGGTGGTCATGATCAGGATCACATTGCGGAAATCGACAGACTTACCATTGTGGTCCGTCAGCTTACCATGATCCATAACCTGCAACAAAATGTTGAACAGATCAGGATGAGCCTTCTCGATTTCATCCAGAAGCAGCACACAATGCGGATGCTGATCAACAGCGTCCGTCAGCAAGCCACCCTGATCAAAGCCCACGTAACCTGGAGGTGCACCAATCAGGCGGGAAACCGTATGGCGTTCCATGTACTCGGACATATCAAATCGGGTCAGTTCAACACCCAGTGTCGATGCCAGTTGGCGCGCAACTTCCGTCTTACCAACACCAGTCGGACCAGAGAACAGATAAGAGCCAATTGGCTTATCCGGTTCACGCAGACCGGCACGGGCCAGTTTGATGGAAGCAGACAACGCTTCAATCGCCGGATCCTGCCCATAAACAACGCGCTTCAGACTGTCCTTAAGGTTGGACAGAACCGCAGCATCATCCTTGGAAACAGACTTAGGCGGTATCCGCGCCATGGTCGCGATGGTTGCTTCAATTTCCTTCAGGCCGATTGTCTTGCGACGTTTGCCCTCTGGCAACAACATTTGCGATGCACCAGACTCATCAATCACATCAATCGCTTTATCCGGAAGCTTCCGGTCAGCAAGGTAGCGAGAGGACAACTCAACTGCTGCCTTGATCGCATCATTGGTGTACTTGATGTTATGGAAGTCCTCAAAATAAGGCTTCAGCCCTTTCAGGATTTCGATCGCATCTGGAATGGTTGGCTCGTTCACATCCACTTTCTGGAAGCGACGCACCAGCGCACGGTCCTTTTCAAAGAACTGGCGATACTCTTTATATGTGGTGGAACCGATACAACGGATCGTACCGGATGCCAGCGCAGGCTTCAGCAGATTAGATGCATCCATCGCACCACCTGACGTCGCACCCGCACCAATCACGGTGTGGATCTCGTCAATAAACATGATCGCGCCCGGATAATCTTCGATTTCCTTGACGACCTGCTTCAGACGTTCCTCAAAATCACCGCGATAACGAGTACCTGCAAGCAGAGACCCCATATCCAGCGCGAAAATCGTCGCGTTTTTCAGCACCTCAGGCACATCACCAACAATGATGCGGCGCGCAAGCCCTTCAGCGATTGCTGTTTTACCAACGCCCGGATCACCCACATAAAGTGGATTGTTCTTGGCACGGCGACACAGGATCTGAATGGTGCGCGAAATTTCCTTCTCACGCCCGATGAGCGGATCAATTTTACCGGAAAACGCTTTGTCATTGAGATTCTGACAATAAGCCTCAAGAGCTTCTGTTTTCCGCTTTGTTTGGTCAGAAGAACCACCAGATGGAGGTTGCGGCATGCTCACATTAGGGTCAGCGCCACTATCGGATTCTTCTTCAGCACCACGTACCCGACGTGGTTCAGACAAGCCAGCCCGTTTTGCAATACCATGGGAGATATAATTGACAGCGTCGTACCGTGTCATTTCCTGCTCTTGCAGGAAGTAAGCAGCATGGCTTTCACGCTCAGCAAAAATGGCGACAAGAACGTTGGCACCAGTCACTTCTTCACGCCCTGATGATTGAACATGAATGACAGCGCGTTGAATGACACGCTGGAAACCGGCGGTTGGTTTTGAATCATCATCCCCGTCAACGACGAGGTTCTCTAGTTCAGTATCAATATATTCGACAATGCTTTTTCGCAGTTGATCGAGGTCCACATTGCATGCACGCATCACCGCAGCAGCATCCTGATCATCAATCAATGAAAGCAGCAGATGCTCCAGGGTCGCATATTCCTGATGGCGCTCATTAGCAAACGCCAAAGCTTGATGGAGAGCTTTCTCCAGACTGCGAGAAAATGACGGCACAGGCGCCCCCTATTACTTTTTCTCCATTACACATTGCAATGGATGTTGGTGTTTTCGGGCGAAATCCATAACTTGTGTGACCTTTGTCTCGGCCACTTCATAGGTGAAGACTCCACACTCCCCTACGCCATGATGATGGACATGGAGCATAATCTGCGTCGCATCCTCACGGTCCTTATGAAAGAACCGCTCCACAACGTGGATCACGAACTCCATCGGCGTAAAATCATCATTGAGCAACAACACGCGATACAAACTGGGCCTTTTTGTTTTTGGCTTAGGTTTGGTAACGGTTATCGTCCCGCCATCATCGTCATTATCCAGGTCGAAATCGCTGCTCATTTGTTCTCTTTGTCCCTCCATGTATAACGCAGAGGACTTTATAGTATTTAAACGTACCCCCTGCGAATTCAAGGGATATGCATTTTCATAGGGCACACCAACAACTCCAGAAAAATCAAACAGCGTTTCATTTTCTGTTTCATTATACACCGTAAGCATAAGATTATCTCCCCTGAGAACACTCATTGCCTGTCGCTGGTCTCTCATTCACACTCTCGCTACAGCATCTGCGCTGTCTTTTCGCTCTGGTTTACAGACTTGCTGGCGCCAACGCCCCGCACCCGGCGGCATCAGCAGCCTCCCGAATGTACCTGCCAGATCAATCAATTGCAGACATTCAGGACACGCGAAGCCTTCTCTTTCATTGTTAGTACTGATTATTCCCCAAGCAAACTGGAAAATGCAAACCAATAAGAAGAGAAAACGCACAGACTATCCGAAGGGTTAAACCCTGCTCCCAACGTAAGATGAGCATATTCGGGCCATTCTGCGGACCCAAACACGCCCGCCAGAATTCAGGATACTGAATCACAATGTTTTGAGAGGGCCTTGAAGAAGAGAGATAGGTTGTCTGAAAATGGAAACAACCAGAGCAATCTATTTAAAACACGCAAAACCAAAAAGCCCGAAGCGCTAACGCACCTCGGGCTTTCAATCTCAATTATGCCAGTAAATTACTTGGCAGCTTTAGACAGCATACCCTCATAGGGCTTGTAAGCGTCCTTAGCGATCTCAGCGTACATTTCGCCGATTTTAGTTGCCTGACCGACCATGCTTTCGTAGCTCACTTTGGCAAAATCTGCCTGAGCTTCCATAGCCTTATCAAGAGACTTCGCGCCAACAACTTTCTCCATTGCTGCGCTGCTCTCTTCCATTGACTTCTTAGAGTAGTCCGCAACCTCAGCAGAGATCGCCTGCATGCCCTTGGAAAACGCGCCGAAGCTTTGCATAGCTACGTCCATGTTATCTTTTCCAAGCTTCTGCATATTCTCAAATCCTGTGACCATGAAAATTACCTCATCAATTGGGCGGCGCCGGTATTTCGATGATTAGGTTTTTGTCTCTTGGGGAGCAAACGCCACATTTCTAAACTTACGCTACGATATTATGCGCTGCACAAATTTTGTCAACTTTTATTTTGCGCTGCAATATCTTGAAAAGACAGGGGCGTAGCCGCAAACAAAAAACGGATAAAAACAATATTTTTGCAATCTGCCTTATCGTATTTACAGAATTGTAACCGTAATCGCATCATTCTGGGTATGACGCGAACGGGGGGAGTCACCTGCGCCGCATTTTTTGCGGTTGAGGCTTTCTGAACACACCTCCGCTAGCAATGAGAGAATTTATTTAGTACAGAGCGCGTAACCGCCATTATTGCTCACGGGGCGAAAAGAACATGGGTCTGCGTAATTTTGGGCCATTTGGGCGCCTAAAAAAGGCATTGGGACAAGCTGTCGGCATTCTTGCCGTATCCTTAGCAATCGCTACAGCTCCGACTGTTGCCCAGGCAAATTCCAAATATGCTGGTATTGTCGTTGATGCAAAAACCGGAAAGGTTTTGTACGCCAACAACGCCAATGCACGACGCTACCCTGCGTCCACCACAAAGATCATGACACTTTATGTGCTCTTTGAGGAACTGGAAGCTGGCCGCGCCACACTAAATACTAAAATGAAGGTCTCCCGCTACGCAGCAGGTCGCCCACCAACAAAGCTTGGCTTGAAGGTTGGCGGCTCTTTGCGCGTTAAGGATGCCATCTATGCACTCGTTACCAAGTCCGCAAATGATGCGTCGACTGTAATCGCAGAGCATATCTCCGGTTCTGAAACAGCATTTGCGCGCCGCATGACGCAGACGGCCCGTGCGATTGGCATGCGCAACACCACCTTCAGAAACCCACATGGCCTGCCAAATTCCAAGCAGGTGACCACCGCAGCAGACCTCGCTCTGCTCGGCCGCGCGATTCAGGATCGGTTCCCGAAGTATTATAAGTACTTCAATACCCGCTCTTACACTTACGCCGGCCGCCGCATGGGCAACCACAACAAGTTGCTCGGTCGTGTCCGTGGTGTCGATGGAATCAAAACTGGTTACACCAATGCCTCCGGCTTCAACCTCGTGACCAACGTTAAACGTGACAATCGCCAGATTGTTGCTGTGGTTCTGGGTGGCCGTACAGGCAAAAGCCGTGATGCACAGATGGTCAAGCTGATCAGCCAGTACCTGCCAAAAGCATCCCGTGGTCGTCGCACCACGCCAATGCTCTACGCAGGAACAACAAAACGCTATCAGTTCCCAAAAGTTGCTCCGGCTATTCCAGTTGCCAAAGCAGACACACCAGCTGCAAAGCAGTCGACACTGCTGGCTTATGCCAACGCGACCGGTACAAAACCGAATTCGAAGCCATCTGATCCAATCGCAAAAATGCTGGAACATCAGGCCTCGGCCCCTGCTCCGGCACCGCGTAAGGACCTTGTTGCCAATTCACTGGCCGCACCTGCCGTTTCCGCCTCGGCAAAGCTGCAGCAGCCAGCGAAAACAGCTGCACCATCTTCCGCTCCAATTCAGCAGAAGATTGCAAGCCTGAAGCCAGAGGACATCGACACCTCCGGCTGGCACATTCAGATTTCTGCGACCGACAGCCAGGATAAAGCAATCAAGATCCTGGAAAATGCGCGCGCTGCGACAGGGGCCACCCTGCGTAACAAACGCATTTACACAGAGCCGGTCAAATCTAAGAAACAAACCCTGTACCGCGCGCGGTTCATCGGGTTTGAAACCAAAACAGCAGCCTGGGATGCTTGTGCCAAACTCAAGAAGGTCAAGTACTCCTGCTATGCCGTCTATCAGTAACTCGTATCAGTCACGGTGAGTCTAATGTCTGTTGAGAAGCCGATCCTTCGCCTCGTTGAGTTTGGAAGCCAGGAAAGCAGAACCCCCACTATCGGGGTGCAATCGTTTAATCAGTCTGCGGTGAGCAGCACGGATGTCTTCCACGGAGGCTCCCGGCGCAAGTCCAAGAACCTCGTAGGCCTCCTTCTCAGTCAGAGCGCTCGAGCTCGACGTGTCTCTCTGCCCCGCTGTGGAATCCGCGTGGAAGTCTACACGCCAGTTGGAGAGCCTGCTATCGAGGTAAGCTTCGAGTAAGGCAACGCTGTCGCCGTCCGGCTGCACGTCGCGCCAAAGCTGTTTGAGCTCTGCAACCTGCAAAGAACTCAGCGCGCGGCCAGCAAAGGAACCGGCAAGCACTTTGCCCTCCAGCTTCTTGCTATCATGATCCAGCTCCATATGGAGAAATCTGGAGGAGATATTGGAAGTCTGACCGGCACTCTTGGAGGCACCACCCAGTCCTCCGAAAGGGAAACCACCGGGAAACTTGAAACTCTGCGCAGACCCCCAACCCAAAAGGGACAGCGCAAAGGCCGCAAGTGGCAGCGCAATAACGTATCTGCCAGTGACGGCAAGAAAAGCGCAGAATGCCAGCAGCAGTCCGCCAATCAGCATTTTCAAAACTTCTTTAAGTTTTGCCGGATTTGACTGCGTCAGCCACTTTGCGAAGAAATAGAGGATGGCAAGCGCCAATCCTCCCATGACCAAATAGCCCATTTAGTACCTGACATGTATTAGGCGCATTCCCAAAAAGTGGTTCCGGTTTCCGGATCAGAATACGCACAAAATTAGAGAGCTCGAGCTTGATACGTGAATACAGCGTGCTCTAGCTTAGGTGTTCAATCAAGAATTGAGCACCTTTATGCCCCGATTGCTCAAGGCGCTCAAGGGCCTGTCTGCCCCCGGCGGAAAATGTTGCAATCGCAGCCAGCAATCCGCGCAAGCTCGCAGCAGATCCCTCATCAAAGTTCAGATAGACCCCGTTGCTCAACCGGGCGATCTCGCGATACGCTCGCTCTGCCAGGATGTCCTTGCCTTCCTGAAACACAAAAACCGGCACGCCCAACAATCCGAGCTCCCCTGCCTTATCGCAGACCAGATCAGGGTTCTCCTCCATACAGTCACCAATATAGACAACCGCCTGCACCCGCTTTTTCCGCGTCTCAGTCAGGGCGTGATCCAGCACCTTGCGAATCTGTGTCCGTCCGGCCTGCACGCGAATCTTGCGCATCATTCCACCCAGCTCTTTGGAATTGCTGACCCAGCGCGAAGATTTACACTCGCCATACCCGCGAAAGAACACCAGCTGCACATCAAGCGACCCAACCCGGCCCGCTTCGATGAACATCTCTTCCTGCAGGTGACAAGCCTGATCCCACGTGGGCTGCCGACTCATTGTGGCATCCAGTGCAAAGATCAAACGGCCCCGCTCATCCCCGGCAGGCGCTGCAACCGCGTCTTTGGCAGCCTCCAGAAAGTTGGAAAGATCACTCTTGCTGTCTGCAGGACTGTTTAAAGATCCGGATCTTTTGGAGAGCTTATCTGACATGGGCGTACCTGTATTCACGTCACAAAGGATTACGAAGGCATTTTATTCCAACAACTTAACAATTATTGGGACAGATTGGTTATTTCGCTCGCTAAAGACCAATACCCACTATTGGTGCAATGAGAATAATCACAAAATCTGCTAAAATCAGTTATATCAGTTTCTGCTTGCAATTGGGTTCAACAGTTTCTGGGCAAACCCATTACCAACAACAGATAAAAACGCTGCAAAGCAAAGAAATTAAGGGATGAGGTCCCACATGGAGACGCCTATGAGAAATCTCCCAGACGTATACCGTGGTGTAGACGACCTGCGGGCTGCACTATTACCTCTGAGACGAGAAGGCAAAACAATCGCTCTGGTTCCAACCATGGGGGCGCTGCATGCAGGCCACCTGTCTCTGGTCGAAAAGGCCCGGGAATATGCGGACATCGTGATTGTTTCAATCTTTGTGAATCCAAAGCAGTTCGCGCCGGGCGAAGATTTCGAGAGCTACCCAAGAACGGAAGAGACCGACCTGCAAAAGCTGGCGGGCTACGACGTGTTTGGTGTCTTTGCTCCAAATGCACGGGAAATGTACCCGAACGGCTTTGCCACATCTATTCAGATCGAAGGCCCGGCCCTTGGTCTGGAAACAGATCACAGACCGCACTTCTTCAACGGCGTGGCCACAGTGGTGGCGAAACTGTTGCTGGCTGTTCTGCCAGATATCGCTGTGTTCGGCGAAAAAGACTATCAGCAGCTGCGCGTCATCAAGCAACTGGCCAGAGACCTGCACCTGCCAACCAAAGTCATCGGCGCTCCAACCGTGCGTGAAGAGGATGGCCTCGCCATGTCTTCCCGCAATGAGTATCTGGATGATAAGGAACGCACGACAGCCAGAACAATTTCTGAAACGCTGCAGACTGCGCGCAATGCACTCCATAACGGTGAAAACTGGATTGAAGTGCGCAAGAAAGCGCTTGTTGTCCTCAAGCTCTCAGGATTTGCGACAGATTACTTCGAGCTGCGCCACGGCCAGCATCTGGGCACACCCATCGACGCCAAAGGTGCCCGTATTCTGGTCGCCGCCAAAGTTGGCGATACCCGCCTGATCGACAATATCGAAGTATAAAACGACTCTCCGGGCGAATGAATGCATTTGCCCGGAACCCTACCGCGTCTCAGAAGCTTTCAATTCGCATCTTACTTTGAGAACAGCTTGCCCGCACAAGGCATCCTAAAAATACCCGACATAGCTCAGATAAGCACCTATTGCGGTAAAAGCGGTGCCTGTGGCGAGAATTCCCCTCTTCCCCATTTGCTGTGACTTTGTCATGTAATCCGGAATGACAATAAGACTTGCCCCCTTCAGCACGGCAGCAGCTCCAACCAATGTTACGAGAGCGCCGGCCATGCTGGACACGTTGAGATGGTTGGCAAGCACAACCATACCAACCACAAAATGCACAGCACCAGACAGATTGAGCAAGATCGGATTCGCATCTGATTGGGCAGCAATCATCCGCTGGTAAAAACTGCTGGAAATAAAGAAGCCAAGACCTGTCACGAAAAGATACGGCCCGGCAATCGATGCGATAAGCTCGGTCACAGCATAGTTCTCCCGAACAGACAGCCACATGCCGTGTTTATCTCATCCAGCCTTTACAGATGCAAGCCGCAAAAAAGAGACCGCTTAGATCAGGCAAAGCTCCTGCAACTCGCGGCGCATACCCTCTGGCATTTCGGCAAGTTGATCCCCATCCAGCATTGGCCCGCTCACATCCGGCGGTGCATCTGACACTTTCAGATACCGCCAGCCCTGAAAGGCACGGCGCGGCTGCAGCTGTGTCTGGTGGAGGAAAGGCTCCATCACAAGGTCACAGCGCTTCTTGCCGGAATCATCCTTGTGCACGCGGATATCAATCAGTTTCTGGCGAACCTGAACATTGCCTTTGATCACCCAGTACAGCGAACCACCATCCAGCAGCTCGTCAATGCGAGTCGGCACCATACGAGTGGTATGGATCTGCTCGTCACTCAAACCGTGTGACAGCGCCAGAATCTGTCGCTGTTCAATGTAATTCCGCAGCTGGTCAACGCTTTCCACGCCAACACAGAGTTTCACCAGATGTAACGTCATAGCGCTCAAATAGCAGGAAGCTCTGGCTTTTTCCAGTCATAGCAGCCCCCATAGCTAACGCATTGCACAAACATATCGGTGATCGCGCAGCCACGCTCTCCATTTTCTAATTTGACTCGGTAGAATGATCGCTCTACCAATTAATCATGACTGATCTTGAACATTCCATCTGCACGGGCCTGGAAGGCGTCTTCGCAACGCGCGGCTTCACAGCTCCCGGCGTGGCAGAACTCAAGCGCGGCTCCAATGTGAGCCTGCGCACGCTCTACAAATACTTTCCCTCCAAAGAGCATATGATCATCGGCGCACTGGAAGTCCGTAATCAGCGCTACCTGTCCTTCCTGAGTGAGGCAGCAACACAGTCCCCTGATGATCCACTGGAGAGCATTCTCCGCACCATCGAACATTGGATGGCAAACAACGCACCACACGGTTGCATGGATCAGGCGGCTCTTGCTGCCTATCCAGACAGCGCACTCGTCAGAGAATGCGTCACACGCCACAAGCAGCAAACCAAAGATCAGCTGGCAGCTCTTCTCGGCCTTGTGTCCAATGCTGGAGAGCTCTTCATGATCCATGAAGGCATCGTCTCAACCTACCCCCTTCACGGATCCACTGTCTTCACCTGGGCCAAATCCGCAATTCAGTCACTCACTCAGAAAGCAACATGATGAGCACCCTCCCCACCACAATGACTGCAGTAACGCTCACCGGGCACGGCGGACCGGACATGTTGGAGCTGCGTACAGACCTGCCCTTGCCTGCCATCGGCTCTGAAGATGTGCTGATCGAGGTTCTGGCAGCAGGCATCAACAACACAGACATCAACACACGAAAAGCATGGTACTCGCGTCATGATAATCAGGCAGAAGATGCCACATGGTCATGCGAACCACTCCAGTTCCCCCGCATTCAGGGCATAGACGTGTGCGGATGGGACGTCGCGGCAGGCGCTAAGGTCGATCAGGTCCTTCTGGGCAAGCGCGTACCGGTGGAGCCCTGCCTGCAATATGCCAATGGCAAAAAGCTGGAGTCTCCATGGTTCATGGGATCAGAGTGTGATGGCGGCTTTGCTGAATTTGTTTCAATCGATCACCGTCACGTCTACCCAATCCAAAGCCAGCTGAACGATCTGGAGCTGGCATCCTTCCCCTGCTCGTATTCAACCGCTGAGAACATGCTGACACGCGCCAACCTCAAAGCCGGAGAGACCGTTCTGGTGACAGGGGCCTCAGGAGGCGTTGGCTCAGCGGCCCTCCAGCTGGCACGCGCACGCGGTGCAAACGTCATCGCCATCTCCTCCACCTCAAAGACTCAGCTGCTTCAGGAGCTCGGAGCAAGCCGTGTGCTGGATCGCAGTGATGATCTGATTGAGAGCCTTGGCTCCAACAGCATTGATGTGGTGGTTGATCTGGTCGCCGGCCCGCAATGGCTAGACCTCCTCGCCATTCTCAAGCCCAGGGGCCGCTATGCAGTCGCCGGAGCGATGGCTGGCCCTATCGTAGAACTGGATGTCCGCACACTCTACTTGAAAGACCTGAGCTTCTTCGGCTGCACCGTGTTGGAACCCGAAGTCTTCGGGAACCTTGTTGCTCACATTGAAGCAGGCAGCATACAGCCTCTGGTCGCGCAAACCTTCCCGCTTGCTGAGATTGGCAAAGCACAAGAGGTTTTTGAGCAAAAGAAGCATCTGGGAAAGATTGTGCTGGCAGTCGCAGGCGATTGCTCTGGCGAGAAAAACGCACGCAATCTGCCCTAGCGTCCATTACGTGACAAAAAGCACATTATCGATTTTGAAGTTACACTAGAACCAGCTCAAAGAAAAAAGGGATGCAGACGTCACATCTGCATCCCTACCAAAATCCGCGTTCAAGCAGTTATCTTGGGATTAACTGCCGGCACCTGCAAATACATAAAGCAGCGCCATAACGCCGCCGAGGGTTGCGACAGTCCACACAGTGAACCCCCAGCAGGACTTCTGAATTTCGTGATCCATAAAACACCGTTTAATGGTTGATACACGTGCGCCGAGGAAACCCCGTCAGCACAGGGCGCTCGGAATATCCCTTCCGTGATCAAAGCGCAACAGCAAAATGGCAAAATTTGGCTTGGCAGACTGCCACACCTTACTAGATATAATTCATTACTCATTCACCAGTCAGATATACCTACACCATAAAAACTCATAGCTCCAAAGAGTTAGGGCTCATTAGAATTAATAAAATTATCGATAACCATAAAAAAATTCACTCAAAATTTTTATGCAAAAATTCGTTCAAAACTCGACTTTATTGAGAATTGGGTACCTTACAGGACAACTCAAACTCCATTTTTTGACCATTCTGAGTCTGTTTTCACGCAACTTTGCCGGGTTCACACAGCCGCATATCATGCGCGCCCACTAGCCCCTCTCCGCAAATCATGCCAAACATAAACCTGTCCGTTTCCATCAAAATGGGCTCATGTCCGGACTCAGGCTTAAAAACAGAAAGACCAATGCTTCAGATCCAGTTTTCCAACTTCATTGCCATCCTCGTCTTCGTCTCCTCATGGGGCTTGTACAGCTGGCTGGCCTATCGAAGCCGCTGGTCAAAAAACACGCTCTCTCATGCCATGGATGCGTACCGTTACCGCTGGATGCGCGCTATGCTCAAACGAGAGGTCCGCATTGCTGACACCAATATTGCGTCCGGCCTGCAGCAAGGCACCGCATTTTTCGCCTCAGCCTCCCTTCTGGCCATCGGTGGCACGGTCACTTTGCTCAGCGCAATGGACGAGGTCACCGCCCTCGCCCGCACGCTCGACCTGCCATTTTTGGATGACCCAATACAGAATGAAGCCAAGACCTTCGGTTTGATGATCATTCTGGCCTACGCGTTTTTTAAATTCGGCTGGGCTTACCGCTTGTTTAACTACACTACCATTGTCATGGGCTCGATCCCGGATGATTGCCATGAAGACAATGAAGAGGCTGTTGAAGCATCACTGCGTGCAGCACGGCTGGCAACCCTCGCGGGCCGCCATTTCAGCAACGGCCAGCAAGCGCTCTTCTTCGCAGTAGGTTATCTGGGATGGTATGCAGGGCCGTTCGTGTTCATCGGAACGACCCTGATGGTGACATTGGTGCTGCTGCGCCGTCAGTTCTTCTCAAAGGCGAGAAAAGCCGTGTTACCGGGTCCAAATACACAAGACCGCGTCAACTCCGGCGCTTGATAAACTTTCACCGGTGTGGGGAAGCCCTTAAGCGGATATGTCCCCACATAGGTATCCTCACAACAGCTGAGAACTTCCGCAACTGTCTGCGAAATCAACATTTCCTGATTAAGGCGCTTTGAAAGGTCGGCAATCCGTGCGGCCTCATTCACCACAGGTCCAACAACCGTAAAGTCCAGTCGCCGCTGACCACCAACATTGCCAAAGAACACACGCCCTGAATGCACGCCCATACCAACATGGATGGCAGGCAAATCAGGAAACCCGCGCGCATTCACAATCGTCAGATCCGCCATGCTTTCTCGCAGTGCCGACATGGCTTCAAACGCCGCTATTCTGGCGCTTTGCTCATCCGTATAAGGAAACACCGCCAGAACTTCGTCGCCGATAAACTTCAGGATCTCGCCGCCGTGCTGTTCAACCCGCGACGTAACGATGCCAAAATACTCATTAAGCAGTTGCAACAGGGCTGTATCTGGTAGGTAATTAGAAAAGCCAGTGAAGTTGCGGATATCACAAAACGCTACAATGGCGTTGATATGCTCCCCATCTCCCCGCCGGATCTCACCATTCATCACCCGCCGCCCGGCACGTGTTCCAAGGTAGGTATTGAGAATATTCTCAGAAGCCTGCCGGGAATTGAACAGTTCACAAATCAGCGCAAGCGGAGCAGAAATTTGCTCAAACACGCTGATATCTTCATCCTTGAAACCCGCAGCTGCACGTGAGGCAAAGGCCAGTCCATGCACCTCACCATCAGAGAACACCATGGGAACAGCAACGTAATCCGTATACCCTTGCTCTTTAAGCTCCTGAATGACTTTAAGCCGGTCGTACTCATCATGATGGCCAAACTTGTGCCGGATCATATGCCCGGCTTCAATAGACCGCTTCCATAAGCTTTGATTGTAGGACTCACTCATCTCAGGTGTATGCTGGAAGTACCGCACACGCGGGCCAACGCCCCGCTCCCAAATAAGCCCTTCACCATGATAGTTCGGATCCAGAATAGAAATACCAGTCGAGATCCGGTCCACAACAACGCCAAGGTCCTGCAAATGCTCGCCCAATGCCGCAAAGATACGACAGGGACGCCCTAGCATTTTTGCGTCCTTGGACAGCCATTCCATTAAATCGCAGAGGGAAAAAGACTCACTATTAGACATTTACACCCCAGAGACGAGCGGAAAAGAAGACCACGTAAAATCACCAAACTCGCAAGCAAATACGGCGAAAATTTCAATATTTCTTATCATTTACTTTTCAACTCAGACATTTACAGGAATCCCATCAAGAAACTCTCGCCTTTTTTGCTAGACTTTCTCCACAATTCAACACACGCGCAACGTGTAAATGCTTCAAATTTTAAAAATTTGTAGCCAACAACCTGCACAACTCCTATTTTCGCTCAAAATATGAACGCAGCACGCATTTGGTGATTGTCCATCCAATCACTGCGCTTTTAACCGAGAAACCCTGCAATGTTAGATCGCTTTTATTTGATCATCGATGGCACCCAATGGCTGCCACGTATCCTTCCTCTTGGCGTCAAATGTCTCCAACTCCGCATCAAAGACAAGTCAGAGGATGAAATCCGATCTCAGGTCCGGGAAGCAAAACAGCTTTGCGACAAAGCCGGCACAGTGCTTATCGTCAACGATCACTGGCAAGCCGCCTACGACGCAAACGTGGGCTATGTGCATTTAGGACAGGAAGATCTGAAAACCGCCGATTTCCGCGCACTCCGTTCCGCAGGAATCTACTACGGTGTTTCCACCCATGATGAAGCCGAGCTGGACACAGCCCTGGCACTAGATCCTGAATATGTGGCCCTTGGTCCAATTTACAATAGCGCAACAAAAGAAATGCGCTGGCAGCCCCAGGGTCTCGAAACAATCAAGAGATGGCGTGCCCGCACAAGTAAACATCTAGTCGCTATCGGTGGCATCAGCCTGGACCGCGCTGTCGAAGTCTTCGAAAGCGGCGCCGATTCCATCGCCACCATCTCCGACGTCACCAGCGCGCCAAACCCAGAACACCGCACCACTCAATGGCTCCAAGCCTCTAAAAACTGGCAACGGTAGAAGCAAAAAGCCGCCTCGGCAATCTCAGCGCGGCGGCTTTCTCATTTCAGGCATAAGCTCTAAAAGCGGATCGAAGCACCTGCGCTAAATCCATAAAACAGCAGGATATCATCCCCCTCCAGCACATCATAGTCAGGCAAGCCGACGCGATGATACTCTTCTGTTCCATCAGAAACACCACTCAACAACATCGCATAACCGCCTAGGTTAAAGGCAAGCCGCTCTGAGTACTGATAGGTCAGTTTCGGTGCGATCTCTGCATACGCAGCAAAGTGGCTCAAGCTTTCCTTCTTACGAACATCAACTGAGCTATTGTTGTCACTCGTCAGACGGCTACTAAAATCAATCCGATTTACCCCAGCACCTACCGTTGCACGACCACCTAGATATATCTTCTCGATAATCTCATATCTTCCTTCAACACCAAACTGGGCACCAAAGATGTGATTGTTCGTTGTTAGCTTAACACGGTCAGTTTGATCATCCGTACCCTGATACTCTTCCACCTCATCAAAGGTCGCAGCATTGAGCTTGTTACGCTGACCGATGTAGCGAAGCCCACCAAGAACAGTCAGGCCATAAAAGTCCGTTTGGCGTTGTACATTAACTTCACCTCCCCACAGCTCACGCTGATAGTCAAAAGATGAAGCATAAGCAGCGTCAGAGTTGCTAAAATGCGGATTTTCTGGATCCGACACGTGATCATAATCGCTGTCGTAAGCAGCCGAGAGATTTTCGCGCTCGTTGATTACATCCCGCTGAGCTTTAATTTGACCAGAATACAGACCAGAAAATTGCAGGCTATAGTCTGCCCACTCTCCCTGCCCTGGCACCACAACACTCAACCGCCCACCCGGCGCCAATCGAAAGCGATCTAGAACATCAGCACGGAACACTTCCTCAGTTCTGTAATTGACAGCAAGAGCACCTTTCCCAGTGCCTGCACTGGAAAGGAACAGCCCTTCAAGGTCAACTTGCACACCAATGTCCTCGGCGAAAGAAGCACTTGCGGAACAAAGCATAAGTGATGAAAGCAGCGTCAGGCCGCAGAGTTTCTTATTCATTTTTACCACCCCTTTTGGCTTTATCGATAAAATCGCATTACCTAAGGGAATGTCCGAATTCAAAAAGAATACGGTATTTTACATAATGTGCATTCTTCCTGCGTCATTTAAGAAACAGTGACGCAAACGGCACCTTCATCTCACAAAAAAGGCGCCCCAAAGAGCGCCTTTTCTTTAAAGTATTAAAGAGCCCGTTTAGCCAAGCTCGGAGACGTTGTTGATGACTTTGCCAACAAGACCGTACTCGATGCCCTCTTCCGGGCTCATCCAGTAATCACGGTCAGTGTCTTTTTCAATGCGCTCAATCGGCTGACCAGTTGCATCTGCAAAGATCTGGTTCAAGCGATCACGCATCTTCAAAATTTCTTTGGCCTGAATTTCAATATCAGTTGCCATACCGCCAGCACCACCAGATGGTTGATGAAGCAGGAAGCGTGTGTTCTTAGTGCAGGAACGACGCTCTTTAGGCACAGACACATAAATCAGAGCGCCCGCACTTGCGACCCAGCCCATACCGAGAATGCGAACTTCCGGCTGAATGAACCTGATCATGTCATGGATCATGTCACCGGACTCAACGTGTCCACCCGGAGAAGAAACAATAACGGTAATCGGGTCGCTGCTAACCTGGGAAAGCGCAAGCAGACGGGAACAGACTTCCTGAGCCATCTCTTGAGTCACAGGTCCTGTAATCAGCACTGTACGCGCATCAAAAAGATGCTTGTCCACCGGGATGGACTTGTCAGGATTCTTTGGCGCGTCTTCATCACCTTCGAGGCGAACTGACGTCGAAGCACAAATGTCCGTCATGCGAATGACATGCTCCCTTATATTAGCTACCGCCCCACGCGGCAGACTGTGATCAAACATAACTAAAAGATACTGCGGCAGACCGCAAACACGCAAAGTCATAGCCTAACAGAAATTCCCTAGGAAAAAGAGGGTGTTCTCCCCTCACTTTTGATAGGCCTTTCGGAAAACCGCCGTTTCTCCACTTCTAATCAATGCAATTTGCACATTTTCAGTTCCTTTGTTCCAACTTAAAGGCAAAGGAATAACGTTTTAATAACCTTGCAACTCACATAATCGGTAAAAATAACGATCTACCTATAGCTGATATAGACATGCAGGGGACGGTGTCTAGTCCTTGGACACGGCACAAAGGGATTTTCGGGTTTGACTGGTTTTACTGAAGCGCTGGATGCCAACGTCCAATATCATTCGCCTGTCCCGGCGGAAGACCAGCGGGCTTTTGCGCGCGTGGACGTTCCAATGTACATTGTTGACGTCAGCCAGACCAAGCTCGTCTGGGCAAATTCCGCAGGTCTTTCCTTCCTGGGCCTGAGCCTGCGCGAATGCATCGACGCCTCCGGAACCTTCAGAATGGACCTGCCAGCGCCGTTCGATGACCTCTCCTATCAGCGCCAGCTTCATTCTTATCTGAGCCGGGTCACCGAAGAAGGCCGCATTACAGAGTGCATCACCGTTATTCCCAATTCACAGCCGATCTCTGTGTATTGCTCCATCTCCCCACAGCCATTGACCACCGGAAACCCAGCGCTTCTGGTGCAGGTCCTCTCGGAAGTTGGAAACGAGCCTGAACAAGTCCGCAGTGCGCAGGTGTTGCTTTACACCACGTCCATGATCAGCATGTTCGATGAGAACGGCAAACTCATCTTTGAAAATCCGGCAAGCCGCCTCAACCGTCCAGACGGCTGCGAAGACCTGATCAACCGCATGTGCAACCGCCGCGATTTTGATGCGCTGCTGGATGAACTGCGCAAAACAGGCAGAGCGAATCTGGTCTCACTCATGCATTCCTCTCAGGGAGAACGCTGGTTCGATCTCAACGCCCGCAGTGGATACGATCCTTATTCCGGCTCCCGGGCCATCCTGCTCAGCGCCACAGATGTCACCAAACGCCTGAAAGCAGAACACGAAGTCCGCTACCTGGCCCACCATGACACTCTGACAGGCCTTGCCAACAGAACATTTCTTGAGATTGAAGCTGAACGCTATCTGGATGAAACGCGTATCACCGGAAATCCCGGCGCACTTATCTTCATTGATCTCGACCGCTTTAAAACAATCAACGACACACTCGGCCATCTGGTCGGCGACGACCTGCTCGTCGTCATCGCCAAGCGCCTCAAAGAGGTTGTTGAAGGCATAGGCTTTGTGGCCCGTCTCGGAGGGGATGAGTTCGTAGTCCTCATTGCCAACTTCGCAGATTACGACCTGCTCGACGACATCAGCCGCGAAATCAGAACCGCCCTGTCCAAGCCCTGCAAAGTACGCGGACATATGCTGCAGGTGACCCCATCCATTGGCGTGTGCACCTATCCCGAACACGGCGTTGATCTGGACACGCTCATGCGTAAAGCCGATCTTGCCATGTATAAAGCCAAGGATCTGGGCCGCGACCGCATCTGCTTCTTTGATGTGTCCATGTCCCGCGAAGCGGAAGAGCGTGTCAGTCTGGAAACAGCACTGCGTCAGGCTCTGCGCAATCAGGAGCTGGCCGTCCACTATCAGCCGCGTGTGTGTCTCACAACCAATCGCATTGTGGGAGCAGAAGGCCTGCTGCGCTGGCACCATCCAACGCGAGGCCTTGTATCCGCCGCCAGCTTCATCGAGATCGCTGAAGAAGCGGGCATGATTGATGAAATCGGAGACTGGGTGGCGCGCGAAGCCATGCTCCAGCAAAAACAATGGGCATTGTCTGGCCACGACATCGCAATCTCAATCAATCTGTCTCCGGCACAGTTCCGGCGCGGACGCATATCCCAGCGCCTCCACCGCATACTGATTGAGACCGGCGCCTCTGCCAGATCAATCCGCCTTGAGATCACCGAAAGCGCTCTTCTCAGTGATGCCAATGAAACGCTGAAGGAACTCACCGCACTCCGCGACTTGGGCTTTACGCTGGAAATTGATGATTTTGGAACCGGATACTCGAATCTGGGCTATCTCCAGCGTTATCCGGTGACAGCCCTCAAGATCGACCGCTCCTTCATCGCCGACACCAAACGCTGGCCAATCGTACAAATGATTGTGCAGATGGGCCGTTTGCTGAACCTGACACTGGTGGCAGAAGGCATCGAGACACGAGAGCAGCTCCGCCAGATCCAAAAACTGCAGTGCCATGAATATCAGGGATACTTGTATTCCCCTGCGGTCTCCCCTCACACCTTCGAGTGTCTGCTCAAAGGGCAGCAAACCGTCACGTCTCCCCCCACAGTCGGCGCCTTAGCTTAACCCAGCTTTCGCGGAGCGGCTCAGCTCTTCCAGAGCAGACAACGCATCCTCGGCCTTTTCTTCCGGCACAAAGATGTGGTCGTGATAATACGCAGCCACAACATTGGCAGAGATCCCCACATCTGCCAGTGCCTTGGAAAGCGCTGCTGTCAGACCTACAGCCTCCAGCGAACTGTGAACCGCAAGCGAAATACGCCGGAAGCACGGCTCAGTATCAACACCAGCCTTGCCTGCATTCTCAATAGATAAAATGGCTGTCAGGCCCTCGTTCTCCCAGAACAACCCGAGAGGTGAGTGCTCAGCTAAACTCTCAACACTGCCATTGGGAAAGCAGCAAAACACAAAGCTCTCTTCAGAAAGAGAGGCTTCCATGGAAGCGAGAAGTTCTTGCAAATCCAGTCCGCCGCGCATTGTCATACCCAATGGCTCCCTCTCTCAGCACTCAAAACATCTCTCAGTAAGTCCTAGCATATCCCAGTGAACACTCAGGGGAACAAGAAAGCGTATTCCCGGACAACAACGCGCCCTACTCTCCTGGAGAGAACGTGCCATCAGTATTGTAGTCAACAACAACGATTTGCGGCCCATCAATAGCAAACTCAATCAGCACAGGTGCGGAACCAGCGAGATTGTAAGGCACAACCTCACCCTCATCGTAGGATCCGATACTCAGCCAAAAAGCAAACAGCGGCGCACAATCAATCTGAGTTCCAGCAACAGGCCGTACAAAGCTGGAAAGCACCACACGCCCATCTGAATGTTGAATGGCATTCCCGCAGCCAACCCCAAGCAAGTCATCATCAGAATCAGATAGGATCGATATCCTGAAACTGCGAAGGGTCACACCAGCTTCATTAGCAGAAGGGGACAAGCCCAGCAGCTTTGCGTTTAAACGAGTGCAGTTGAGGGAAACACGATCAGCGGAACTTTGTGTCCCCAACATCCGTTGCGAGACGAACTCCAAGGCATCTGTCTCATCTTGCCCCGTTGTAGAAACGTAGCGACCACTGCTAGAAGCCGACCTTTTCTCACGCACAGCACCAGCCAAAACATGCTCACGAAACGCAAACTCAAGCTGAGGTCCCGAAGCGCTATAAGGCGCGACATTTCCAGAACAAACACAGCAGGACTGCACAACTGGAGGCACACCACCCAGCACCACATAGGAGGGCTGCAACTGAAAGAGATAGAAACCACAGGTCTGATCTGACCGGTTTCTGATTATGATCTTGCACTCCTGAACCATAGCTCCAGCCTTTCGACAAAAAGTCATCTGCCAATCCTGAGACTGGAACCACAAAAGGAGATTACATCGCAAAACACGAGACGTGCTCTAATCCTGGTAGTTGGGCCACAGTCCCGGCGTTGCCAGTTCCACCACATTGCCAAACGGATCATGGAAAAACAGGCTCACACCGCCTTGAGGCCATCGCACCTCACTGCTGATCGCAACTTTTTTCTCTTCAAGGTATTCACGCCACTCGATCAATGCACTTCTGGAGATCGCAAATGCAAAATGAGAAGGGCCGTCAGTGCTGTGCCCCGGCACCATGCCATAAGGGCTTTCAACATCCTCACGGCACACACCGCGCCTGAAGACCAGAAGCATCTGATTGGGACCAACGTCATACCCATGCATGCGCTCGCCTTCAACAACCCGCCTCAACCCCAAAAACTCACCATAAAAATCATGCGCACTGGCAAAATCGTCAACGTAAACGGCAGTTTCGACAATTCCATTAATACCTGGGGCGTCCATTCCTAACCTCCTGATTGGCTAGTATGGCAGACCGAACCACCACGCAGCCAGGACCAAAAATGTAAAGAAGCCAACAACGTCCGTTATGGTGGTCACAAAAACTGAAGAAGCAATGGCAGGATCCGCTCCAATTTTCTCTAAGCCCATAGGAACCAGCAATCCAAACAGACCAGCGCAGATTGAGTTAATCAGAATTGCGCTGCCAATAACCACCCCAAGTTCTGGGTTGAGGAACCATCCCCCCGCAATAGCACCAATCAGGAATCCGAGGCCTACACCGTTGATGAGGCCCACCAGCAACTCACGTCGCAAAACGCGCAGAATATTACGACGGTTCAATTCCTGAGTCGCAATTGCGCGCACCGTCACCGCCATGGTCTGCGTACCGGAGTTTCCGCCCATGGACGCCACAATCGGCATCAACACAGCCAAAGCCACCATGCGCTCAATCGTGGCCGTGAAGAGCGATATGACAAAAGCGGCAAAGATTGCGGTAAACACATTTACCGATAACCAGGAGAAACGAGACTTGGCAATCTCAAGCACACTGTCTGAGATCTCCTCATCACCCACACCGGCCATCGCCAGCATGTCTTCCTCAGCCTCTTCCTGAATGACATCAACAATGTCATCAACGGTCACAATACCGACCAGTCGCTCGGAGGTATCAGTCACCGCAACAGAAACAAGGTTATAGCGCTCAAACAAACGCGCCACATCTTCCTGATCATCGGTGACCAGAACAGAATGACGGGTTTCCTCCATGATTTTGGAGATCTTTTTAGATCGTTTCGTGCGCAACAGCCGGTCCAGCGCCACAGCACCCAAAAGATGGAAGCCGGGGTCAACCACGTAAAGCTCATAAAAGCTGTCCGGCAGATCTTGAGAACTGCGCAGATGGTCAATCACCTGCCCCACAGTCCAGAACGGCGGCACGGCAATAAAATCAGTCTGAACAATACGTCCAGCAGTATCCTCGGGAAACTCCAGCGCACGTTTAATCTGGACCTGATCCACATTGGGCAACTGAGCAAGGATCTTCTCCTGCTCTTCCTGCTCCATGTCCTCAAGCAGATAAACAGCATCATCTGACTCAAGCTCGCCAATCCCCTCAACAACATCCCCTTCCGGCAATGCCTCCAGAACCTGCGCACGCACAGGCTCTTCGGTTTCAGTCAAGGCTGCAAAGTCAAACTCTTCACCAAGCAGCTGAATCAGGTGGACGCGATCATCTTCGCGCAGCATCTCCAGCAGGTCACCCATATCCGCATCATGCAGATTACCCGCCAGCTCGCGCACAACAGCCGCATCCCGAGTATCCAGAGCAGCTTCGACACGCGCAACAAAGTCCGTATCAAGGTGTCCGCTTGCATCTCGAACATGTGGTGGAGGGGGCGCGGCATGAAGCGCACCGGGATTTTCCGATTGGGTCATGTGACCTCCACAAGTTAGAGCGCGTTCCGTTTGATTGGATTCAATCAAACGACAAGAACTCGCTCCACCAAAGATGCTAGATTGCGGTGCGTGAATGTAAATGACCGCGACGCGTTCTAGTGTCAAATGCTTGGCGTGAGCATCGTCCTTCGAGATTGCTGAAAATTGAAATGCACGTGGTACCATCGTCCCTATGCACAGTTTTGTGTTTATAGCGACCTTCGCAGACCGTGCAATCCTTTTACGAAGAATTCGCGATTTACATCAAAACGCATTCTGTTTGAGCGCCCGCACTCAGAATGAGAACGCACGTTCAACCAACGAACGCATCAAAAACGTAAATAACGCAAATTCGCGCAAAAAATCACAAAGCAACGCAAAACAGCGACACTCCCCTTTTCAGGGAATGGCATATGCATTTTTATACTGAGAAAAAACAGAGGCTTAGATAGCAAAAAACCCCGTCTCATAAAGAGCTCGGGGCTTTTGGTGCGGCCGAGAAGACTCGAACTTCCACGGGTGTTACCCCACAGCGACCTCAACGCTGCGCGTCTACCAATTCCGCCACGGCCGCAAAACCTTGGCTTGCCTCCGGTTTGTTTGGCTCGTTGGCCTCGCCCCGTCGGCTGGTGAGCGGTGATATAGCCAACCCCTCGAACCTGCGCAAGTACCCTTTTTCAAAAATTCACAGCGCAGAGGAAAAAAATCGAAAAAACCTCTTTTAGACGGGCACTTATCCACTGCACGAGATATTTCAGATCCGATCTTCCATGTTTACAGGCCGCATATCCACAGCACGCTGCAATACCTTTGTGATGACAATGCCAACTTTATCGCCAACCACGGTCACCTGCCCTTCAGCAACAGGTGTACTGTTTGCCAAAATCGTAACATCATCAGCTTCATGGGTGTCCAGCTCAATCACCGCACCACGTCCCATGCGCAACAACTGGTGCACTGGCATTTCAGATTTGCCCAGCACCACTGATATGTCGACGGAGATATCATCGAACCTGTTCATCTCTGTCTGCCTCCATCTGAGGGAATAAAATGCACCCGTCTCATCTCTGTGAGTTGGTGCCCTGTTATTTTTAGTGTAGACGCTTACATCTCATTAGGGCAAACCAACTAACCGAAATCCGCAGATCATTTTGGGATAACAACATGGCCGATCGTCAAACCCTTAAAACAGACTTCTTCCCCCTAGAGGGATCTCCCCCTGTTGAGTGGGTGATCGACGACGATCTCGTGCCTTACGAAGTTGCCCAGAAGGAAATGGAAGAGCGCGTTGCCGCAATCGCAGCTGGCGAAGCCAACGAACGCGTCTGGCTTTTGGAACACCCGCCCCTTTACACAGCAGGCACAAGCGCCGACCCAGTCGACCTGATCGCCAAAGATCGCTTCCCGGTTTATGAAACAGGCCGCGGAGGGCAGTATACTTATCACGGTCCCGGACAACGTGTTGCTTATGTTATGCTCGATTTGAAGCGCCGCCAGCAAGACGTCCGCGCCTTCGTCGCAGCATTGGAAAAATGGCTCATCGACACCCTATGGCAGCATCACGTCCGCGGAGAACGACGGGAAGATCGCGTTGGTGTCTGGGTTCAGCGCCCTGAAAAAGGCAAAGACGTAGAAGACAAGATTGCCGCCATCGGCATTCGCCTGCGCAAGTGGGTAACCTTCCACGGCATCTCACTGAATGTAGACCCAGACCTTGAGCACTTCACAGGCATTATCCCCTGCGGCGTGCAAAAGCATGGCGTCACCAGCTTTGTAGATCTTGGCCTTCCGCTCACGATGCCAGAAGTGGATATCATCCTGCGCGAACAGTTCGAAGAGATCTTTGGCGCAACGGAATCCTTTGGCCCGTCCGGCCTCGTCCAAAAACCAGAGAGCGAATAACTAGTACTCGATGCGGAAAGACCCCTTCTCGTCAGGGGCATCCGCCAGCAGTGTCACCGCTTCAACTTGTGCCCCGACTGGCCCTTGCTGAACAGCCATCAGCAGGGCATCCACTTTCTCCGGATCACCGGTGACAACTGCCTCCACCGACCCATCTTCATTGTTCTTGCACCAACCGGAAACACCGAGCATTCCGGCCTTTTTATAAAGCCACGCACGATATCCAACACCCTGCACCAATCCCGTGATGGAAAAGTGTTTGGTTTTCATTGGTATCTCCCGGTGCGCTTAAAGGCTTCACAGATAAAGCTTTTCTCGATTCAGAGGGCGAAATTGGCAACACTGCCCAGTCTCATCACAGCCCTAGATTGCAAGCCATAAAAAAAACATCAACTCCTATATCTAATAGGCAGACCTTTAGGAGAGACTTTATGAATTTTCTCAAATCCCGCCTGACAGCACTTTCTTTATCTGCAGTCACGGTATTTCTACCAGTGCAAGCCTTTGCGCAGAGCGATTTCAGCAATCAGTTCAACGAGATCATCGAAACCGCTGACTATGAAACTGGTATCGCATCCTTTGTAAGCACCTCAGAGCAAAACCCGGAAAACAACCAGGCAAAGCTCGCATTGGGCGCACTCCAGTTTCTCAATGCCCTCCAAGGCATCCAGCAGGACCTATATAAATACGGCGCCGGAAACTCCTCCCCAAACAGAAGCCTAAGGTCGATCCTCCCAGTCTTCAGAATTCCTGTTGCCCCCAATCCAACGCCAGAACCCGTTTCCTACGACAAAACCCGGGAGATACTGGAGAAGTTCGTTACCCAGTTGGAACAGGCAAATGAAACACTCAGTGGCATCTCCGAGCAGCCTGTGAAGCTTACGGTAGACCTGTTGAAGATCGGCTTAGATGCAGACAACAGCAGAACCGTGGACCCCCACGAAAACCTCGCCACAATTCTCTCAGGCCTTTCCAGAAGAAGCCCGTTTCAGCTTGAGGATGATCCAACAACGCTTCCTATCAGCTTTGACCAGGCGGACGCAAAATGGCTACAGGGGTACTCTAACCTACTCATGTCAATGGGCAATTTCCTACTCACCTTTGACTATGAGAACACTTACGACCTGACCTTTCATAGCGTCTTCGGCCCATCAGCAACCACTTACGGCCAGCAGCTGGAGGAGAGGGGCAAAGCAGACAACGGGCGCGGCTCTGGCTCCTTCGCTACCCCAATCAATTTTCTGCATTCCATTAACTGGACTGTAGAGAACCCCGATCGCCTCAAGGCAACACGCCAAAACCTCTTGAAGGTAATGCAACTGAACTACGAGACATGGGATCTAATTCAGAAAGAAACGGATGACGACAATGAATGGCTGCCAAACCCCAATCAGACCAGTCCGTTTCAAGCGCTCCCCGTCACCCAAGAGACCATCGACAGCTGGCTGGAAGCCGTCAAAGCCTCCGAACAGGTACTGAACGGAGAGCTTTTGATTCCGTCCATGGTGTTTGACGGCGGGATCAATATGAAGACCTTCTTCGAAACCGCAAAGACCTTCGATCTTGTGCTCTTCATCACCGGACCAAACTCCGTTGACTATGTGCAACAAGGCCCTGTTTGGGAAGGAAATTTCATGCGCACAATCACACGCCCAATGGGCCGAAACTTCGGTTCATTTGCGATCTGGTTCAACTAACTGCTCACACAAAGAAAAAGCCCGGCAACTTGGCCGGGCTTTTCAACTAGTTCTGCTTGCGCTCCACATGCACGGTATAAAGCGATGCGCCAATGATCAGCGCAGCCCCAAGCCACAAGTTGCCCGGTGGCACCCAGCCAAAGATGAGAAAACCGCAAAGCACATTAAGCGGCAACTTGAGATGATCAAACGGCTGCAAATAAGCTGCATCCACCTTTTCATAGGCCATAGCCAGCGAGCCTTGTGCAATCGCCCCTAAAAGCCCAGCCAGGATAATCAACCACCACATGTTCATGCCAACCGGCATTGCAAGGCCACCTGGGGCCAGAAAAGCCAGAACAAGATTAACTGGTGTCAGCAGCAGAAGAAGATATAGCGTTACAGACTGCGGGCTCTCACGCTCTTCCAGCTTCTTCATACAAAGAATAGAAGAACCCCACAGCAGAGCGGCAATAATCGGCAGGAAAGCAACCAGTTGAAAGGCATCATCCCATGGGCTCAGGATGATCATGCCGCCCACAAAGCCAACCGCCGTCGCCGCCCAGCGCTGCCTGCTTGCGGTCTCTCGCAAGAACAACGCCGCTCCAATCGTCACGAAGAACGGAGAGGTCATCAAAAGCGCAATTGCCTGCCAGATTGGCACACCATTCGCCAAACCGGCGACCCAGAACTGAACGCCCAGCGCTGCTAGAAAGACGCGGAAGATATGCAGCGCCAATTGTTCTGTGTGCAATCCGTCAACACCAATGCGCCAGATCACCGGCAGCATCGCAACAAGCGAGATCAGGTATTGCCAGAAGGTTGCACTGGTAGAACTCAATCCCTGCACCATCGTCAGATACTGCATAGCTGAGTTGGTGATAGCAAAAGCAGCACCGGCAAAAACCATCCAGCTTGCGCCCACAACGGCTGCAGACGCACGAGTAGAACTGCGTGTTGAACTCATGCACGCACCTCAAATTCACGAGATAAAAACGGATTAAACATAAGAAATCTTTCTGATCCAAAGGGCCAACAACAGCCACGTTTCATTGAATCAGGACGCGCAAGCCAACAGTGCTCTTCTAAGCACCCCTCACCTACATTCTCTTTCATCCGGACTATAACCGTCGGTTCCGGGTTCTCACCGGATCTGCTGACCCTTCCTGAACATGGAAGGCGCTCGCGGACTTATGACTCGAAGGCCCATCACCACCGGTAGGGAATTACACCCCGCCCTGAGAATTATCTCCCATCATAGGGAGACCTGATTTCTAACAGATTCTCAGGAAATTGCGAGTTGTCTTTCAGTCTAACTGAAAACACATTTGTGAACGGATTGTCACCCGAAGACAGCCTCGCAACCTGCTGGCAGTAGAGCTGCTATCGCAGATCCCACTGGCGCAGTTCCTCACGATATGTCTCGGGGAAATCCCAGTGTTCTGCAGCTTCCAGAACACCTTCCCACGCTTTCACATGAGGTTTACCCGTCCGCACTGTGCGGCTCATATACATGATGGCAGATTTATTCTGCCCGTCGCTGCGAACTGGAAGAAAGACCTTATCCAGACCCTTGCGGAAAAGCGCCTCTGCGCCATCCAGAATCGCAACTTCCCCGATGCGGCAATCCCAAAGAACACCGTGAACACGCTTCCCCGGCGCTTTCACCATGGAAGGAACACCCTCAGAAGTCACGATAAAGCGGTAACCATCCATGGAAGCTGGCCCCAGCGCTTTGGCGTGAGGACAGCGGCTTGCCATGGTCTTCAGGTTCATCAGGCGGCCATAAGCGAAATAAATCGGCATCAATTCAACTCATTACAAAGAAGGTCAAGCGACAAGACTGTCAGCAAGGTGAGCAGCAAGCTCTTCACGCGAAGCAACCACTGTATCAGCTCCGCAATCTGCAAGCTCCCCCTCAGAGCCATAGCCCCAGAGCACACCAACGGAGCGGACGCCATTTTCCTTCGCTGCGATAATGTCGTGCTTGCGATCACCAATCATAAGACACTGAGACGCGTCCAGATTTTCTTGTTCCAACAGGTAAGCCAGAAGGTCCACCTTGTTGCCACGGGTCATATCAAGCTCGCAGCCGTAGGTTTTCTCAAAAAAACCATCCATCTCAAAGTGCGCGACAATCTTTTCTGCATAAACCCAAGGTTTGGATGTGCAAACAAACAAGCGATCTCCGCGATCCTTAGCAGCCTGCAGCAGCTCAATGATCCCATCGTAACGCACGTTTTCATAAAGCCCAACAGTGGTGAAGCGCTCACGATAAAGGCGAATCCCCTCAAGGATCAGCTCTTCATCTTCCGTATTCAGAAGCTGGCGATATGTTTCTGTGAGAGGTGGCCCGATAACAAAGGCAAGATCTTCAGCGGGAGGAACGTCGCGACCAAGCTTTTCAAGCGCGTATTGCACGCTCGTTACAATGCCGACAAAAGGGTCTGTCAGCGTTCCATCCAGATCAAAAAGCAGAGTGCGCAAAGCCAAATCCTCAACATAGGAATTGGCTTCGCACCAACTCCTTATTCAAATTCCATGATAACAGCATCAACTGCCAGACTGTCACCCGGTGCAGCCTTGATAGCGCTTACCACACAATCGCGTTCGGCCCGAAGCACATTTTCCATTTTCATGGCTTCAACAATGGCCAGCTGCTCTCCAGCTTTCACTTCCTGCCCCTCTTCTACATGAAGAGAAACAACAAGGCCCGGCATTGGGCAAAGCAACAGGTTGGATGTATCCGGTGCAACCTTCTCAGGCATCAGTGCTGCAAGTTCAGCATTACGAGGCGTCATCACCTTGGCAACAACAGAGTAGCCTTGCCAGTCCAGCTGGTAGCCATTCTCAACAGACCGCACTTGGGCACTTACAGCACGATCACCAACGTGACCTTTCCAAAGCATATCGCCCGGAACCCAGGAGGACGCAACACGTTCGCGAGCACCACCCTCAACACACACATCAATATCAAGTGGTGTTGCCGCCATGCCTTCAATCAACTCAGCATCCAACTTCTCACCATTGATGAGAACACCCCACTCACGGCGCACACCGCCATGATGCGGACGCAGGCGACCCGGCAAGTGATCCAGACGCTCACGCTCGATCAGATGCATGGAAAGAGCAACTGACGCCAACACATTACGAGCCTCAGCATCAGGAGTAGCTGGTTCAAACCCATCAGGATACTCATCAGCAATAAAGCCGGTTGCCAACTGACCAGACCGCCAGCGCGGATGCTTCATGAGAGATGCAAGAAACGGCACGTTGTGCTGGATACCATCCACCTGAAACTCATCAAGTGCAGTGCTCATGCCTTCAATCGCTTCAGCTCGTGTCGGCGCATAGGTCACCAGTTTTGCGATCATCGGATCGTAGAACATGGAGATTTCAGAGCCTTCCACCACGCCAGTATCATTACGCACCACATAAGCACCGTGATCACCTTCTGCAGGCGGACGATAGCGCGTCAGGCGGCCAATGGATGGCAGGAAGTTGCGGTACGGGTCTTCAGCATAGATCCGGCTTTCAACAGACCAGCCATTCAGCTTGACCTCATCCTGCTTCAAAGAAAGCTCTTCTCCAGCCGCGACACGGATCATCTGCTCAACCAGATCCACACCAGTGATCAGTTCAGTCACCGGATGCTCCACCTGAAGGCGGGTGTTCATCTCAAGAAAGAAGAAGCTCTTGTCCTGTCCGGCAACAAACTCAACAGTACCCGCGCTGTCATAGTCAACAGCCTTGGCAAGCGCGACTGCCTGCTCACCCATCTTGCGGCGAGTTTCTTCGTCCAGCAAAGGAGAAGGTGCTTCTTCAATCACTTTCTGGTTACGACGCTGAATGGAACACTCGCGCTCACCCAGATAAACTGCATTGCCGTGTTTATCGCCCAGCACCTGAATTTCAATATGGCGCGGGTTCTCAATAAACTTCTCGATGAAGATACGATCATCGCCAAAGGAGCTGATAGCTTCAGACTTTGCGCGCTCGAAGCCATCCATGGCCTCTTCATCATTCCAGGCAATACGCATGCCTTTACCGCCGCCGCCAGCGGAGGCCTTAATCATCACCGGGTAACCAACCTCGGAGGCAATCCGCTTGGCATCTTCAGGGCTTTCAATCAGCCCCATATAACCAGGTACAGTGGAAACATCAGCTTCAGCCGCAAATCGCTTGGAGGTAATCTTATCTCCCATCACCTCAATCGCTTTTGGATTGGGGCCGATAAAGACAATGCCTTCCTGCTTCAAACGCTCACAGAATTCTGCGCGTTCGGAAAGAAAGCCATAACCTGGATGCACAGCCTCAGCACCGGTCTGCTTACATGCTTCAATAATCTTGTCGATCACAAGGTATGATTTCGCTGCAGCCGGTTCACCAATGTGAACGGCCTCATCAGCCATCTCCACATGAAGCGCATCCCGGTCAGCATCGGAGTAAACAGCAACCGTTTTGATCCCCATCGTTTTTGCCGTTTTGATAACACGGCAAGCGATTTCCCCACGGTTTGCGATCAGAATCTTTGAAAACATGCCCATCCCACATACACACCTTCTTTATTTACAGTGCAGGGTTGTAGGCATCTCTACGCACTTCCGCAACCTCACAATTGGGCGAAGAACCATCGCACTTTCGTAGGGGCAATGGATGCATAGAGCATCTAAATTTTGACGGATATTCACCCGAATACAGAGCATTATCTCTTAAAATGCGTTGAGTTTCTCGCTCACCTCTGGCAACACAGTTTTCCAACAGTCGGAAAGTCCTCAGGAGCCAAACAATGAATGAAAACAAGATTTTTCTGGAAGGCCTGTCTTTCTATGCATTCCATGGTCTCCATGATGAAGAAGCTAAATTGGGCCAACGCTTTATCATTGATCTGACCTGTTGGGCCGATTTTGAAAAGGCAACTGTTTCAGATGACTACGAAGACACCATCTGCTACGGCACCCTTGCAAAAACTGTCGAGGATGTTGTGACCAACTCCCGCTTCAATCTGCTGGAACGTCTTGCCGGAGCTATTTGTGAGGCCGTTTTCGCGATGGATCAGCGAATCTCCAAGATCACTGTGAAAGTGAATAAACCCTCTGCCCCGGTGCCGGTTCATACAGGCGGGTTTGGCGTAGAAGTCACACGTGCACGCCCTGCTGCAAAAAGTTAAATCAACGGCATCTTCTTTAGAACCGGCTAACCACCGCTCACCTTGATACTCGCACTTTTGGGCTATTGCCTTCAAAACATATGGAACTGCGGCGTTCACGCCAGCACCAACATCTGCTTTGTAAGGCAACTGATCCCATGCGTAATGCCTCCTCCACCATTATTGCCAGTAGTCTCATAACTCTGTTGTGGGTAGCCTCAGCCAATGCTCAGGCACGCCCGGATGCAAGGAGCCTGACTTGTGAACAGGCCAAGCAGCTGGTCAACAGCCGTGGAGGCGTTGTTCTGACCACGGGTCAGCGAACCTATGAGCGTTATGTGAGCGACATCAGGTATTGCCTGCACAACGAAGTACTGCGCCGAGAGTGGGCACAGACCAAAGATAACAACGCCTGCCAGATCGGCTATCGTTGCTCACCACGCACTCGCCGTAACCAATAAAGAGGGAGGAGACTATGCGGATATCAACATTACTCGTTCTTTCGAGCACTCTGGCCCTCATAGTTTCCACCGCTGCACAGGCACGGCCTGATACCCGGCAAATGTCCTGTCTGGAAGCCCGCTCTGTCGTGCAACGCGCAGGCGGCATTGTATTGAGCACTGGCGTCCGTACCTATGATCGGTTCGTCGCAGGCCTCCAGTTCTGCCAGCCTTACGAACGCTTGATGAGCCGTTGGGTTCCCACGAAAGATCAAAAGCGCTGTTTCATCGGCTATTCATGTGAACCGGGTTACAACAGCGGCGAAGGACCATTCGGCTCCGATATCTTCGACTGAGTCCTCTGAAGATCCACGTTTCGAGCAAATACACTGCAGTTGCACCACAAAACGCAGCTGCAGTTACCCACATGCGAATCCTTCATCCACATCCTGCGAAACTCACCTTGCCCGTTCAGCATGACCAACAAGCGGTTGAGAACTCCTTTCTGTACCACCATCAAGCAAAAATGTGCGTTTGATCACAGACAGGCAAGTAATCCCCAAGAACACGAAGACACGAATTCGTTACCGGCCAAAATTCATAGTTGTGAAAAGAAAATTTTGTGTTCCAAAACACATCTTACTCAAAAATTTCCAGTAAACATACAATCATCAACGAACAACAACAAACCACAAACATCAAAACACAAAGCATACAACAAAAATAAGCTTGAACAAAAACAATATAACTACAAGTTACAAGATATAAGGCGGCACGGAGTTGCCTTGTATCAGTCTAAATTGAAAAGACACGCCGAAATAACAACCAACATCGGCAAAACCCCATCAGGAAGACTGCTCCTCCCGGTCTTTCGCTCTGAAAATGACTAGAACTGAAAGTAAAACAAATGAAAAAGATCGCTCTGACCCTATCCGTACTCGGCCTCGTATCTGCTGCTTCTATCGCTCAGGCCGCTCTGGTAAACACCGGTGACCTGACTGCCTCCCAGGCAAAGTCACTCGTACAGGACAAAGGCGCAATCGTCCTCGCAACTGGCCCAGGCCTCTATGACCGCTTCGTTGCAAACGCTTCCTACTGCGCCTCACACGAAGAAACACAGCGCGCTTACGTCGTAACCAAGGACTCCAACAGCTCGCTCATCGGTTACACCTGCGTCGTAGAAAACAGAAACAACTAAGCGTCTAACCCGCCTCAAGTTAGAGAGCTTCCCCCATCACCCTCTTAGGGAAAGACTGTTCCTCCCCAGTCTTTCCCTCCCCAAATGACCCGAATTATAAATTGAAAGTAAGACCAATGAAAAAGATCGCTCTGACCCTATCCGTACTCGGCCTCGTATCTGCTGCTTCCATCGCTCAGGCTGCCCTGGTGAATACTGGTGACCTGACCGCTTCCCAGGCAAAGTCACTTGTACAGGATAAAGGCGCAATCGTTCTCTCAACCGGCCCAGGTCTTTATGACCGCTATGTCGCAAACGCCTCCTACTGCGCAACACACGAAGAAACAGAACGCGCCTACGTTGTAACCAAAGACTCCAACCACTCCCTCATTGGTTACACCTGCGTGGTTGACAACAAAAACAGCTAATTTTCTAACTCGCCCCAAGTTAGAAGCACTCCCCCATCAACATGCCTCAGGGAAAGGCTATGCCTCTAGCCTTTCCCTCTCCCATCCCCATAAGAATTAAGAACCGAAAGCTAAATCAATGAAAAAGATCGCCCTAACCCTTTCCGTCCTCAGCCTCGTATCTGTTGCTTCTGTTGCTCAGGCTATGAACGTTCCACTCACCAGCACAACTGACCTCACAGGTTCTCAGGTTAAGTCTCTGGTGCAAGACAAAGGCGCGATCGTTCTCTCAACCGGTCCTGGCCTTTATGACCGTTACGTTGCAAATGGCTCTTACTGTAGCCCAAGCGAAGAAACACAACGCGCCTACGTCGTAACCAAAGACTCCAATCGTTCCCTCATTGGTTACACCTGCGTCGTCGAAAATGACGAAAGATAAGACCTAACTCGCCCCAAGTTAGTCCCCCTTCCCATCAAAAAACCCCGGCCTTCGTAAGAAGGCCGGGGTTTTTTGTTATTCAGCTCGATCAGACAACAATCCTTAAAGCGGAATGTTGTCGTGCTTGCGCCAAGGCATCTGCTGGTTCTTGGTCCGTAGCATTGCAAGCGCTCTGGAAATGCGCATGCGTGTGGACTGCGGCATGATCACCTCATCAATGTAACCGCGCTCTGCAGCAACAAACGGGTTTGCAAACCGGTCTTCATAGTCCTTGGTACGCTCCGCGATCTTTTCAGCATCACCCAGTTCGTTGCGATAGAGAATCTCAACGGCACCCTTGGCACCCATCACAGCAATCTCAGCAGATGGCCATGCATAATTCATATCACCGCGAATATGCTTGGAGCTCATCACGTCATACGCACCGCCATAGGCTTTACGCGTGATCACAGTAATTTTCGGAACAGTCGCTTCGCCATAAGCAAACAGCAGCTTTGCACCATGCTTGATCAGCCCACCATATTCCTGAGCAGTTCCTGGCAAGAAACCCGGAACATCAACGAAGGTCACCAGTGGAATGTTGAAGCAGTCACAAAAACGAACAAAACGCGCAGCCTTACGGCTTGCATCACTGTCCAGAACACCCGCAAGAACCATCGGCTGGTTGGCAACAATACCAACTGTGCGTCCTTCGACACGGCCAAAGCCAGTGATGATGTTTCCTGCAAAACTCTCCTGAATTTCGAAGAAATCCTGCTCATCAACTGTCTTCAGGATCAGCTCTCGCATGTCATACGGCTTGTTTGGATTATCTGGAACAAGCGTGTTGAGGCTCTCATCCAAACGAGATGGATCATCATAAACGGAGAGTTCAGGCAGCGGAGCTTGATTGTTCATCGGCAGATAATCTACCAAACGACGAATCTGCAGCAACGCTTCCACATCATTGTCAAACGCACCATCTGCGATGGAGGATTTGGTCGTATGAATACTCGCGCCGCCCAACTCCTCAGCCGTCACGGTCTCATTGGTCACTGTTTTCACAACATCAGGACCAGTGACGAACATGTAGGAGGTATCGCGCACCATAAAGATGAAATCGGTCATGGCTGGCGAATAAACATCACCACCAGCACAAGGTCCCATAATCACGGAGATCTGCGGAATAACGCCAGATGCCTGAATGTTGCGCCAGAACACTTCACCATATCCGCCAAGCGCAGCAACACCTTCTTGAATACGAGCACCACCTGCATCAAAGATCCCGATAATCGGCGCGCGGTTCTGCAGCGCCATATCCTGGATCTTCATGATCTTCTCGGCATGAGTCTCAGAAAGAGAGCCGCCGAACACAGTGAAATCTTTCGAGAAGAGGTAAACGGTACGACCGTTGATTGTTCCCCAACCAGCAACAACACCATCACCTGGAAAGTGCGTTTCCTCCATACCAAACTCGGTACAGCGGTGCTGCTTGAACATATCGAATTCTTCGAAGGAACCTTCATCTAGCAAAATTTCAATGCGCTCTCGTGCGGTGAGTTTTCCGCGTTTGTGCTGCGCATCAATTCGGCGCTGTCCCCCACCAAGCCGCGCTTCATCACGTCTTTTTTCTAATTCAGCTAGAACTTCCTTCATCAGATATCTCAGCTCCCAATCTAACTGAGTTATCTCCTAGCACGCCCCTACGCACAAAAACTAGTAAGCCGTTGGATTGAGAAGCCTCATGCAATGCAACTGATTACTGCCTCAACCCAACAACCAATAATCCTTGGGAAACCAAGCATTCTTTGATGCTTTGACAGCTAAAACTCACTCTGCCTCATCAGCACTGCCAGCATTGAGCAATCCATATTTTTCTTCGCCTATTTTCTCAAGAAGCCCCAATTGAGTCTCAAGGAAATCACAATGGCCTTCTTCATCTGCCAGTAAGCTGTCAAAAAGAGCCATTGTCACGAAGTCACCTTGCTGCTCACAGAACATACGAGATTCGCTGTAATACACAATCGCTTCACGCTCCCCTGCCAGATCAGCTTCCAGCACTTCCTTCACTGAGGAACCGATGCGTAAGGGCGCGATATGCTGCAGGTTTGGGTGCCCTTCCAAAAAGACAACTCTTTCCACCAACCGATCCGCATGATGCATTTCTTCAATCGATTCAGCCCGCTCTTTCTTTGCGAGTTTGGTATAACCCCAATCTTCAAGAAGTCTGAAATGCACCCAGTATTGATTGACAGCTCCAAGTTCCATGGAAATGGCTTTGTTTAAACGTTCAATGACACCGTCTTTTGCTCTCATGAGTTCTCAGTGCAAGCACTGCTCCTTAGGGAATGCAGGTGAAACACAACTCGTTTTGAACCGACCCTAAAACGAGCTTTGATCCCATAAACATAGATCAGCCTAACCCGCCGCCAACCCAAATCCCCTATCGTTCCTAATGAAGCGCTAGTCTGAAACAAACAACTTTAACCCAACAAAAAAGAGCCGCCCAACAGGACAGCTCTTTCTAATCAAAACAAACGGTTAGGCGAACTTATTCGCCAGTATCAGCCGAGTTCGCATTCAATGCGCCGTAGTGCTGTTCACCAATCTTCTCAAGGAGATCCAGCTGAGTTTCAAGGAAGTCAATGTGACCTTCTTCATCAGCCAGTAGATCATCAAACAGCTTCATGGTGACGTAATCACCTTCAGCATCACAAATCTCACGGCTCTTCTTATAAGAGGTGCGAGCTTCATGTTCACCAGCAAGATCCGCTTCCAGAACTTCCTTAAGATTGGTGCCGATCTTCAAAGCGCCAACAGTCTGCAAATTTGGATGACCACCAAGGAAGAGAATGCGCTCAATCAGCTTGTCGGCATGTTGCATCTCTTCAACGGATTCTTCGCGCTCTTTCTGCGCCAACTTTCCAAAACCCCAGTCATCCAGCAGGCGGTAATGCAGCCAGTACTGGTTGACGGCACCAAGCTCCAGTTTCAGAGCTTCGTTAAGCCGCTCAATAACTTTCTCATTATGTTTCATCGGCGGAATTCCTCAATATTCTTGATTAGGGCAATATTTGGCGATGTTCTCGTTTTTACGAGAGCCCTGAACCCATATGTGCAGCAGGAGTGCATAATTCAACAGATTCGATAGTAATACGGCAACCAAATTCCACTTGCCCACATACTACAAACTATTGATTTCTTTCTACGATATCAGGAGAAACCACAACTCCAGCAAAAAAGCGCAGCCAAGAGCCGCGCTTTAAAACAATTTAGCGAAGAAACCGTGTTTAGCTTTCTTCTGGTGCCCCAACGAGAATAAGCACTGCTGCATTAAACTCGTCGTTTTTGAAACGACGAATACGAGCAGCCTCTTCATCCTGTCCCCATTGCTCAATGTTCCAGTCTTCATCAACATGAGCAGCAGACCAGACAACATCCGCTTCAAGGGCTTTTTCAGCCAACGCCAGCGCCAGCAAAGCAGAGCCGCTAATGGACGTCACAGTGTGGATCGCAGTCAACTGAAGCGCATCATATTTATCCAGCTGCACGCGATAGGCAGCTGTAACCGCCTCATCTTGCGCAACATGCATAATCCCTTCAACGAGCTTGAAGCGACCAGCAAACAACTTTTCTGCCCAATCCAAGACTGGGTCCCACTGATCTTTCTGCCGTGTGACCAGTTCTGCAGGGGAATCTGCGCGGTAACACAAATGATCATTTCCGGCATACCGTGTGATCTCGTCTGCAACTTCCGCAAATTTATCTTCAACGGCATCAATCGCAGAATGGGCAATACGCGTCAGCGGCATCGTCGCCGGGTCGATCTCTTCTTCCTGCAGCTCCCATTCGGCAGCCACGCCTTCAGCAATCACTTCATCCTTAAACACCAGCGCATTGCGACCAGGTGTTTTAATGGAGCGTCCATCTAGCAGAACAGCGAAGACGTCATCTTTCAGTTCAACACTCACACGCTCGTAAAAGCGTTTTGGCAAGTTCCGTTTGGTGTGTTCACGCGCAGCCTGAACAGCATCAACAGGCCCTTTTGCAATGTCATCTGCAATCTGCTCAAAAATGTCACGCATTATGCAACTTCCTTATTCCATTTGAAGTGCTCACTAAGCACCGGAATGAGTTCCTTAAACTGATTGATGATATAGGTGGCTCCAGCGCTCTTCACATCTTCAGCGCTGTGATAACCCCATGTAACTCCGACAGATTTCACACCCGCATTACGCGCCATGTGCATATCGAAAGTCGTATCACCAATCATAATCGTGTTTTCCAGATCAACGCCGGTTTCGCTCATCGCCTGAAAAATCATACCTGGATTTGGCTTGGATGGCGCAACGTCTGCTGTCTGCATGGTGGTAAAAAACCCTTCCAGCTCATGTAAGCTGATCAGGTGTTTCATACCGCAGGAATGCTTGCCTGTTGCGATACCAAGAAGCACATCCTCTCGGCTATCCAACTCTCGCAAAGCGTCAATCGCCCCCTCATAAAGGGGGTCATAATCGCGCCCCTTGGAACGCATTTCCCAGACGATCTGTTGGTATCCCTTGACCATATGCTCAATCAAGTCTGGATCATTCCGCCCTAGCAATTGTTCAAACGCTACATCCAGTGTCAGGCCAACCGTTGCAAGAATTTCATCTCGCGATGGCATAGGCAGATCGACAAACCGATACGCAGCAGTAAAACCAATCATGATGTTGTCTTGACTATCCGCAAGCGTACCGTCGCAATCAAACACAATGAGATACATGAAGATCAGCCCGTAACTTTGCTATTACTTATTCTGGTTCATTGATGTCTGGATCATAGTCCTTCACATCCATACCAAGCAAGTTCCAGGTTTGCTGCATATGCGATGGCAGCGGAGCAGAAACATCAATCACACCATTGCCTGACGGATGCGGGATCATAATCCGGCGAGCCAGCAAGTGCAGCTTGTTCTGGATGCCACCGGGCAGCTCCCAGTTCTTGATATTGAAGTACTTTGGATCACCGACGATAGGGCAACCAATATGCGCTGCATGGGCACGCAGCTGGTGCGTACGGCCTGTTACAGGCTTCAGTGATACCCAGGAAAGCTTCTGACCGGACTGTTCAACCACATTGTAAAGGCTGACTGCGTGCTGTGCTTCATCATCGCCATGACGGGCAACACGCATACGCTCTTCGCCCTCATCACGCGCCAGATAGGTCGAGATCCGACCCTGACGCGGCTTTGGCACGCCAGCAACCATCGCCCAGTAGATTTTACGCGTATTGCGATGACGGAATGCCTTTGTCAGCTCCTGAGCTGCACGGCGGGTCTTCGCAACCAGCAAAATACCGGAGGTCTCGCGGTCAAGACGGTGCACCAGACGTGGCTTATCGCCCTTTTGGTTGGTGAAGGCATCAAGCATTCCATCTACGTGACGCGTCAGACCTGAGCCACCCTGCACAGCAAGACCGGCTGGCTTATTCAACACCATCACATGTGCATCTTCAAAGAGCATCATCTGCTCAATGGCTTCACGGTCACTGTCAACCAGCTTGCGCGGACGAGGTCTGGCATTCTTGCGGTCATCAGCAGCAAGCTCAACACCGAGCGGTGGAATGCGGACTTCTTGCCCCTTTTCCAATCGGGTAGAGCTTTCGGCACGTTTGCCATCAACACGAACCTGCTTAGTGCGCAGCAGTTTCTGCAAGCGGCCAAAGCCAAGTTCCGGGAAGTTTTCTTTAAACCAGCGATCAAGACGCATGCCAGCTTCGTCGGCATCAACGCGGCGCATCTCAATTTTAACTGGGCTGCCACCGTTGTTTTGCGGCGCTGCTTTGTTCTGGGAGCCACTCATGGGTGAAGGTCCTGACTTCTAACGCGGCGGCAGCACGAAGGGTGCGCCAGCCGTTCCTATTAAATCCGTTGGCGCTCATTTGGCAGCTGAAGGCACAACATGCAAGTCTTTCACGCAGATTCAGCCGCTAAAAACGAAAAACCATCAAGTTTCTATGAGTTTTTGCCGGCAACTTGCAAATTAGGCGAGAACCTGCCGCGTGAGATAAAGACCTGCAAACAAGGCTGAGACAGAAAGAACAAGTGAGACCAGCACATAAGCAGCGGTCGCAATAGGTTCTCCGCGTTCCCACAACACAGCGACATCCAGCGAGAAGGTTGAGAAGGTGGTAAAGCCGCCAAGGAAACCAGTCGCGATCAGATAACGCAGTTCAGAAGAAGCGTTCAGTCGCTGAGCAAGAACCTCAACAAAGATCCCCATCAACAATGAACCAAGAATGTTTACGGTGACAGTGCCCCACGGAAAAGAAGGACCAAGAAGGCGAAGTCCGGCCATTGAAACCAGATGCCGGCAAACCGCTCCTGCCCCGCCACCAAGTGCAATCAGGATGAGATTTTTCATGCATTCTCCCTATCGGATTTTGAATGGCATGTCTTGCATAAATTGTGGTGTAACTAACATCCCTTAGAGAAGACCTCATCAACCTTCTCCCGGCAAGCTTCCACCAACTCTTCATGATCTTCCAAATGTGCTTCTTCCTCATCCAGAATATCAAGGAATATCGCGCGCAGGTTCATATCATCAACAGGAGCAATACGCTGAGCAGAACCATGGCACTGATGATAAACATCCCGCAGTAACCGCACCAACCGTTCAGCAGCGTTGAGCCGTCCCCATAGATAATCATGCTCACGCCATCCGCGATTGAAGAAGGCACCAAACATCTGCAATTGCGCGCCTTTCAAATCAACGCCGCCGGGACAAAGCAATTGCGCATCCTTTGGGCTGATGCGCCCCACCTCAATCTTACGAAGCTCAAAAGCATCTAGGGCTTGCTGAACTGGAAACATGCTGGTGTCGAAGAATGGAAAGCCGATATAGCCTTCTAGAATACCTTGCGCCGCCTTCAGATCGCCTAGTTTACCAACTCCCTCGAACACGATGGAATCTGTCAGTTTATCAAGATCAGAAAGCCCCATACGAAGGCTGAGGACCCCAAGCACTTTGCGCACCGTCTCCAACTGCGGTGATGCTTCTTTCAGCAATGTCGCAAGATAGATGGTTTCTGTGCCATAAAACTCCTGGGACCAACGGCTCCGCAAGTTGGCAATCTGCCCATAAAGTTCACGCTTAAACACGTCCAGATGACGTGCAAACTCAACAGAACCAGCAATCTCTTCATGGTGATAGAACTTGTTGATCTGCTCGATCAAGAACCGTAACTGACGAATGCGATAGTCAACATCAAGGCTCTTCAGTTCACGAAGAATCTTAGCCTGATCCCGCTGCGCTTCCCCCTCCTCTTCTTTGGAGAAGGTCAACGCATTCACCACCACGTCTTCCACGCTTTCCCAGGACCAGAGAGCAACCTCTTCGCCCTTTTGAACGCACCCTTCTTGCTGCGTGCCGGAAAGCTCAGAAATCAACAAGACAACACGGTGGGCCAGATGCCCTAAACGAAGCTGAAGATAACCAGCATTGGCGAAACCAGATTGCTCCATCGCCGCCAGCTCAGCCCCTTGTCGCACAACTGAGAAGTCACCCTCAGTCTCCGGCAGGCTGCCATGTTTTTCAAGCAACAGCCGCACTTCATGGCGCACCATTGGCAATGCAGCTTCAGCAACTTCCTGTATTCGCCGCACCTTCATGTTGATCTGCTCAATCTCTTGCAGTTCATCACCAATCGGTTCATTGCGCGGAATATGAGCAAGCGACGCGAAGATACTCTTGAAGAAACCGGGAGATTCTAGCTCTGATGGCACATCTCGGTGCGAAAAGGGCAACGGATCCAGATAAAGCAACCGACGCACAACTTCTCGGGCAGCTGGTCGCTGCGCAATGGAGCTAATGAGCGGCTCGAAGGGCTTGTTCATCACGAGCGAGCCATCAATGAAGATCCGCTCCCCTTCTGCATCACAATTAGCATGGAGCACGTTGGTCAGGAATGCCTCACGCCCGCTCCACTCAAGGCCCTGACGCTCAAGAACCCCATCCATCTCCTCAGCACTCATGGGAGGAAAGGCTCCGGGGAAACTTGAGGTCGCTCTGGCCGCAAAAACCAGATCAGGAATACATTCTGCACTCATTTGGCTATGCAAACCGCTGGAAACACGATGAATGGCATTGAACTTCACAATACGGCGATGATCCAACTCCTCAATGAACTCCGGATCATGCAACGCAATACGCCGCAGCACACCGTGAAAATCAGTGAGTGTCACGAACAACTCCAACCGCTGTCCATAAGGGATCAGCGTTTCTCCGCGATCCTCTTCATCCATCGCGCGGCATGCATCCACTAACCACCCTGAGTATCGCTCACCTGAGAACGGCGGCGTAAACCATCGTGAACTGATAAAATCTCGCAGTTTAGTGCGCGTTTCCTTGTTCTGGGGAACATCAGTTCCGAGGAACACCAGCAGCTTATCCAGAATGGGTGCGAGCACCCGCTTGGCATGTTTGCTAACCCCGGAGGTCTCATTGGCCAGCTTATCGACATCAGCAAGCGACAGCCACAAATCACTGTGATGCTTGAGCGGCAAATCATGCGCCAGTGCTCGCGCCAGCATGATCGCATTCACACCTCCCGCAGAAGCACCAGAGATCGCATCAATCACAACCCGCAGGTCAAGTTGCGGCCCAAAGCTTTCCAGAAGATCAAAGTAAGATTTTGCCGAGCCTTCGAGAGCAACATCACTCTCAACACCGCGCTCTCGGTCCCGCCGCAATTGATGCAAAGCATGGGAGGCACGCTGAAGATTTAGGAGTTCACGGGTGACACCATGCATATAGATGGCAAGTGAAACCCCGCCATACAGCACCAGTCCCAATCTCAGCTCAAGTTGCCTCATGCATGCACCAAAATTCGCTTATAAAAAGAAGTCAGAGCATGATGCGCAGACGTAAATAAACGCAACAAGCTCATATGTCAGTGTGCGAACTAAGATGCCCGATTGCAATCGGGAAACCCAAACAAAGTTACGTGTAGTTTATGTGTCGTCTTGAAAAATGACCGTCAGTTTTCGAAAAAGGCGAAACAACAAGTTCCGCGACAACGTCCTAAAGAGAAACCGGACAGATAGCTCTAGGAAGTGCCCCGCTCTTTTCTCAACCGATCCCAATAGCTCAAACGTTTTTGAACATCACGCTCAAACCCACGGGCATTCGGCTCATAATATTTTTGACGGCCCATTTTCTCAGGGAAGTAATCCTGACCAGAAAACGCATCTGGCTCATCATGGTCATAGCGATAGCTGTCACCATAGCCCATCTTCTTCATGAGCGTGGTCGGTGCGTTCAGAATGTGTTTTGGCGGCACAAGAGATCCATATTCCCGCGCATCCATGCGAGCGGCCTTATAAGCCAGATAGGACGCATTGGATTTGGGTGCCGTGGCTAAATAGACGGCAGCTTGAGCCAGCGCATACTCCCCTTCTGGCGAGCCTACCAGCTGAAACGCATGACGTGCAGCATTCACCTGAACCAGCGCATTGGGATCAGCCATGCCAATATCTTCAGAAGCCATCACTGTCAGGCGACGGATGATATAGAGCGGATCTTCTCCGCCTTCCAACATCCGGCACATCCAGTAGAGCGCAGCATCCGGGTCTGACCCGCGAATGGACTTATGAAGCGCAGAAATGAGATTGTAATGCCCGTCCTTGGTCTTGTCATAGATCGGCGCACGTCGCTGCACTACTTCCGCCAGGCGTTCTGTGTCGAAGATCTCATCATCGCCAGCCGTACGCCAAACGTCTTCCGCCAAAGTCAAAGCAGACCGGCCATCACCATCCGCCATACGTACAAGAGATAAACGCGCATCCTCATCCAAAGGCAAGTCACGCCCCATCACCTCTTCTGCGCGCTTAAGCAAATCAATCAGCGCATCTTCATCAAGAGAATGGAACGTCAGAACATGCGAACGGGACAGCAACGCTGCGTTCAGCTCAAAGCTTGGGTTTTCAGTAGTCGCACCTACGAGTGTGATGGTGCCATCTTCCATCACAGGTAAAAAACTATCCAGCTGAGCACGGTTGAAGCGATGGATCTCATCAACAAACAGCAAGGTCCGCTTACCAGAAATCTGACGTCCTCTTGCGCGCTCAAAACACTTTTTGAGATCGGCAACTCCGGAGAAAATGGCAGAGATCTGCTCAAACTCCAATTCCGTTGCATCTGCAAGCAAGCGGGCAACCGTGGTTTTACCAGTACCCGGAGGCCCCCAGAAGATGAGAGATCCCAGAGAGCCGGACCGTAGCATACGGCTTAAAATACCAGCCTCACCCAAAAGGTGGCCTTGTCCGACAACATCCTCCAGAACACGAGGCCGCATGCGGTCTGCAAGCGGCCTGTCTTCCAGCTGATCCATCCCATTGGCGGAAAACAGATCACTCATGGTCTCTCAACATTCCTTTAAGCTGTCGTGGAGAGTAAGCCTCTCAAAACAGCATTATCGCAAACTTACCTGTCGTAGCTGACCATCACGCTTGAAGGTGATGTTCCAGGTGCGCTGCTTCTTGCCAGTCAGCTTGGAAAGGTCTTTGGTGCTTTGAACTTCAGCACCATTGATCTCAACCACGATATCACCGGGTTTAAAGCCGACATAGGCCGCAGTACTACGAGCTTTAATATCAGCAATTACAACGCCTGAAAACTCGTTGTACATGCGCAACTCTTCTGCCACAGCAGGAGAAAGATTCATAACCCGTACACCAGTAAATGGCGAGTTCCCTTTGATCTCTCTTTCATCTCTAGCCACAGTTTCCGGAGCACGCTCAAGACTGATTTCAACGGCAAAAGCTTCGCCACCGCGCAACATCTCAAAGTTCGTTACACCGCCAACTTTCTTCGTGGCAAGACGATAGCCATAAGCATCCGGATCATCCACTTGGGTTCCACCAACTGACAGGATCAGGTCACCCACACGAATACCAGCACGGTCAGCAGGGCTTCCTTCCTGAATACGCGTCACCAAAACCCCGCTGGGACGCTCCAGCCCAAGGCTGGCAGCAATATCAGAGCTAACTGGCTGCACACTGGTGCCAACCCACGGGCGGCGCACGATACCGCCGTCATCAGCAGCCGAAGCAACCACTTCCACCATATTGGCAGGGATTGCAAATCCAATGCCGTTGGAACCTCCGGAGCGCGAGAAGATCGCAGTATTCACGCCAACAAGATGCCCGTTTAGATCAACCAGCGCTCCACCCGAGTTGCCCGGATTAATGGCGGCATCTGTCTGAATGAAGAACTGATAATCCGAGACGCCTACCTGGTTTCGGGCGACAGCGGATACAATCCCTTGCGTCACAGTTTGCCCGACACCAAACGGGTTACCAATCGCCAGTACCAGATCACCCACCTCAAGTTCATCTGAGTTGGCAAACGGCACAACAGGGAACGCCCCTTCTGCGTTGCGTACCTTCAAAACGGCAAGATCTGTGCGCTCATCCATCAAGATGATGTCGGCATCAAACTCGCGCCGATCAGAAAGTGCTACGCGCACCTCATCAGCGCCGGCGATAACATGATGGTTGGTAATAATTGTCCCATCAGCAGACACAATCACACCAGAGCCCAGAGAGCTTTGAACCCGACTGCGCGAACGAGGTGCAAACCGATCAGATTGCTCACCAAAGAAACGACGGAAGAAAGGATCATCAAAGAATGGAGAAACTCTGCGGCGCTCTTGAACGGTACGACTTGCGTACACATTCACCACCGCAGGGGCGACCTTCTTCACAATGGGAGCGAAGGAAAGTGAAATCTCAGCTTGAGATGTTGGAACAGTCTTCTCACTGGCCAGCGCACCAGTGCTTTGCGTTGCAACAACGCCAGTAGTCCCAAGAACTGCACAAAAAAGCAGGTGAGCAGCAGACTTCCTGATTTGACCCATTCTTAAATCCCTTCGGCAAGAGCCCCCAGTTCAAAATGATTTTCTTTCAAAAAATTCGGGAGCAGCAGGTTACAGATAAGTCTGCAATATGGAAATGAAAAGGCCAATCTGTCGGTTTTAAGCAGCGGGCTCGCATCCCCGAAAACTGCATGTGGATTTCAAACCAATAACAGTTTGAGTGCACTAAACAGAACACATCTGCTCAAAACGCAAAACGCCGGGTCTCCCCGGCGCCTCACTCATCTCAACTAAACCTGACAGAACTTAGGCTGCCCGGATATTCTCAAGGTATTGCTCAACCATGTTCTTTAGCTCTTCGGACTGATGCGTCAGCTGGTTTGCAGCGCCAAGAACATTTTCAGCTTCATGCCCGGCGTCACTTGCGATCATGCTCACGCGAGTAATAGCCTGAGCAACCTCAGAGCTACCAGAAGTCACCTGCTGAATGTTGCTGGAGATATCTGTTGCGGTTACAGCCTGTTCCTGAACAGCACCTGCAATCGCAGTCGCCGCTTCATTCACGTCACCAATAACCGTGCTGATTTCCTTGATAGCTGCAACGGCTTTCTCGGTCTCAGCCTGAACAGATTGGATCTGAACACTGATCTCGCCAGTTGCCTGACCAGTCTGGTTTGCAAGGCCCTTAACTTCGGATGCAACAACCGCAAAGCCCTTACCAGCTTCGCCAGCACGTGCAGCCTCAATCGTCGCATTCAGCGCCAACAGGTTGGTCTGATCAGCAATATCATTGATGAGAGAGACAACTTCACCAATGCGCTGCGCCGCTTCCATAAGGCCGTTCACAGACACCTCAGCCGCAGCAGCTTTCTCAGCCGCTTGCTTGGAGACGTCAGCAGAACGCCGAACCTCACGGTCAATCTCACCAACAGTAGCAGAAAGCTCTTCAGCGGCACCAGCAACAGCCTGAAGGTTCATCAGGGACTGCTCAGAAGCAGAAGACACTGTCTGAGCTTCAGTGTTGGTCTGCTCAGAGATGCTTGCCATACTCTTCGCGGTGGTTTCCAGATTACCGCCAGCATCAGTCACAGTGGTCAGGATATCACGAACGCCCACATCGAAGTTCTCGTTCAAGGCATCCACACGTTTCACGCGCTCTTCCTGTTCATGCTGCTCACGCACCTGTTTCTCATCCAACTCTCTTGCACGGACAAGACCAGCTTGGAAGGACTGAACAGCTCGGCCAATATCACCGATCTCATCCTTACGCTGAGCAGAGACAATCTCCACATCCAGATTGCCATTCGCAATCTTATTAAGATTGGCAGACAGGCGATTAAGCGGAGTAGACAGACTACGTGCCATGAAGATGCCAATCGCAGCAACGACTGACAATACGATCAATCCGCTGATAATGATTTCTTTGGCGAGTGCATGCACAACAGCCAGCGCTTCGCTCACATCAGTCTTTGCGACAATAACAGTCGGCAGTTTTTCAAAGCCAAGTGGCAGGGCCAGAATAAACTGTTCCTTCACTTCCGCAAAGCCAACATTGCTTTCCAGGTTCGCCTGCAGATCTTCGACAACTTTCGCAACAACCTCTGGATCATCTTTCTTCACCAGCGCTGTCGGCACATCAGACAGAACCTGATTAGAAAGGATCGTACCGTCAATGCGTGCCAGATACGTCTGACCTGTCTCACCCATGTTCTCGCGATTTTGCAAGACACTATCGAAGAACTCAGAGCCGAGCCGAATGGCGATCACACCCTTAAACGTGACCTGATTGAAGTCTTCAACAAACACAGGAGCCGAAATCAAAAGGGATGCAGAATTTCCATCAGGCGCATATTGAGCGATCTCAGAATAGACCACGTCGCCTTCTGTAGCTTTCGCCGCCTTATTGAATTCCTGACTGAGCAATGTACCGGATAGCTTGCCATCCTTCACGCTCTCAAGAAACTCAGAGGACTTGGTCGCAGAGTAAATCACCAGACCGTTTGCATCCATGATCAGGATGTCCGCATAACCTCCACCGGTTACACTCGCCACAAAATCTGGATGAACAACAGCATGACGCCAGGAATAAAGCGTCTTGTTGCCATTCCCAGTCAGCTGCAGACGGTCTGCCACAGACGACCCGCTCTTTTGGAAGTAGCTAAGGATATCATCCTTATCTGCACTTAGAGAATCCATAGAAGCTAGTAGGTCAGTCATGGTAACGCGCATCGCGCTACTTTTGACCAGGCGCTTGATATCACTATCAACGCGCTCCAGCTTTTCATCGAGAGTATCCCGACGAGCCTGTGCCACGAGCACGAGCTGTGTCTTGCTCGCTTCAGTCAGCGCACTTTCAGCACGCGTATACCCAAGGAATGCCACAACGGCACTCGCAATAATTGCAAGCCCAACCATAATGAATGGAAGACGAACAGCAATACGATTAAAATAATTTTTGACTCTAGGTGAGGATACAGAGCCGCTCTCATCAGATTTAGAACGCATATTTGCCCCCGAGTAATACGTTGGGAGCATAGTCGGGCTATAGTGTTAATCTCCGCTTAAAACAAATATTTAAAATGCTTTTCAAATCGAAGAAAAATTGAAATACCGATATGATTTAGCAGTGTTTTCTCACAAAACTGGAAGCACGCTGTACTATCATAAGTTGCAGCACTGACCTGACACGAGCAATCCAGTTCCACCTGCCAAAACTCACGTAACGCGAACTATTTCATCAGATTCGCTCTGCCAAAAGTGAGGACCTCTGAGCGAATTTCATTCAGGCAACAAAAAAGGGCACCCGAAGGCACCCTTTTTCAAATCGCTTATGCGAAAAGCTTATGCAGCAGCTTCAGCTGTCTCAGCAGCTTCTTCAGCAGCAGCGCGTGCACGATCTGCAGCGCCTTTAGCTTCTACATCGCGCTCAACCAGCTCAATAACAGCCATTGGTGCATTATCACCATGACGGAAACCAGCTTTCAGCACGCGAGAATAACCACCCTGACGGTCCGCATAACGCTCTGCGAGGGTATCAAACAGTTTTGCTACCATTGCAGTGTCACGGATCTGGGAAATTGCTTGACGACGTGCATGCAGGTCGCCGCGCTTACCCAGAGTGATGAGCTTCTCGATGATTGGACGCATCTCTTTTGCTTTCGGAAGCGTCGTAACAATCTGCTCATGCTGGATGAGCGAAGCTGCCATGTTAGCGAACATCGCTTTACGGTGGCTTGACGTCCGATTGAGCTTGCGGCCGGAATTACCGTGGCGCATGGCCCTCTCCTTTGTTAAGTCAATTACGATCTAGTACATCAGATCGCCGGAACCTCACGCAGCGCGCTCAGTTCCTGTTCCTTTAATATTGGTGGTCTTCGTAGCGCTTAGCGAGCTCATCGATATTTTCAGGCGGCCAGTTTGCCACTTCCATACCGAGATGCAGGCCCATTTGCGCCAGAACTTCTTTGATCTCGTTGAGAGACTTACGACCGAAGTTCGGTGTACGAAGCATTTCTGCTTCTGTCTTCTGAATGAGATCGCCAATATATACGATATTGTCGTTCTTCAGGCAGTTTGCCGAACGTACAGACAACTCAAGCTCATCAACCTTCTTCAGCAGTGCTGGGTTGAACGCAAGTTCCGCGACTGTATCTTCCTGAACTTCACGCTGTGGCTCTTCGAAGTTCACGAAGATAGACAGCTGATCCTGCAGGATACGAGCAGCAAATGCTACTGCATCTTCAGGGATCACAGATCCGTCAGTTTCAACAGTCAAAGTCAACTTATCATAATCAAGAACCTGACCTTCACGGGTGTTCTCAACCTTATAAGAAACCTTCTTAACCGGAGAATACAGGCTGTCAACCGGAATCAGACCGATTGGAGCGTCTTCTGGGCGGTTAGCGGCAGCTGGGACATAACCCTTGCCGGTGTTTACAGTGAATTCGATGCGAACTTCCGCACCTTCATCAAGGTTACACAGCAGCAGACCTGGGTTAAGAACCTCAACGTCACCTACAGTTTCAATATCGCCAGCGTAGACCGCACCAGGACCCTGCTTACGCAGAACCATACGCTTTGGTCCCTCACCTTCCATGCGAAGCGCGATTTCCTTGATGTTCAGGATGATGTCAGTCACATCTTCACGAACGCCAGGAATAGATGAAAACTCATGGAGAACGCCATCAATCTGAACCGCAGTCACTGCAGCACCCTGAAGGGAGCTGAGCAGAACGCGGCGCAGTGCGTTACCAAGAGTCAGGCCGTAGCCACGCTCAAGAGGTTCTGCAATCACAGAAGCCTTAAAGCGTGCATCATCGCCAGCACGAATGTCGAGTTTAGTTGGCTTGATAAGCTCTTGCCAATTTTTTTGAATAGTCACGTTCATAAACCCTCTGGCTTTCCCGTTGACCTAAAAGTCAACTAATCCTTGCCTGGGTGGAAAACTAGCCTAACGAACTGTTAGACGCGGCGACGCTTGCGTGGGCGGCAACCATTGTGCGGGATCGGAGTTACATCACGGATAGATGTAATAACGAAACCTGCAGCCTGAAGCGCACGCAGAGCGGATTCACGTCCAGAACCTGGACCACGTACTTCTACTTCGAGAGTACGCATGCCGTGTTCAGCAGCCTTACGACCAGCGTCTTCGGCAGCGACCTGTGCAGCATAAGGGGTAGACTTACGAGAACCCTTAAAGCCAAGCGCGCCGGCAGACGACCAAGAGATCGCATTGCCCTGAGCATCGGTGATGGTGATCATGGTGTTGTTGAACGTAGAGTTCACATGCGCGACACCTGAAGAAATGTTCTTCCGTTCGCGACGACGCACACGCGCCGATTCTTTAGCCATTATATTTCCTAACTTCGATATCTACACCGCCGTATAGCCGGCGGCTCCACCGGATAACCGGCTAGTTATTTCTTCTTACCAGCGATCGCTTTAGCAGGGCCCTTACGGGTGCGAGCGTTGGTATGAGTGCGCTGACCACGAACAGGCAGACCACGACGGTGGCGCAGGCCACGGTAACAGCCAAGGTCCATGAGACGCTTAATATTCATTGCAGTTTCACGACGAAGATCACCTTCAACGGTGTATTCAGCGTCGATTGCTTCACGGACTTTCAGAACTTCTGCATCAGAAAGTTCGTTGACGCGACGCTCTGCAGCAATACCGACTTTCTCGGTGATTTCCTGCGCGAACTTCGCACCAATGCCATGAATGTACTGCAGCGCGATAACTACGCGCTTATTCGTCGGAAGGTTGACGCCAGCAATACGTGCCACGTTTGTTTTCTCCAATTACGAGGGTACGTTTGTTCCCTCTCCCATTTTTTTGCCGATAACACACCTACAACCACGCAGGTTGAGGGCGCACCATCACACAGCAAAAAGATCAGCCTCGGTTTCCCAAGGAAAACCGGCGCCAATCGATTATGGTGTCGATGTGCGCCGGCTATACTTTATTATAAAGGCAAGCGCAAGCGCCTGCCTTCAAAAAGCACGGATTAAACCGTGCTCAAAATCGTATCGATCTCTGAAGCAACCTCGTCAACGGACTTCATGCCATCAACGCTCATCAGCATGTTCCGCTCACCATAGTATTTGATAAGCGGGGCTGTCTGCTCGTTGTAAACTGCAAGACGCTTCTTCAAAGACTCTGCATTGTCATCGGATCGAGCTTCCGCGCTTTCACGAGCACGTGTTTCGATACGCTCAAGAAGGATACCTTCATCAACTTTCAGCTGCACAACAGCATCAAGTCTCTGGTCCTTCTTCTCAAGCAGTTCGCCAAGAGCGTCTGCCTGAGCAATGGTGCGTGGGAAACCGTCCAGAATGAAGCCTTTTGCACAATCAGCCTGATCAATACGATCAGAAATGATGGAGCAAATCAGGTCATCAGAAACCAGGTCACCACGTGTCAGAACATCTTTAACCTTCAAGCCGACTTCGGTTTCAGCTGCAACAGCTGCACGAAGCATGTCACCAGTAGAAAGCTGGACAATACCATGCACCGCAACAAGTCGACCTGCCTGAGTGCCTTTACCAGCACCAGGAGGGCCAAGAAGAATCAATCTCATCTACGTTTCCCCCTCAACTTCGTTTTCTTCACCAAGCCCTCGTACTGATGAGCAAGAAGGTGTCCCTGGATCTGAGAAACGGTATCCATGGTGACGCTAACAACAATGAGCAGAGACGTACCACCGAAGTAGAACGGCACACCCGTTGCTGAGATCAGGAACTCTGGCAACAAACAAATGAGAGTAATGTATATTGCACCGACAACCGTAATGCGAGTTAGCACATGGTCAATGTACTGCGCAGTACGTTCGCCTGGACGAATTCCTGGAATGAAGCCACCATGCTTCTTGAGGTTGTCTGCTGTCTCCGACGGATTGAAAACAATCGCGGTGTAGAAGAAGCAGAAAAAGATGATTAATGCTGCATAAAGAGCCATGTAGGCTGGTTGACCGTGTCCCAGCAGCGCAGTGATTGTTGTCAACCACGCCATCGAACCAGTGGAATCACCGGTTTGGAAACTGGCTACAGTCGCTGGTACCAGCAACAAGGAACTCGCAAAAATCGGTGGAATAACACCAGCCGTATTGAGTTTGAGTGGCAGGAACGAAGTGTTCCCCTCAAACATCTTATTGCCCTGTTGGCGACGTGGATACTGAATCAGCAACCGTCGCTGTGCACGTTCCATGAAGACGATAACGCCGATAACCACCACAGACAGTATGATAACTGCCAGAATGATTGGAGTTGCGAGCGCGCCCTGACGACCAAGTTCCAAAGTGGAAGCAATCGCAGAAGGAAGCCCGGCAACAATACCGGAGAAAATGATCAAAGAAATGCCGTTACCAATGCCGCGAGAGGTGATTTGCTCACCCAGCCACATCAGGAACATAGTACCACCAACAAGGGTAAGAACTGTTGCAATACGGAAAAACCAGCCCGGATCGATAACAATGTTCGCGCCAGCCTCAAGACCAACGGAAATACCGTAGGCCTGGAAGGTTGCCAGAATCACTGTACCAAAACGTGTGTACTGGTTAATTTTTTTCCGGCCTTGCTCACCCTCTTTCTTCAGCTGTTCCAAAGTAGGAACAACAGAAGTCATAAGCTGGATGATAATCGACGCAGAAATGTAAGGCATGATGCCGAGGGCAAAAATAGCCATACGCTCGACAGCACCGCCGGAGAACATGTTAAACAGGCCAACAATGCCAGTTTGTACGTTTCCGAAGGCCTGTGCAAGCGCGTCAGGATTAATTCCAGGCAGAGGGATATAGGTTCCGAATCGATAAACCAAAAGCGCGCCTAGCGTGAACCAGATCCGCTTCTTCAGTTCCTCGGCTTTAGCAAAGGCAGAAAAGTTAAGGTTTGAAGCAAGTTGCTCGGCAGCAGAAGCCATTCCGCGCTCCGGTCAGTTTGGATACACCCCGAAAAAAAGACAAGGCTGTTAAGCCTTGCCTTCCTTGATTACGACCTTGCCGCCTGCTTTCTCAACTGCTGCAACAGCAGTTTTGGAAGCACCAGCAATTTCGAAAGTCACAGCAGATTTCAGTTCACCGTCGGACAGAAGGCGTACGCCATCCAGAACGCGGCGAACAACGCCTGCTGCAACAAGTGCTTCAACAGTCACCGTCGCGGAAGCGTCAAGCTTACCAGCGTCGATTGCTGTCTGAACACGACCCAAGGACACAATGTTAAGGTCCTTAGCAAAGATATTGGTGAAGCCGCGCTTTGGAAGACGACGATGCAATGGCATCTGCCCGCCTTCAAAGCCCTTGATAGCAACACCCGAACGGGACTTCTGACCTTTGACACCACGGCCGCCAGTCTTGCCCTTACCGGAACCGATACCGCGTCCTACGCGGGTTCGGTCCGAAACAGCACCCGGGTTATCCCGGAGTTCGTTGAGCTTCATGATAGTTCTCCCGGTCCGCTTATGCTTCGTCTAAAACGCGAACCAGATGCTGAACCTTACGGATCATGCCGCGTACTTCTGGAGTATCCTTCAGAGTACGACGACGGTGCATCTTGTTCAGACCCAGACCAATCAACGTAGCACGCTGACTAGCAGGACGGCGAAGCGGGCTACCGATCTGTTCGACTGTTACAGTCTTTTCAGTATTAGCCATGACACTAACCCTTGTTCTCAGTCAGCAAAAGCGAGGCTTATGCCTCAGCCTTTACTGGCGCCGCATCATCGTTGTCACGACGACGAGCCTGCAAGGAAGATACCTTGAGACCACGACGTGCTGCAACAGAACGCGGGCTGTCTTCTTTTTTCAGTGCATCGAAAGTCGCACGAACCATGTTGTACGGGTTGGAAGTACCAAGGGACTTCGCAACAACGTCCTGGACACCAAGTGTCTCAAACACAGCACGCATTGGACCACCAGCGATGATACCGGTACCGGCAGGTGCTGCACGAAGTACAACTTTACCTGCGCCGTGACGGCCTTCAACATCGTGGTGAAGAGTACGACCTTCACGAAGTGGCACACGAACCATAGTACGCTTAGCAGCTTCTGTTGCTTTGCGGATGGCTTCTGGCACTTCACGAGCCTTACCGTGACCAAAGCCAACGCGGCCTTTCTGATCACCAACTACTACAAGAGCGGCGAAGCCGAAACGACGACCACCCTTTACAACTTTAGCGACGCGGTTGATGTGAACGAGCTTATCGACAAATTCGCTGTCGCGCTCTTCACGATCCCGGTTATCCTGTCTCGCCATAATAATGTTTCCCGTTCTCTAGGAGCACCAAAAGGCGCTGATCAGAAGCTCAGACCGCTATCACGTGCTGCATCTGCCAAGGCCTGAACACGGCCATGATAGATATAACCACCACGATCAAACACGACTTCTTTGATACCAGCAGCAATAGCGCGTTCAGCAATAAGCTTGCCTACAGCAGCAGCAGCATCTTTATTGCCGCCGTTTTCTACTTTTACGTCTTTCTCAATGGTAGACGCGGACGCAAGGGTTACACCCTTGGTATCGTCGATGATCTGAGCGTAAATCTGCTTGGATGAGCGGAAAACGGACAGCCGAGGACGACCATTCGCTACCTTTTTGATCGAACGGCGCACACGGGCGCGACGACGTTCGAAAGAATTTCCATTCGCCATGGTCCGTACCGTTACTTCTTCTTGCCTTCTTTACGAACGATGAACTCGTCCGCATAACGAATACCCTTGCCTTTGTATGGCTCAGGTGGGCGATATTCACGAATGTTCGCGGCAACCTGCCCTATCTGCTGCTTGTCAATGCCGTTGATGACAATTTCTGTCGGCTTCGGACATTTGATTTCTACACCCTCAGGAATGTCAAACTTGACATCATGAGAGAAACCAAGAGCAAGATTAAGGGTCTTACCTTGAACCTGTGCACGGTAACCAACACCGGTAATCGCCAGCTGCTTTTCGAAGCCGGAGGTCACACCTGTGATAAGGTTAGCGACCATGGTGCGGGACATACCCCACAAAGAACGCGCAGTCTTTGACTGGTTGCGCGGATCAAGACGGATACCATCATCCGCCATATCGACCGAAACGAGATCGTTGACCACGAAGGAGAGTTCCCCCTTCGGGCCTTTAACGATAACATTCTGGCCGTTGATCGTTGCCGTTACCCCGCTTGGCACGGGGACTGGCTTCTTGCCAATTCGAGACATAAGATCAACCTGTCTGTTATTTTAGTTAATCGTGCAATGCCGCGTCAGAAGACGCGACAAAGTACTTCACCACCCACATTTTTCTCACGTGCATCGTGGTCTGCCATTACGCCCTGAGGAGTAGACAGAATAGATACACCCAAGCCGTTTGCAACGTGTGGGATGTTCTTGACTGAAGAATACACACGACGACCAGGCTTAGATACGCGCTCAATGGTGCGAATCACTGGTTCACCGTCGAAATACTTCAACTCAATTTCAAGCTCAGACTTGCCTGCACCGAAGTCAACAGCGGTATAACCGCGGATGTAACCTTCAGAAATCAGAACGTCCAAGATGTGCGCGCGCAACTTAGAAGCAGGTGTGCTTACTTTAGATTTGCGACGCATCTGCGCATTACGGATGCGCGTGATCATATCCCCGACTGGATCGGAAATCGACATAGCAGTAACTCCTTACCAGCTCGACTTCACGAGACCCGGGATCTTGCCCAGGGAACCCAACTCACGAAGCGCAATACGCGACATCTTAAGTTTGCGGTAGTAACCGCGTGGGCGACCTGTGACTTCACACCGGTTGCGTACCCGTGTAGGCGCGGAATTGCGCGGCAGCTTTGAAAGCTTCAGCCGTGCATTGAAACGCTCCTCCAGGGACAAGCTCTCGTCCTTGGCCATGGCCTTCAGGGCAGCACGCTTGTCAGCATATTTACTAACAAGAGCTACGCGCCGCTTGTTTTTCTCGACCGCGCTTTTCTTCGCCATCGTCTGTCCTCGTTCCTTTCCCGTATACCGCTTTTATTTGCGGAACGGGAAGTTGAACGCGCGCAGCAGTTCACGCGCTTCGTCATCGGTTTTAGCATTGGTACAAACAACAATGTCCATACCCCACATTTGATCTACTTTATCGTAGTCAATTTCAGGGAAAACAATGTGTTCTTTAAGTCCCATAGCGTAGTTGCCACGTCCGTCGAAGCTCTTCGGATTCAAGCCACGAAAGTCACGTACACGCGGAAGCGCGATTGTGATCAAACGATCCATGAATTCGAACATCTGGTTACGACGAAGTGTAACTTTAGTACCCAGCGGCATATCTTCACGAACCTTGAAGGTCGCGATAGATTTTCTAGCACGGGTAATAACCGCCTTTTGACCAGCAATCAAGCTAAGATCTTCAGCAGCGATACGAGCCTTCTTGCTGTCACCAACAGCTTCACCAACACCCATGTTCAAAACGATCTTTTCGACCGAAGGAATCATCATTGGGTTGGTGTAGTTAAACTTCTCCTGAAGCTCACCACGCACTACATCATTGTAGTGCGCCTTGAGCCGTGGAGTGTAAGTAGCGTCAGCCATCAATCACGTCTCCTGAACGCTTAGCGACACGAACAGTGGCGCCTGCATCATTAGTCGTGAAACCGACGCGGGTCGGCTTGCCATCCTTAGGATCAGCAATGGCAATATTGGAAAGCTGAATAGGAGCTTCCTTTGTGATGATACCACCTTCGCTCTGTTGGGTCTGGCGCTGGTGACGTTTCACCAAGTTAACGCCACGCACGACAGCGCGGTTGTCAGATGGAATCATCTGGAGAACTTCCCCAGTCTTTCCTTTGTCACGACCGGCAATTACGACGACTTTGTCGCCCTTTTTGATCTTCGCGGGCATCAGAGCACCTCCGGCGCAAGCGAAATGATCTTCATGTGATTCTTGCCACGCAGTTCACGAGGAACTGGGCCAAAAATACGTGTTCCGATCGGTTCTTTGTTGTTGTTGATCAGGACGGCAGCATTGCTGTCGAACCGGATCACACTGCCGTCAGCACGACGGATGTCTTTAGCCGTGCGTACGACGACCGCTTTCATCACGTCGCCCTTCTTTACACGACCCCGAGGAATTGCTTCTTTGACGGAGACAACAATGATGTCGCCAACGCCAGCATACTTCCGTTTGGAGCCGCCGAGCACTTTGATGCACATGACACGACGTGCGCCGGAATTATCGGCTACGTCGAGGTTAGTTTGCATCTGAATCATGACTCGTCGCCTTGTTCTTTCTCAGCACTCTAAAAGTTAGAAATGCTGGATGCGTTCACTAGCTCGCTGCTTCCGTAGAAACAACGGTCCATTTCTTATTCTTAGAGATTGGAGCACACTCTTCAATTTGAACGGTGTCGCCAACCTTGTAAGAATTATTTTCGTCATGTGCACGATACTTCTTCGTACGGCGCACAACTTTTTTCAGCAAAGGATGGGTAAAGCGACGCTCTACCTTCACCGTTACTGTCTTTTCGTTCGCATCGCTAACAACGACACCCTGCAAAATACGCTTTGGCATCATTAGCTCCTTATGCGTTGTCAGACACGCGCTTGTCGCGCAAGACTGTCTGGATCCGCGCAATGTCCCGGCGAACCTGACGGACACGAGCGGTGTTTTCGAGCTGACCAGTTGCTCTCTGGAAACGCAGGTTGAACTGTTCTTTTTTCAGTTCTTCCAGGTTTGCCTTGAGCTCATCTGAGGTCTTAGCTCTTACGTCGCTAGCCTTCATGGCCTTTTCCTTTCGATGTCCGATTACTCACCAATGCGCTGGACGAACCGGCACTTGATTGGGAGTTTAGCAGCGGCCAGACGCATTGCTTCACGAGCAATATCTTCAGACACACCGTCCATTTCGAACATGATGCGACCAGGTTTCACCCGGCACGCCCAGTACTCAGGAGAACCTTTACCCTTACCCATCCGGACTTCAGCCGGCTTGGAGGACACAGGAACGTCCGGGAAGATTCTGATCCACACGCGACCCGCACGCTTCATGTAACGGGTCATTGCACGACGGGCAGCCTCAATCTGACGAGCGGTGATCCGCTCTGGTTCCATGGCTTTCAGGCCAAAGGCACCAAAATTGAGGTCCGTACCACCCTTGGCATTGCCATGGATGCGGCCCTTGTGCTGCTTGCGGAACTTAGTACGCTTTGGTTGCAGCATCGTTTTCTCTCGCTTTAATAGTTAAGCCGTGTGAAGGCGCTGCTTACGCAGCGCGCTCACGCCGACCGCCACCTTGGCGTTCGCTCTTGCCACCACCTTCAGTCGCACGACGTTCAGAAGCCATTGGGTCATGCTCAAGGATTTCGCCCTTGAAGATCCAGACTTTAACGCCACACGCGCCGTAAGCGGTGTGTGCTGTAGCAGTGCCGTAGTCGATGTCTGCACGAAGAGTGTGCAGAGGCACGCGACCTTCACGGTACCATTCGATACGTGCGATTTCCGCACCACCAAGACGACCACCGCAGTTAATACGGATGCCCTGGGCGCCAAGACGCATTGCAGACTGAACTGCACGCTTCATGGCACGGCGGAAAGCAACACGACGCTCGAGCTGCTGAGCGATAGATGCTGCAACAAGCGCTGCATCGGTCTCCGGCTTGCGCACTTCAACGATGTTGAGGTGCACTTCCGAATTTGTCATCTCGGACAGCTTCTTGCGAAGGCGTTCGATGTCTGCACCTTTTTTACCGATAACAACACCTGGACGACCAGAGTGAATAGTTACACGGCACTTTTTGTGCGGACGTTCAATGACGACCTTGGATACAGCAGCCTGCTTAAGTTCTTTAAGCAGATATTCGCGGATGCGAAAATCTTCATGAAGAAGATCGCCGTATTCGTTCTTGCTAGCAAACCAGCGAGAGTCCCAGGTACGGTTGATGCCAAGACGAAAACCGATTGGATTAATCTTCTGACCCATCAGGCAGTCTCCTCAACTTCCCGAACCACGATAGTCAGGTTGGAAAACGGCTTTAGGATCCGTCCAACACGACCACGAGCTCGCGGCTGGAAACGCTTCATGACAAGCGCTTTGCCAACATAAGCCTCGGCGACGACAAGATTGTCGACGTCGAGATCATGGTTGTTTTCCGCATTAGCAATAGCAGACATCAAGGTCTTCTTGACGTCGCCTGAAATGCGCTTACGGGAGAAAGTCAGATCAGCAAGTGCTGTACCAACCTTCTTACCGCGAATGGATGCAGCAACGAGGTTCAACTTCTGCGGGGAAACCCGCAGCATGCGGCAAACCGCCTTTGCCTCGTTGTCTGGGAGCATCCGCTCATGCTTCTGCTTGCCCATCGCTACTTCCTCTTTGACTTTTTGTCAGCGCCATGGCCGTAGTAGGTACGAGAAGGAGCGAATTCGCCCAACTTGTGCCCAACCATGTCTTCACTGATCAAAACAGGAATGTGCTTTTGACCGTTATAGACGCCAAAAGTCAACCCCACAAAGTGCGGCAGAACGGTAGAACGTCGGCTCCAGGTCTTAATGACCTCATTCCGGCCGGATTCACGAACCTTATCCGCTTTCTTCAGGAGGTAACCGTCAATAAACGGCCCTTTCCAGATCGAACGTGCCACGATCCGTTCCTCTTACTTCTTACGCGCGTGACGAGACCGAACGATAAACTTATCGCTGGACTTGTTACTGCGTGTGCGCTTGCCTTTGGTCGGCTTGCCCCAAGGGGTAACCGGATGACGTCCACCGGAGGTGCGACCTTCACCACCACCATGTGGGTGATCGACAGGGTTCATCGCAACACCACGAACGTGTGGGCGACGACCCAGCCAACGGGAACGACCAGCCTTACCAAGGTTGATGTTCGCGTGGTCCTGGTTGGATACCGCACCAACGGTAGCCATACAGGTGCCAAGAACGCGACGCTGTTCACCGGAAAGCAGACGGATGACTGTGTAACCAGCATCACGACCAACGATCTGAGCGTAAGCACCAGCTGAGCGAGCAATCTGCGCGCCTTTGCCTGGCTTCATCTCGATGTTGTGGATGATGGTACCCACTGGAATAGAAGCCAGAGGCATAGCGTTGCCTGGCTTAATATCCACAGCTTCACCAGCTACAACCTTATCGCCAGCAGCAAGACGCTGTGGTGCAAGGATGTATGCCTGCTCGCCATCATCATAAGTGATGAGAGCGATGAAAGCGGTGCGGTTTGGATCGTATTCCAGACGCTCAACAGTACCGACAACGTCGAATTTACGACGCTTGAAGTCGATCAGGCGGTAGGTACGTTTGTGACCACCACCAATGTTGTTCGCAGTCTTACGACCGTGGTTGTTACGACCACCGGACTTGGACAGACCTTCAGTCAATTTCTTGACTGGCTTGCCTTTCCAAAGATCAGAACGGTCTACCTGGACCAGCTGACGACGGCCAGGAGATGTCGGATTAAATGTCTTAAGTGCCATTTTGTCCTACCCCTTACAGACCGGTCGTCACGTCGATGGACTGACCATCTTCCAGAGTGACCACAGCTTTTTTGAAGTCGTTCTGTTTGCCGACAACACCTTTGAAGCGCTTGGTTTTACCCTTGCGAACCAGTGTGTTGACTGCTTTGACTTTTACGCCAAACAGAGCTTCAACAGCTGCTTTGATTTCCGGTTTTGTTGCAGTGAGAGCAACCTTGAAAACAACCTTATTCTCTTCAGAGGCAAAAGTAGCTTTCTCGGTGATCACCGGAGATACGATTTTGTCGTAGTGAACGAGCTTGCTCATTAGAAGCGCTCCTCCAAAGCTGCAACTGCCGCTTTGGTCAGGACCAGCGTATCACGACGAAGAATGTCGTAAACGTTGATACCCTGTACCGGCAGTACATCTACGAGTGGAATGTTACGAGTAGCCAAACCGAAGTTTGCATCTACTTCAGAACCGTCCACGAACAACGCACTGTTCAATCCGAGAGAACCAAGCTGGTCCTTCAGAGCCTTGGTTTTGGCTTCTGCTGATTTCGCGTCCTCAACAACAACAAGGTTGCCAGAAGCTACTTTTGCAGACAGAGCATGCTTCAGACCCAGAACACGAACTTTTTTAGGAAGCTCATGAGCGTGCTCACGCACAACTGGACCAAATGCCCTACCACCACCACGGAACTGAGGTGCTTTACGGTTACCGTGACGTGCGCCGCCAGAACCTTTCTGGCGTACGAATTTTTTGGTGGTACCATTAACTTCGGAACGACCCAAAGTTTTATGTGTACCAGCCTGGCGCTTTGCAAGCTGCCAGCGAACAACACGCTGGATTAGGTCGATACGTGGCTCGAGACCAAAGATCTCGTCAGACACTGTGATCGAACCCGCTGCGTTACCGCCGAGGGTTTTAACCTCGAGTTCCATCACTCACCTTCCTTCCCGGCTTCAGCCGCTGCAATAGCAGAGTTCTGACGGAATGCACCTGGTACAGGAACGTTCTCTGGCAGAGCCTTCTTAATTGCATCACGAACCAGGATCCAACCGCCTTTAGAGCCAGGTACAGAACCTTCAACCATGATCAGACCACGTTCTACGTCAGTACGTACAACTTTCAGATTCTGAGTGGTTACGCGTTCAGCACCGAGGTGTCCGGCCATTTTCTTGCCTTTAAACACCTTACCTGGATCCTGACACTGACCGGTAGAACCGTGCGCACGGTGTGAAACAGACACACCATGAGAAGCGCGACCACCACCGAAGTTGTGACGCTTCATCGCACCAGCAAAGCCCTTACCGATAGAGGTGCCGGTTACATCCACGAACTGACCGTTAAGGAAGTGGTCAGCTGTAAGCTCAGCACCAACTTCGATCAAGTTCTCTTCAGAAACACGGAACTCAGCGAGTTTGCGCTTAGGCTCAACTTTTGCAACTGCAAAGTGGCCACGCATCGCGCGGTTCGTGTTCTTAACTTTTGCCGCACCTACGCCCAACTGAAGCGCAGTGTAGCCGTTCTTATCTGCCGTCCGGTGAGCAACAACTTGACAGTTGTCTAGACGCAGTACTGTAACGGGCACGTGTTCGCCTGCCGCGTTATAGATACGGGTCATACCCACCTTCTGTGCGATCACTCCAGAACGCATTACTGTGTCCCCTTGCCGCACTTAGAGCTTGATCTCGACATCAACGCCAGCAGCCAGGTCGAGCTTCATCAAAGCATCTACTGTCTGTGGTGTTGGGTCGACGATGTCCAAAAGACGCTTATGAGTGCGCATTTCGAACTGATCACGGCTCTTTTTATCAACATGCGGTCCGCGAAGTACTGTGTACTTCTCAATCCGCGTCGGCAACGGAACTGGTCCACGCACTTGTGCGCCGGTCCGTTTCGCCGTGTTCACGATTTCCTTAGTGGAAGCGTCAAGAACACGGTGATCAAACGCCTTCAGGCGGATCCGTATATTCTGACCGTTCATGACTAATCCTTAACTGAGCAAGGCAACTGCGGTTTAACACAAGATCAAACCGCAGTTCGAACTCAATTCTTATTCGATGATTTCAGCTACAACACCAGCGCCGACGGTACGACCGCCTTCACGGATAGCGAAGCGCAGACCATCTTCCATAGCGATTGGTACGATAAGTTCAACTGAAACAGCAACGTTATCACCAGGCATCACCATTTCTGTGCCTTCTGGCAGAGAAACAACACCAGTCACATCAGTTGTACGGAAGTAGAACTGTGGACGGTAGTTGGTGAAGAATGGAGTGTGACGTCCACCCTCTTCCTTGGTGAGGATGTATGCCTCAGCTTTGAACTTGGTGTGAGGAGTAACGGAACCTGGTTTACAAAGAACCTGGCCACGCTCAACATCTTCACGACCAACACCACGGATCAATGCACCGATGTTATCGCCAGCTTCGCCCTGATCGAGCAGCTTGCGGAACATTTCAACACCAGTAACAGTGGTCTTAGATGTGTCTTTAACGCCAACGATCTCAACTTCGTCACCAACGTGAACGATGCCACGCTCTACACGACCGGTTACAACAGTACCACGGCCAGAGATAGAGAACACGTCTTCGATCGGCATCAGGAATGGCAGATCGCGTGGACGGTCAGGAGTTGGGATATAGTCGTCAACTGCAGCCATCAGCTCTACAATTTTGTCTTTGCCGATCGCGTCATCGCGGTCTTCAAGAGCAGCAAGTGCAGAACCAGCAATGATTGGAATATCATCGCCTGGGAATTCGTAAGAAGAAAGAAGTTCACGAACTTCCATTTCTACGAGTTCAAGCAGTTCTTCGTCGTCAACCTGGTCAACTTTGTTCATGAAGACAACCAGAGCAGGCACACCAACCTGACGAGCGAGCAGGATGTGCTCACGTGTCTGAGGCATTGGGCCGTCTGCAGCGTTAACAACGAGGATCGCGCCGTCCATCTGTGCAGCACCAGTGATCATGTTTTTCACATAATCAGCGTGGCCTGGACAGTCAACGTGTGCGTAGTGACGAGCTTCGGTTTCATATTCAACGTGTGCTGTTGAAATAGTGATACCGCGAGCACGCTCTTCAGGAGCGCCATCGATTTCGTCGTATGCTTTAAAATCACCGAAGGATTTAGTAATCGCTGCGGTCAGTGTAGTTTTACCGTGGTCAACGTGGCCAATTGTGCCGATGTTGACGTGCGGCTTATTACGTTCAAATTTTTCTTTAGCCATCGGATCTCTCCGTTCTCTCTTGAATCCCTTTGACTGGTCTAATGAGGTTTAGGCGTATTTCGCCATAACCTCGTCAGCAACAGCCTGCGGGACTTGGTCGTAATGATCGAACACCATGGAATACTGCGCACGTCCTTGGGACATGGAACGCAAGTTGTTCACGTAACCAAACATGTTGGCCAGCGGAACCATAGCAGTGATAACGGTCACGACACCGCGGTTTTCGGTACCGGCAATCTGTCCACGACGGGAATTCAAATCACCAATCACGTCACCCATATAGTCTTCTGGAGTGACAACCTCAACCTTCATGATAGGTTCCAGAAGCTTTGGACCTGCTTTAGCCACAGCTTCGCGGAAACCAGCACGACCTGCGATCTCAAATGCGAGCACAGACGAGTCAACATCATGGTAAGCACCGTCAGTGAGGGTAGCTTTAATGTCGACCATCGGGAAGCCAGCAAGTGGACCAGAGGACATGACGGATTCGATACCTTTAGATACACCAGGGATGTATTCCTTAGGAACGTTACCGCCAACAATCGTGTTAGCAAACTCAAAACCTTCACCAACAACATTTGGCTCGATAGAGAGTTTGATGCGAGCAAACTGGCCAGTACCACCGGACTGCTTCTTGTGGGTATAATCCACATCAGCAGATTTGGTAATGGTTTCACGGTAAGCAACCTGAGGTGCACCGATGTTTGCTTCAACCTTGAATTCACGCTTCATGCGATCAACAAGGATGTCCAGGTGAAGTTCGCCCATACCAGCAATGATTGTCTGGCCGGACTCTTCATCTGTCTTCACGCGGAAGGACGGATCCTCAGCAGCCAGGCGGTTCAGGGCAAGGCCCATCTTTTCCTGGTCACCTTTGGTTTTAGGCTCAACAGCGATCTCGATAACCGGATCCGGGAACTCCATGCGTTCCAGAATAACAGGCTTCAGAGGATCACAAAGCGTATCACCAGTGGTCGTGTCCTTCAGGCCTGCGATAGCCACAATGTCGCCTGCATAGGCTACATCAATGTCATCGCGGGAATTTGAGTGCATCTGCATCATGCGACCAACACGTTCGCGCTTGCCCTTAACAGTATTCAGCACGGATGAGCCTTTATTCAGCACACCAGAGTAAATACGTGCGAAGGTCAAAGAACCAACGAACGGATCGTTCATGATTTTAAATGCGAGCATACCAAGCGGCTCTTCATCAGAAGATTCGCGAGTGGTTTCTTCTTCAGTCTTGGCGTCGATACCTTTAATCGCCGGTACTTCAACCGGGTTAGGAAGGTAATCTACAACAGCGTCAAGAAGAGGCTGAACGCCTTTGTTCTTGAATGCTGTACCGCACAATACTGGAACGAAGTTGCCAGCAATGGTACCCTTACGAATAAGCTCTTGAAGCTTTTCGTTGGATGGCATTTCGCCTTCCAAGTATGCTTCAGTAGCTTCTTCTTCTACTTCTACAGCGATCTCGATCAGTTTTTCGCGGTATTCAGCAGCCTGGTCAGCGAGATCTTCTGGAATATCCAGCTCATCCCAGCTTGCTCCAAGAGCTTCACCATTCCAAACCAATGCTTTCATCTTCAGCAGATCGATAACACCAGCAAATTCGCTTTCAGCGCCGATCGGCAGCTGAACACAAGCTGGAGTTGCGCCAAGACGTTTCTCGATCATTTCTACACAGCGGTAGAAATCAGCACCGAGTTTGTCCATCTTGTTGACGAAGATCATGCGTGGAACGTTGTACTTATCAGCCTGACGCCATACGGTCTCAGTCTGAGGTTCAACACCAGCATTCGCATCGAGAAGTGCAACTGCACCATCAAGAACACGCAGGGAGCGCTCAACTTCAATCGTGAAGTCAACGTGACCTGGAGTGTCAATGATGTTCAGACGCTTACCGTTCCAGTGGGCAGTCGTAGCAGCTGAAGTAATGGTAATACCACGCTCCTGCTCCTGCTCCATCCAGTCCATGGTAGCTGCACCATCATGAACTTCACCGATCTTATGGGACTTACCAGTGTAATACAGAATACGTTCTGTAGTGGTCGTCTTACCAGCATCGATGTGAGCCATGATACCGAAGTTACGGTAGTCCTCGATTTTGTGCGTACGTGACATAGCGTCAGCCTCTATCCAGGGTGATTACCAACGGTAGTGCGAGAATGCACGGTTAGCTTCAGCCATCCGGTGAGTATCTTCGCGCTTCTTAACGGAGTTACCACGGCCATTCGCAGCATCCAGCAATTCACCGGACAGACGACCAACCATTGTGGTTTCGTTACGACCGCGAGCTGCAGAAATCAGCCAGCGGATAGCAAGTGCCTGACGACGCTCTGTACGAACTTCGACTGGAACCTGATAAGTTGCACCACCAACACGACGGGAGCGAACTTCAACCTGTGGCATAACGTTTTCGAGCGCCTGATGGAACATCTCGAGCGGGCTAGCCTTAGCTTTAGTTTCGATCGCATCGAATGCACCGTATACGATGCGTTCTGCGGTGGATTTTTTACCATCGAGCATTACTGCGTTCATGAACTTAGTAACGACGATATCTCCGAACTTAGGATCCGGAATAACTTGACGCTTTTCAGCGGCGTGACGGCGGGACATATCGGTCTATATCCTATTATTTCGGACGCTTAGCGCCATACTTGGAACGACGCTGTTTACGATCTTTAACACCCTGGGTGTCAAGAACGCCACGGATGATGTGGTAACGAACACCAGGCAAATCCTTTACGCGACCACCACGGATCATGACAACGGAGTGCTCTTGGAGGTTATGACCTTCACCCGGGATATAACCAATGACTTCAAAGCCATTGGTCAAACGGATTTTTGCCACTTTACGAAGCGCTGAGTTAGGCTTCTTAGGAGTGGTTGTATATACGCGAGTACACACGCCGCGCTTCTGCGGGCACGCTTCCATCGCTGGAACTTTGTTCCGCTTCGCCGGCACTGTGCGCGGCTTACGGATCAACTGGTTGATCGTTGGCATAATTTGCCCTTTAACTACTTTTGCTCTTCGACCGGACGCAGTTTCTGGTAGACATACGCATGCGCACCAAATCCACGAACGATTATTCGTGAAGGGCACTGCGAAACCAGAGGACCACGGACGGATCCGCGGTCTTGCATTCGACTTGTATTCGCCTTTGAACCCGACAACGTTTAAGCTTCAGTACTCCGAGGCGAGGCGCCTCAGGAGAAGGACATTGCTTACTGCTTGCCATAAGGTTGCCGGAACCTACTCATCAGGACACTGTTCGTCAAGTCCCTTCCAAGAGATTCTTAGCTCCAGACTCTCAGATTCATACGGTGTATCCCAAGATTCGCGTTGATTCAGCAATTTCCTCGCGGAAGACCTCAAAATTTGGAGGCGCTTAAGTGTTCATTGCAGTTTGACTCTGAAGATTAAAAGGAAGTTAAGCACATCCCTACTCTGACTCATCGTCATTTTCGCAAGGCACTTGATTCTTGCAGCATTAACTCAAATTCAATTGCGCCCTTTAAGTGCAAATACTGCCACAGGGGGAAGGCACGTCGGCGCCTCGAGCCTCAAACACCGAACACACCCAGTTATGGAGCAAGGCCACCAGCAACCGTCAGTGTGGTCCCACTCACGAATCCTGCCCCGGAAGACCCAAGCCAGACAGCTGCCTCTGCAATATCTGAAGGTTCGGCTATACGACCAAGAGGTGTTGCAGCAGCAACAAGTGCCGGGCGATCAGGATTTCCCTCCCGCTGATGCATGTCGATCGCGGTTGTTCCCACTCGGATCGCATTCACCGAATGCCGAGTGGCCCAAACTCTTTACCTGCACCAACCGTCAGTGTTTCCACCGCACCCTTTGAGGCGGCGTAGTGAACATACTCCCCAGGGCTCCCCATCACGGCAGCAACCGAAGACATATTTACAATCGCACCACCAGAACCACCTTCATCAGTCCTCATGCGTTTAGCTGCTTCTTGCATGCAGTAAATCATACCGAACACATTTGTCTGAAAAGTCGAAACCAATGCCGAACTATCCAACTCCACCAAGGAGGACGATCCGCCTATGATGCCGGCATTGTTCACGAGGCAAGTAATCGACCCGAGTCTATCATCACAAATGAAAAACATCTGACGCACTCCTTCAAGATCAGCTACATCCGCACCAACAGCAATCGCGCGAACGCCAACCTCTTTGCATCGCCGGACAGTCTCTTCCGCTCCAGCCTGATCAAAATGATAGTTCACACAGACATCATAACCAGCTTCGGCAAAAGCAACCGCGGTGGCTTGACCAATGCCGTTGCTGGCACCTGTTACCAATACAGTCTTCGAAGTAGCATTCCCCAAGAACGTTCGCTCCATTTAACTCTGGCTTCAACTGCAAAGCCAAAAGATCACTGTACTCACAAGTCAGGCAAGATCACTACATTTTTGAAGCCACCCAGCAGAGAGGCATTTACACCTCCCTTCTCCCTAAACGCAAAAAAGGAGAGGTCACCCTCTCCTTTCCAAAATCTAAAATCGGATCATCAGTTCAATTTTTAGAACGTGATCACTGAAACATTGCCTGCCAGTGCATCTTTATAAGGCTGAACGAAGAACTCTTCCTCCGGTGTTTCCGTGATGTATCCCAGCTGATCAAGAGCTGCATCCACGAAACCCTGTTCACCCAACGCTTCAACGGCACGGCGAACTGCACCATCGTCATCAGGCGCGGTCACCATCACATGGAACGGAAGACCATCTTCTTCTTCACCGTCTTCCTCTTTCCAGGCACGGCCCATAATCAGGTAGACAACTGGAGGGGTGTCATCACCATTATCTTCTTCAATCTGATCAGACATTTTATTTCCTTCATCACGCACTCAATCTGTCCAGCCCGACCGAAAGGATGCGTTTCAATTCAAAACACCAGACGTATCTGCCAAGGAGCCTCAGCTTCCAAATTCAGATACGCGTCTTTCTTGTTAGTGGCAGGTCACCCACAAGCAACCATCCGCCATAAACGGAAAAGCCGCCCCGAAGGGCGGCTTGACCTCAATTTAGATTTTGCAGCTCACTAGAACTGACCGTCACGGCTGAAATCTTCAAGCATGGAGTCCGCAGTTCCAGCAGTAGAAGCTGAACGGCGAGCGTCCTGGATGAGATCATCACGCAGTGTCGCAATCTTACGAGTGCGGTTCATCGCCCCGCCTGTACCCGCTGGGATCAGACGACCAACAATCACGTTCTCTTTCAGACCGTCCAGTGGATCGATCTTACCGAAGACAGCTGCTTCAGTCAGAACACGCGTTGTTTCCTGGAACGATGCAGCAGAGAAGAACGAACGAGTCTGCAAGCTTGCCTTCGTGATACCCAGAAGAACTGGAACACCCTTGGCAGGATCACGTGCATTATCAATCGCACGCTGGTTAGCTGCATCAAATTCGATCTTATCGACCTGCTCACCAGAGAAGTACTCTGTTTCGCCCGGATCAGTGATCTCAACCTTCTGGAGCATCTGACGAACAATCACTTCGATGTGCTTGTCGTTAATGCCCACGCCCTGCAGACGATAAACTTCCTGGATCTCGTTAACGAGGAAGGCAGCCAGTGCCTCTACGCCCTTAATCGCAAGAATGTCGTGCGGTGCCGGGTTACCATCAACAAGGTATTCACCCTTCTCGATAGTGTCCCCTTCCTGCAGGTGGAAGTGCTTGTTCTTCTGGATGAGGTACTCAACAGGCTCCAGGCTTTCATCGGTAGGATCGATGATGATGCGGCGCTTGTTTTTGTAATCTCGGCCAAAGCGGATCGTACCGTCAAGCTCAGCGATAATCGCGTGATCTTTCGGACGACGTGCTTCGAACAGTTCTGCAACACGAGGCAGACCACCGGTGATGTCTTTCGTTTTTGCAGATTCCAGAGGAATACGTGCAAGAACGTCACCAGCAGAAACCATGTCACCAGGCTGTACTGACAAAATAGCGTCAACGGAAAGCAGGGAACGAGCATCGCCACCGCGAGCCAGTTTCTTGATCTTGCCGCTGTCATCCTGAATAACCATCGCAGGCTTCAGATCAGCACCACGCTGAGAAGAACGCCAGTCGATAACAACACGCTTGGTGATACCGGTCGCTTCATCAGCAGTTTCCTGCATAGAAGAACCATCCACCAGATCTTCAAAGCCAACACGACCGGAAAGTTCTGTCAGGATCGGACGAGTGTACGGATCCCATTCGGAAATACGATCACCGCGCTTGATGACGTCACCTTCGTCAACGAAGATTTTACCACCGTAAGTCAGACGATGCGTAGAACGCTCATTACCGTCACTATCTACGATAATGATGGACATGTTACGTGCCATGACAATGTTGTTGCCGTCGGAGTCGCGAACCACATTGCGGTTGCGCATCTTCACAGTGCCTTCAAAGTTGGATTCAATGAAGGAACTATCAACAACCTGTGCCGTACCACCAATGTGGAACGTACGCATGGTCAACTGAGTACCAGGCTCACCAATGGACTGCGCAGCAATAACACCAACAGCCTCACCGATGTTCACCGGAGTACCACGTGCAAGGTCACGGCCATAACAGGTCGCACATACACCAGTCTTGGTTTCACAAGTCAGCACAGAGCGGATCTTGACCATCTGGACCTTGGCAGCTTCAAGAAGCTCCACGTCCTTCTCGTCAATCATACGTCCCTTAGGAACGAGCACTTCGCCAGTCTTGTTGTTGCGGATGTCTTCAGCCGCAGTACGGCCAAGAACACGCATACCAAGGGTCGCGATCACGTTACCAGCATCAACAATTGGCTGAACGGTAATGCCACCGGTAGAACCACAGTCAACTTCAAGAATAATGCTGTCCTGTGCAACGTCCACGAGACGACGTGTCAGGTAACCGGAGTTCGCAGTTTTCAACGCCGTATCGGCTAGACCCTTACGGGCACCGTGGGTGGAGTTGAAGTACTCGAGAACCGACAGACCTTCTTTAAAGTTCGCGATAATCGGGTTTTCGATGATGGAACCATCTGGTTTCGCCATCAGACCGCGCATACCGCCGAGCTGCTTCATCTGCGCTGGAGAACCACGCGCACCGGAGTGAGCCATCATGTAAACAGAGTTCATCTGTTTCTGACGACCTGTGTCCTCTTCATACTCGGTCGCAGAGATGCGGCCCATCATTTCATCAGCGACTTTGTCAGTACACTTCGCCCAGGCGTCAACAACCTTGTTGTACTTCTCGCCCTGAGTGATCAGACCGTCGTTGTACTGCTGTTCGTATTCAGTCACCAAAGTGGTGGTGCTTTCAACGAGTGTCGCCTTGGTATCAGGGATAACCATGTCATCCTTACCGAAGGAGATACCAGCACGACATGCGTTTTTGAAGCCAAGCTGCATAACGCGGTCACAGAAGATAACGGTCTCTTTCTGGCCACAAGCACGATAAACCGTATCGATCATCTTGGAGATGTCTTTTTTGGTCATCAGCTTGTTACAGGAATCGAACGGTACTTCGAAGTGCTTCGGCAGCAGCTCTGCAATCATCAGACGACCAGGAGTGGTCTCATGGATTTCAGAGGTTGGGTTGCCCAGCTCATCAACAGACTTGAAGCGGCCACGGATCTTGGAGTGAACAGTGATAACACCGTTTTCCAGCGCGTGGTGCAACTCACCCATGTTACCGAAGGCCATGCCTTCACCTGGCTCACCATCTGCCATAATGGACAGGTAGTAGAGGCCAAGAACAATATCCTGGGACGGTACGATGATCGGACCACCGTTCGCCGGATGCAGAATGTTGTTGGTGGACATCATGAGAGTACGGGCTTCAAGCTGCGCTTCCAGAGAAAGCGGAACGTGAACAGCCATCTGGTCACCATCGAAGTCAGCGTTAAACGCGGAACAAACGAGTGGGTGCAGCTGGATTGCCTTACCTTCAATCAGGGTAGGTTCGAAGGCCTGAATGCCAAGACGGTGAAGCGTAGGCGCACGGTTCAGGAGAACCGGGTGCTCGCGGATCACTTCATCAAGGATATCCCAAACTTCCGGACGCTCTTTTTCAACGAGCTTCTTCGCCTGCTTAACAGTGGAAGAATAACCCTTTGCATCGAGGCGAGAATAGATGAACGGCTTGAACAGCTCAAGCGCCATCTTCTTCGGCAGACCACATTGGTGCAGCTTCAGTTCAGGACCCACAGTAATAACGGAACGACCGGAGTAATCCACGCGCTTACCGAGAAGGTTCTGACGGAAACGACCCTGCTTACCCTTCAGCATGTCTGAAAGGGATTTCAGAGGACGTTTGTTTGCACCCTGGATCACACGACCACGACGACCGTTATCGAACAGCGCATCTACAGATTCCTGCAGCATACGTTTTTCGTTACGAATAATGATGTCAGGCGCTTTAAGCTCGATCAGACGCTTCAGACGGTTGTTACGGTTGATCACACGACGATAAAGATCGTTGAGGTCAGACGTAGCAAAACGGCCACCATCCAGTGGAACCAGCGGACGCAGATCTGGTGGAATTACAGGAACAACGGTCAGGATCATCCATTCAGGACGGTTTCCAGACTCGATGAACGCTTCAACAACCTTCAGGCGCTTCGCCAGTTTCTTAGGCTTCAGCTCTGTGGTTGCTTCTGCAATTTCCTGACGGATCTTTTCAGATTCACGCTGCAGATCCATGCTGGCAAGGATCTCACGGATCGCTTCAGCACCAATCATAGCAGTGAAGCTGTCTTCACCGTATTCGTCCTGAGCCGCAACAAACTCTTCTTCCGAAAGCAGCTGACGCAGCTTCATAGGAGTAAGGCCCGGCTCAATAACAACGTAGTTCTCAAAGTACAGGATGCGCTCAAGATCCTTAAGCGTCATATCCAACAGCATGCCGATGCGGGACGGCAGCGACTTCAGGAACCAGATATGCGCAACAGGAGCAGCAAGCTCAATGTGGCCCATACGTTCACGGCGTACACGGGACAAGGTGACTTCAACGCCACACTTCTCACAGATAACGCCTTTATATTTCATGCGCTTATACTTACCGCACAAGCACTCATAGTCCTTGATAGGACCGAAAATCCGAGCACAGAACAGCCCGTCGCGCTCTGGCTTGAAAGTTCTGTAGTTGATCGTCTCCGGCTTTTTAATCTCACCGAACGACCAGGACAGAATTTTCTCCGGGCTGGCGATCGAGATGCGGATATGATCGAAGGTCTGTGCGGGAGCCTGTTGATTGAACAGGTTCATGACCTCTTGCGACATCAGCTCTCTCCTAAAATGCGCAGGTCGGGGAGCGTGCTAATAAGCAGGCTCCCCTCTTCCGGCATGAATACATGACTTACAGCGAAATACCTTGAAAGGTCTTATTCCGCGGCATCGATTGCTTCAGCGTCATCATTGGCTTTCTGACGCGGTTCCTTATCCTGCAACTCGACATTGAGGCCCAGGGAACGCATTTCCTTGACGAGAACGTTAAAGCTCTCAGGAATACCCGCCTCAAATGTGTCGTCACCCCGGACGATAGCTTCATAAACCTTGGTACGACCTGCCACGTCATCAGACTTAACAGTGAGCATTTCCTGCAAGGTGTACGCTGCGCCATAAGCTTCAAGCGCCCACACTTCCATCTCACCGAAGCGCTGACCACCGAACTGCGCCTTACCACCCAGCGGCTGCTGAGTAACAAGAGAGTAAGGTCCGATAGAACGCGCGTGGATCTTATCGTCAACCAAGTGGTGAAGCTTGAGCATGTAGATGTAACCCACAGTGACCTGACGGTCGAACTGTTCACCGGTACGTCCGTCATACAATGTAGACTGACCGGATGGTTTCATCTCAGCAATGTTCAGCATGTCAACAACGTCAGGTTCACGTGCACCATCAAAGACCGGAGTCGCGATGGAAACGCCATGACGCAGCTGCTCACCAAGTTTAGCAATGCCTTCGTCGTCGTATTCCTGAACCGGCTCACCCTTGATGTTGTCGCCGTAGATCTCAACGACCTTGCCACGAAGCTGCTCGATCTCGCCAGACTTACGATATTCGTCGTAAAGCTCGCCGATCTTCTGCCCCATGCCGGCACAAGCCCAGCCAAGGTGTGTTTCAAGAATCTGACCAACGTTCATACGTGATGGAACGCCGAGTGGGTTCAGAACGATATCAACGTGTTGACCGTCATCCAGGAATGGCATGTCTTCACATGGGTTGATTTTGGAAACCACACCCTTGTTACCGTGACGACCAGCCATCTTATCACCAGGCTGAATCTTACGCTTAACCGCAACGAAGACCTTAACCATCTTCATCACGCCAGGTGGCAACTCATCACCACGCTGCAGCTTCTCAACCTTGTCGATGAAGCGCTGTTCCAGACGCTTACGGCTCTCATCATAAGAACCACGAAGCGCTTCCAGCTCGCTCATCAGCTGCTCGTCTTCGACAGCAAACTGCCACCACTGAGAACGTGGGAATTCGTTCAGAACGTTTCCGTCGATCTCAACACCCTTGCGGAAGTTCTTCGGACCACCAACAGTCACATGACCCATGATCATCTCAGCCAGTCGGCCATAGACGTTACGGTCAAGAATTGCCTGTTCGTCGTCGCGGTCTTTCGCAAGACGTTCAATCTCTTCGCGCTCGATAGCCATCGCGCGTTCGTCTTTTTCAACGCCGTGGCGGTTGAATACACGAACTTCAACAACAGTACCGGATACACCTGGAGACAGACGCATGGATGTGTCGCGAACGTCAGAAGCTTTCTCACCGAAGATCGCACGCAGAAGTTTTTCTTCCGGTGTCATTGGGCTTTCGCCCTTTGGAGTGATCTTACCAACGAGAATGTCGCCTGGTTTCACCTCAGCACCAACATAAACAATGCCGGCTTCATCAAGGTTCTTCAGCGCTTCTTCAGAAACGTTAGGAATATCGCGAGTGATTTCTTCAGGGCCAAGCTTCGTATCACGCGCCATCACCTCAAATTCTTCAAGGTGGATGGAGGTGAAGACGTCATCGCGAACGATGCGCTCGGACAGAAGGATGGAATCCTCGAAGTTGTAGCCGTTCCAAGGCATGAACGCGACCATAACGTTACGGCCAAGCGCCAGATCACCCAGATCAGTCGAAGGACCGTCTGCGATGATATCGCCCTTACGAACCCGGTCACCTACGTTCACCAGCGGACGCTGGTTGATACAGGTATCCTGGTTGGAACGCTGGAACTTCATCAGGCGGTAGATGTCTACGCCGGACTTGGAAGGATCCAGATCTTCAGTCGCACGAATAACGATACGTGTTGCATCAACCTGGTCAACCACACCGCCGCGACGTGCGCCAATAGCAGCGCCAGAGTCACGAGCAACGATTGGTTCCATACCGGTGCCAACAAATGGAGCCTGTGCACGAACGAGCGGCACAGCCTGACGCATCATGTTGGAACCCATCAGTGCGCGGTTCGCATCATCGTTCTCAAGGAACGGAATGAGCGAGGCTGCAACGGAAACCAGCTGTTTAGGAGACACATCCATCAGATCAACGCGATCAGAGGTGACCAAGATGTTTTCACCCGCATGACGACACTGAACCAGGTCGTTCACGAAGCTACCATCTTCGTTCATCTCAGCGTTCGCCTGAGAAACGTAGTACTTGCTCTCTTCCATAGCGGAGAGATAGACAACGTCTTTCGTCACAAGGCCATCAATAACACGGCGGTATGGGCTTTCAATAAAGCCATACTTGTTCACACGTGCAAAAGTTGCCAGTGAGTTGATCAGACCAATGTTCGGACCTTCCGGTGTTTCAATCGGGCAGATACGACCATAGTGTGTTGGGTGAACGTCACGAACCTCAAAGCCTGCGCGCTCACGGGTCAAACCACCAGGCCCAAGCGCTGAAAGACGACGCTTATGCGTCACTTCAGACAGTGGGTTGGTCTGATCCATAAACTGAGACAGCTGGGAAGAACCGAAGAACTCACGTACAGCTGCTGCAGCAGGTTTTGCGTTGATCAGATCCTGAGGCATCACAGTGTCGATCTCAACGGAGCTCATACGCTCCTTGATCGCACGTTCCATGCGCAGCAGGCCAACACGGTACTGGTTTTCCATCAGTTCGCCAACGGAGCGAACACGACGGTTACCAAGGTTATCGATGTCATCGATTTCGCCGCGGCCATCACGAAGATTAAGCAGCAGGCTGATCACTGACAGGATATCGTCTTTACGCAGAACACGAACAGTATCTTCACACTCAAGGTCAAGACGCATGTTCATCTTCACGCGGCCAACCGCGGAAAGGTCGTAGCGCTCAGCATCGAAGAACAGAGACTGGAACATAGCCTCAGCGGTTTCGATGGTTGGCGGCTCACCAGGACGCATAACGCGGTAGATGTCAAACAGAGCACCTTCGCGGCCGTCATTCTTGTCAGCAGCCAGCGTGTTGCGGATGAAAGGACCAACGTTAACGTAGTCGATATCCAAAACAGGCAGATCGTGGTAGCCACGCTCGATAAGCTCATGAAGAAGCTTTTCAGTCAGCTCTTCACCAGCTTCAGCGTATATCTCACCAGTACGCGTATCAACAATGTCTTCGGCAAGGTACTGGCCAAACAGATCATCATCAGTACCCTTAAGAGATTTAACACCCTTTTCGGTCAACTGACGGATTGTACGAGCGGTAATTTTCTTACCAGCTTCAACAACCACTTCACCGCTAGCAGCATCAACCATATCGGCAGTTGCTTTAGTACCCTTAAGACGAGCACCATCGAACGGTACGGACCAGCTGTTTTCGCCGTTACGTACGTAGTCGATACGGTTATAGAAGGTATTGAGAATCTCTTCGCTATCAAGACCAAGCGCCATCAACAAAGATGTCACAGGGATCTTACGACGGCGGTCGATACGTGCGTGGACAATGTCCTTAGCATCGAATTCGATATCGAGCCATGAACCACGGTAAGGGATCACACGTGCAGCAAACAGAAGTTTACCGGAAGAGTGGGTCTTACCTTTGTCATGGTCAAAGAATACACCCGGGGAACGGTGCATCTGAGACACGATAACGCGTTCTGTACCATTGATCACAAAGGTACCGTTATCGGTCATGAACGGAATATCGCCCATGTAGACATCTTGTTCTTTGATGTCTTTAACCGATTTTGCGCCAGTATCTTCATCCACATCAAACACGATGAGGCGAAGCGTAAGCTTCAGTGGCGCAGCGTAAGTCATATCACGCTGGCGGCACTCTTCCACATCATACTTTGGTGCTTCGAATTCGTAATCTACGAATTCAAGAAGGGAATTGCCTGCAAAATCCGAAATGGGGAATACGGACTTAAATACGGCCTCTAGGCCTTCGTCAACGCGGTTATCTTCAACCTTATCAACTTGCAAGAATTGGTCATAAGACGCCTTCTGCACTTCGATAAGGTTTGGCATAGCCGCTACATCGCGGATGGATCCGAAGTATTTACGGACCCGCTTGCGACCGTTGAACGTCTGCGTCATTGTCGCTCCTCGTATCACTCAAGGTGACGGTTCAGAAAAACGACGCCCTGCATGGCAGAAAACGTAGCTTCTCAGAACCGTCCACAATAGGGCGCTGTTCAGGCACCCTCCCCCGTTGGGACGTTTACCCCGGCCGGGAAACCCGCCAGGGTACGGAAAAGGTCCCGGATTACTCCGGGACCAATATCTGAAGAACTCAGGATTACTTGAGTTCTACTTTTGCACCAGCTTCTTCGAGCTTCTTTTTCAGCTCAGCAGCTTCGTCTTTAGAAACTGCTTCTTTAACAGCTTTTGGAGCGCCTTCTACGAGCTCTTTAGCTTCTTTCAGACCAAGACCAGTGATCGCACGTACTTCTTTGATCACGTTGATTTTCTTCGCGCCAGCGTCAGCCAGGATCACGTCGAATTCAGTCTGTTCTTCAGCTGCTTCAGCAGCAGGACCAGCAGCAGCAACAGCTACAGGAGCAGCAGCAGATACGCCCCACTCTTCTTCGAGCAGTTTAGACAGCTCAGCAGCTTCCATAACGGTCAGTGCGGAGAGTTCTTCTACGATCTTTGAGAGATCAGCCATTTTTCAGTACCTTGTTGTTCGAACCGTTTTCGGTTTTGACAAAAATTATGTGGTTCCGCCTTACGCGGCTTGGTCCTTCTCGGCGTACGCATTGAAGACGCGAGCAAGTTGCCCGGCCGGTGCGCTCGTAACCATGGCCATACGGGTCGCTGGGGTCTGAAGCATACCCACCAGCTTGCCACGAAGCTCGTCCAGAGACGGCATCGCTGCCAGTGCTTTAACACCAGCAGTATCCAGGTTAGTTGAACCAAGAGCACCACCAAGGATTACGAAATTTTCGTTAGCCTTAGCGAAGTTAGCAGCAGCCTTAGGCGCAGCAACTGGATCATCGGAATAAACGATGACAGTTGGGCCTGTGAACAGGTCGCTGATATGCTCTAGTTCAGTGCCTTGAAGGGCAAGCTTGACAAGGCGGTTTTTAGCAACCTTTACGGTACCACCAGCTTCACGAGCATCAGCACGCAGCTGAGTCATCTGAGAAACTGAAAGGCCCGCATAGTGCGCAACAACTGCAACGCCAGTGTTAGACAACACTTCGTTGAAATCGCTGACGAACTTTTGCTTATCCGCTCTTTCCACTTGCCTTCTCCAGTTGGCAGCAATTCTCATTGCCGCCGGTTTGCCTTTGCCGCATCAAAATTGGGCTAAACCCAACCTCGACAACGACGATTAGGGTCCTGTCCCCTTACGCGCCGGAGAGACGCAGCAAGGCAATTTGGTTCGAACCGCAAGGTTGAATTGCATTTTGCATATCAACCAAATCAGTTCTTCTCCATCTATGCAGGCCTTTCTTATCAAAAGCTTAAACCAACAAACGTTGGCACCTGCAGTCTCGGACAGGGATGCCGAACGACCATAACAGTCTTTCAGCGGTAAAACCTCCCACATGAAAGCGGGAGGTAACTCTTATAGGCGAGGTGTTTACTCGGTAATAGAACCAAGATCAACCTTCACGCCAGGTCCCATCGTGGATGAAAGGGCTACGCGCTTAACGTAAGTACCTTTTGCACCTGATGGCTTAGCTTTGATCACTGCATCAACGAACGCTTTCACGTTCTCTTCCAGCTTGGAAGCTTCAAAAGAAGCTTTGCCAACGCCAGCGTGAATGATGCCAGCTTTTTCAACGCGGAACTGTACAGAACCACCTTTGGCGTCTGTAACAGCCTTGGTCACATCAGGGGTCACAGTGCCAACCTTAGGGTTAGGCATCATGCCGCGAGGACCGAGAACTTTACCAAGACGACCAACGAGTGGCATCATGTCAGGAGTTGCGATGACGGTATCGAAGTTGATGGTACCGCCCTGAACTTCTTTAACCAGCTCTTCAGCACCAACAATGTCTGCGCCAGCAGCTTTTGCCTCATCCGCTTTCGCATCACGAGCAAATACAGCAACGCGTACAGTTTTACCGGTACCGTTTGGAAGAACACATGCACCACGAACCATCTGGTCTGCGTGACGTGGGTCAACACCAAGGTTGATTGCAACTTCGATGGTTTCGTCGAACTTCGCAGTGGAGCCAGACTTAACAACACCAAGAGCTTCGCTAACTGCGTACTCTTTGTTGCGATCAATACCTTCGCGAGCAGCTTTAATGCGCTTACCTACTTTAGCCATGATACTTTACTCCGTAACTTCCAGACCCATGGAACGGGCGGAGCCTTCGATCATCAGCATTGCTGCTTCGATGTCGTTAGCGTTGAGATCTTTCATCTTAGCTTCTGCGATTTCACGAACCTGAGCTTTAGTCACGGACGCGATGGTACCGCGACCAGCAGTTGCTGAGCCAGATTTGACTTTCGCAGCTTTCTTAAGGAAGAAAGAAGCAGGAGCTGTCTTAACTTCAAAAGTGAAAGACTTATCGGAGTAATAAGTAATGATGGTTGGGCAAGGAGCGCCTTTCTCAACATCCTGGGTCTTAGCGTTAAACGCCTTACAGAATTCCATGATGTTCAGACCGCGCTGACCCAGCGCAGGACCAATTGGTGGGGATGGTGTAGCAGAGCCTGCTGGCACCTGAAGCTTTAAGTAGCCGTCAATCTTTTTCGCCATAATTCTCTCCAGAATGGATCTGTGAAATCACGCTTAGCGCATTTCACTGGATAAGAGAGCGGGCGGTCTGGCTTCCAGCACACCGACGAAAGTGCGCTTCACCTGCCGCCCCATCCCGGACTTAACCGACTTTGTCGACCTGTCCGTATTCAAGTTCAACCGGGGTAGCCCGGCCGAAGATGGACACTGTCACTTTCAGACGTGCCCGTTCCTCATCGACTTCCTCGACGAGACCAGAGAAGGAGGCAAACGGCCCATCGCTAACGCGAACCTGCTCACCAACTTCAAAGCTGACAGAAGGTTTCGGAGCTTCGACACCTTCCTGAACCTGATTAAGAATACGCTGCGCTTCGGCCTCGGAGATCGGCATCGGCTTCTTGTCATTACCAAGGAAGCCAGAAACTTTCGGCGTATCGTTGATCAGGTGATAAGCATCGTCGCTCATCTCCATCTTCACCAGAACATAGCCTGGGAAGAACTTACGCTCAGCATCAACCTTGCGACCGCGACGTACTTCTACGAATTTCTCGGTCGGAACCAGAACTTCGTCAAATGAATCTTCAAGACCCTGCTGCTGAGCTCTTTCTTTAATCGCTTCAGCAACTTTACGCTCGAAGTTCGAATAAGCGTGCACAATATACCAGCGCTTAGCCATCTTAAATCCCGTTCCTACTATAATTGCCCGCTAAGCCTTTAGAAGCCAAGCAGAAAACTGATACCTAAGCTCATCAGCTGATCAGCAGCAAGAAAGAACATCGCCGCCAGGAAAACCATAATGAACACCATCAAGGTGGTCACGCCAGTTTCCTTACGCGTCGGCCAAGTTACCTTCGCAGTTTCAGAACGAACTTGCTGGATAAATGTAAAAGGATTGGTTTTTGCCATCCGGTCCCGGCCCATTACACGACAGGTGGGCGCGTAGATTCTTCCACGCACCCTATCCCTGAAAAACTCTTCATATGCCACCAACTTCGATTAATCAAGATTTTTCTCAACCAAAGAGATGGCAGGGGCAGCAGGGCTCGAACCCGCGACCTACGGTTTTGGAGACCGTCGCTCTACCAACTGAGCTATACCCCTACAAAGTCCCAAGCATGGGACAAAACCTTTTTCCGACCAATAATCAACTCACTGGAAGGAACCGTACCGCAATAACCACCGCGGCACGATATGTAAAGACTTTAAAAGTCTTTATTCGATGATTTCAGCTACAACACCAGCGCCGACGGTACGACCGCCTTCACGGATAGCGAAGCGCAGACCATCTTCCATAGCGATCGGAACGATCAGCTCAACAGAGACTGCAACGTTATCACCAGGCATCACCATTTCTGTGCCTTCTGGCAGAGAAACAACACCAGTCACGTCAGTCGTACGGAAGTAGAACTGTGGACGGTAGTTGGTGAAGAATGGAGTGTGACGTCCACCCTCTTCCTTGGTGAGGATGTATGCTTCAGCCTTGAACTTGGTGTGAGGAGTAACGGAACCTGGCTTACAAAGAACCTGGCCACGCTCAACATCTTCACGACCAACACCACGGATCAATGCACCGATGTTGTCGCCAGCTTCGCCCTGATCGAGCAGCTTGCGGAACATTTCAACACCAGTAACAGTGGTCTTAGATGTGTCTTTAACGCCAACGATCTCAACTTCGTCACCAACATGAACGATGCCACGCTCTACACGACCGGTTACAACAGTACCGCGGCCAGAGATAGAGAACACGTCTTCGATCGGCATCAGGAATGGCAGATCGCGTGGACGGTCAGGAGTTGGGATATAGTCATCAACCGCAGCCATCAGTTCTACAATTTTGTCTTTGCCGATCGCATCATCGCGGTCTTCAAGAGCAGCAAGTGCAGAACCAGCAATGATTGGAATATCATCGCCTGGGAATTCGTAGGAAGAAAGAAGTTCACGAACTTCCATTTCTACGAGTTCAAGCAGCTCTTCGTCGTCAACCTGGTCAACTTTGTTCATGAAGACAACCAGAGCAGGCACACCAACCTGACGAGCGAGCAGGATGTGCTCACGTGTCTGAGGCATTGGGCCGTCTGCAGCGTTAACAACGAGGATCGCGCCATCCATCTGTGCAGCACCGGTGATCATGTTTTTTACATAATCGGCGTGACCTGGACAATCAACGTGTGCGTAGTGACGAGCGTCAGTTTCATACTCAACGTGCGCTGTGGAGATAGTGATACCACGTGCGCGCTCTTCAGGAGCACCGTCGATTTCGTCATACGCTTTAAAATCACCAAAAGATTTAGTAATCGCAGCAGTCAGTGTAGTTTTACCGTGATCAACGTGGCCGATTGTGCCGATGTTGACGTGCGGCTTATTACGTTCAAATTTTTCCTTCGCCATGGGCGTAGCTCTCTATTTAATCGTAGTTCCGTCGATCAAGGCTTGAAGCCAATAAAAGACCCCAAGGATTCTGTTAGGATACCTTCAGCAAAGAGCGAGAAGAGATTGGAGCGGGTGAAGGGAATCGAACCCTCGTATTCAGCTTGGAAGGCTGCTGCTCTACCATTGAGCTACACCCGCATTACCAATTTCAAGTCGATGGTGGAGGAGGTTGGATTCGAACCAACGTAGGCATAGCCAGCGGATTTACAGTCCGCCCCCTTTAGCCACTCGGGCACTCCTCCGAGATCGACAAAAATTCTCTAAAAGAGAACTTTTTGAAACTCGTTTTGCCAAACACGCCGCTTAACCGCTAAGCAGTTGCGCCGCGTCCTGTGGCGCGGTTTATGCCGCTGAGAACGCCATCTGTCAACGCCTCTTTTGCATGTGCCTGTGCAAAATCAACAGGGCAGTTAGTTTTCCCCTTTTTTTGTCAGAGAACTAACCGTCGGAATCTACGTATGACCTTGCTAAATCACAGCTCTTCTCACCAAACCCGGCAATTTTGGTGCAAATTCTTTTTTTGGCAAAATGAAAAGATCACACACATGAACACCCTCTCAAATTCACTGGACCTGCTCTTTTTACATAAGCAGCAAAAAAGGAATGTTTAGTCTCCCCCCTTTATTCCCTTGAAGCGAAAACATCGCCGGAGTATCGAGAGGCTATGAGCAACTTTAAAAAACAAAAGAGCGCAAGCGGCAACCGCTGGAGCCCTGAGCAAAGCCCCGAGCGAGGCAATGATCGCCCCCATAAGAAAAGCCGGCCCGATGGAAAACCATCTGGTGGATTTTCAAAGAGCAAGCCCTGGCTGAAGAAATCAGCTGCTGAAGACGGCCCTTTCTATATATATGGACTTCACACCATTGAAGCCGCCTTTAGGAATCCGGAACGCACTCGCCACAAGCTCCTCATAACGCAAAACGCATTACGGCGGCTGGAAGAGCGCAATCTTAAGATTGACGTTCCGGTTGAAGAAGCCAGCCCCCGCGACATCGACAAGCTGGTTGGCAAAGATGCCGTCCATCAGGGCGCTGCACTGCTGGTAGATGCCCTTCCTGAATATGGACCGGAAGAACTCCAGGACGGTCAGCTTGTTCTGGCACTCGATCAGGTCACCGATCCGCACAATGTCGGCGCTATCCTCCGCTCCGCCGTCGCCTTGAGTGCTGACGCTGTTGTCACCACCCGCCGCCACGCACCTGAAGAAGGTCCGGTCCTTGCCAAAACAGCAAGTGGCGCACTGGATATGATCAAACACGTCCGCGTCCCGAACATGTCTCGTTTTGTCGATGAAATGAGAGATAAAGGCTATCAGGCAATCGCACTGGACAGCGAAGGCCCGAACTCCGTCGAAAATACAACATTCACGGATAAGACCCTGCTGGTCCTCGGCTCAGAAGGAAAAGGTGTACGTGAAGGCGTCCGCAAAAACTGCGACGCCCTCGCCCGCCTCGACATGCCGGGAGAGATCAAATCCCTCAACGTCTCCAACGCAGCGATCCTGTCCCTCTACGTGGCCCGCATGAAAATGGGGCTGTCCTAACCGACAGCCTCCGGGTCTCCGACGCCTAGCGCTCATGATCTAAGTGATGCCCTTCGAGCCCGAAGCTAGCTCAGCGAACCATAACCGGATAGTCGGATGCCGCACCCAAGGGATGCATTGCCCGAGTATCTTGGACCAGCCGGTTAGGCTCTAAGAAATCAGCATCCCGTCTATGGCTCGCCAATACTGCCTCCCCCTTTTCTTTATCACGCTCAACGCTCCAAACAGCACCAAATGTAAATTAAAATGCTAGCCCCTGACCATTTTCAGGGGCTAGCATTCTGATGATCTACGGCAAGTCTTTCATCAACCCTGCTCGAGCGCAGGCCTTAGTCGAGAACGATGCTATCTGGCTTTGTAGGAACAGCGGGTACTGTGATGTAGGAAAAACCCTCTCGAGTGTGGCACGCCATACACTCTGAGCTCATAACCGCAACAGCCTCTTCAAAAACCTCAAAGTTTTGAGTTTTAACCGCCTCGTCCAAATCTCCAAAAACGTTCTCACGAAATATATTGATAGAAGGAGCCCGCTTGGTGCGTGCTGTAGCAACCCGAGCCATCATTTTTTCCATGGCTTCGATTTGGTACTCTGCAAACTCCCATTTATCCTGCTTGCCTGCCCAGTACATAGTTTGGAAGCGATAGGCGATTTCTGGCATCCAGTGTGATGTGCCCGGCGTAATTTTCACCAATGCTTTCAACTGCTCTTCTGGTGTGCCTGTCTCTCTCCAGTCAGGGACTTTTTCGGCATGCGCCAGATAACCTGAAGAATACACAGTACCTGTCAAAAGCAATGTCAGGCTCAAAATAGGGATGCAAAGCGCAGATGCTCGTTTCATACGGACCTCGGGGGAGTGCTAAAATTGGCAGAAACCACTGAATGATGAGTTGACGCCTCACCCAGCGTTGTCTTCGCAAGAAGAGTAAAAAATGATCAGTATTTACACTGGCCTCACTTGCTTGAGCACTGATTACCCACCTTACTTTAAGGCAGATTTAAGCGTTCAGTTTTGTGGAACTCTGCGAAATAGCTTTTGAAAAACCGCCGCTGCTTTGGCTGGCAACTTGGTGCTTTTTGCTTGCGGTAAATTGTTATATTGCTTGCCGACAGCAATCAGCCCCACCATGCCCTTGCCGAAATGTGGAAGACATTTATATCCATAAACACCTTCCTTCGTCAGCGTGAGGTCATAAGTCGCCTTAAGCCTGCTCCGCCAGGGCGATACTCCTGCAGGTATCATCCCGGAAATTGAGACGGTGTTGTGAGTTCCTCTGACATTCACAAACCGCACGGTATCGCCGACTTGTGCTTCCAGATAGGCAGGGCTGAAGAAATCCCGATCCATTCTGATTGTATGGATTGCACCTGCATTAGAACCGGTTACTGAGAGTAAAAAGGAAACGAGCGCTGGCATTAAAACAAGCGTACTTCTTTTATTCATGAAGATTGTCTCATGTTTTTTGATTTTGCATGGGGCAACGGTTTTCACCGCTATCTAACTCCTGAATTTGCTCAAGAGACCCGGCAACCGATAAAGCCCTTGTTTTAACGCAGTTTTAGGAGCGCTCCGGTTTCGCAGGCGTACGAGACCGCTGAAACCCTCCATTCAGGAGCATCGCAGCCGGCATGACGGCCTTGGATGAAATTTTATGATTATCGCTCGGTCTTCCGGTCTTAAAGCAGCGAAATTACAGAGTAAAAGACCTTCACTTCAGGAGGTTAAGGCCGTGGCAGAAGCAAAAACAACACGGAAAACACTCCCTCCACCCAGATTATCATGGATGGATATTTCTGCCCGGCAGCGCATTGCTATATCTCCGACAATTGCCAGTCCCAGACCAGTTCCCTGCACTTTGCTATCTGGCAACCGCCAAAAGCGCTGAAAAATTTTGTCTCTATAGCAAGATGGAATACCTGGCCCCTCGTCAATCACATCAAGTGTTCCTGCGGGGCTAATTCGAACGCAAATACCAGCGTTTGACGGACACACTGCAAGAGCGTTTTCAACTAGATTACGCAGCAGATCTCCAATCAGCCCTTTATCACCCTGCACCCAAAGAGGACCTGCTTCCTTTTCCAAGGAGAGCCTGACATTCTTTTTCGTCGCCAAAGGTGCAATATAGGAAAGCACAGTGACAGCTACAGCATTTAGATCACTAACCTTTTCCTGCTCTTCAGATCGCGTTTCCAATCGGGAAATTGTCAGGATTTGATCCACGGAACGAGCCATTCTATCAAGATCACCCCTTAGAGCAATCACTTGAGGCGTTTGTTGCAAGTCCTCCAAACCAGCACCCAACACCTGCAACGGCGTCCTCAGCTCATGCGCAACATTTTCGGTGAAGTGGCGCTGCGTTGTAAAACCATCTTCTATGCCAGAAAGCATGGCGTTTATCGCTTTCACCATCGGGGCTACTTCGGAAGGCAAATCTCTCACAGGGAGCCGCTGGTCAAGAGATTTCGGTTTAATCTGAGCCGTAAGACGTGAAAGATGCCGAAGAGGTTTCAAACTGCGCCTTAACGTATGTGCAGTCACAAAAATTGTTGCAAGCATCATAACCGGAACGACCCAGCCAACATTTGAAAAGAGCTCCATAAAGGCTTGCTGATGACTGCTGGCTTGCAGTGGCTCATGCAAAATAAACAAATGAACCCAGAGCCATCCGAGGATCACAGAAAACGAACCGATAAGAATGACTGAGATTCGAACGACAAGCTTGTTCTCAAGAGACTGAAGCTTACTCATAAGCTGTCCAACATGTAGCCCAGCCCACGATAGGTATGAATCTCCAACCCTGCGCTCAGTTGCTTGAACTTGCGCCGAAGATTGTGAACATGAACCGGTATCGTGTTCGACTCTGGAATCTCCAGCCCATAGACTTTGTTCAAGAGATCGTCTTTGGTCACAACCTGTCCACGGTTGCTAATCAAGCTCTCAAGAACCAGCAGTTCATGCCTTGGCAAGGGCAAGGCCACCGCGTTGACCGTGGCTGTTCGAGATTTAAAGTTGTAAGAAAGACTGCCGACAGTTTCAGTTTTGCCAAACACGGATCCTGGTCGGCGCAACAAAGCTCGCATTCTTGCAACAAGCTCAGACATCGCAAACGGCTTGATCAGATAATCATCTGCGCCAGCCTCCAACCCATCAATGCGATCTTCAATTGCATCACGGGCGGTCAGCATAAGAATTGGCAGATCGTTGCCTTCCTCCCGAAGGGACGAAACAATCTCAATCGCATCTCCATCCGGCAACATTCGATCAGCAATTAATGCGTCAAACATCTCAGACTTCATGAGCATTCGCGCATCCTCAACACATCCGCAGAGATCTACTGAAAACGCCGCAGCCACCAGGGCCTTTTCAATTTGCTGAGCGATACGTCTTTCATCTTCCACTACTAAAATCCGCATTCAACTCTCTTGCTGACCAAGAAACTTACAAACATATGCGCATGGTACACCCCAAGCTTAAGCCAAAGTTAAGCCCCATAAACTCTCTCGTCCTGTTTGAAATCTCACTCATTCCCCAACGGTAAGCAGAACACACACATAGGAACTCCTAATGAGCGCCCTCACTCAACTGCTGTCTCTTAATAAGGCTGGCACGGATCACATACTTTGCAATACCGACATCAACCAAATCTGCCGGCGCGACTCCCCTCATTCAGATATCGCCAAAAAAGGGAATAAAGCAGCACAGCTCTCATCAAAGCCGATACAGCCAGATCCGACTGAAACAACCCGCACTTCCCAGCCGCAACTACGTAGGAACTCAAAAAATTCAAATACCTCTCAAACAAACGCACAAAACAACGCAAACGCGTAAACCAAGATTTTTTCTATCAATATCAATAGGCTGAGCCCTATGCGTGTGGAAAAGAAACGTCCAATCGGCCATTTTGAGCCCCAAATAGCCCAAAAAATTCTCTCCCCTGTGAATTCTTCCAAATTTTTGCATTTTTGGGATTTACAAACCCCGCCAGCGCCCGTAAATACCCCTCCAACGAAGACGACGCCGGTATAGCTCAGATGGTAGAGCACCTGACTTGTAATCAGGGGGTCGCGGGTTCGATCCCTGCTGCCGGCACCACTCTTCTCCTTGATTTATCAAGGGAATTTCAAAGCCTCCCTCGGGAGGCTTTTTGCTTTTCTGGCTTTTGTCAGCATATGGTAAGCAAATGGGCGTTTTGGTAAGCAGGATTTCGCCCCTCCTACCCTCTCCAAATACTCTTGTGGCGCGGCGTGAGATTTTGCATAGGTGGGCGATATAACGTGCACAGCGGCCTTTTTTCTTTCCCTACAAAATATGAGCGTTAGAAGGACGACAAAACGTGACTTTCTAACGCCCGGTTTAGTGATCGTTTAAGACACTCTTTTGGGAGCTAAGTTCTCTGCATCTGCGCCTCTGGCCAATGTCCAAATGCTTCTAAATGAAATACAGCTCGTTCCAGCAGCTCCAATCCCATAGGAGCTAGCACCCGTCGCCAGATTGAAGCAGCGTCGTCTCCGTCCTGTACGAAGCTCCAATCCTGCAAAAGGACTGGTCCTGTGTCCCAGCCATCATCCAAGAGATAGACGCTTCCACCAATGATTTTCTGGTGTTCTTTCAAGGCGTCAGCAATTGCGTTTTTGCCGCGATATAGAGGCAATAGAGATGGGTGATACCCGATAGCGCCATGACGTGGTTTTAAGAGCGTACAGGGGGCGAGTTTGACATGAGCATGAGCGCAGATAATCACGTCACAATCCGGCACATCGAGAGCCGTGACGGGTGCCTGCTGAGAAGGCGGAGCTGACACGGCCAAACCCTTGCTCGTTGCATTGGTGTTTAGTCTGTCGCTTTCCGGTGCTATGACTTTCACAACATCATGACCGCCGTTCAGCGCCATTTCCAAAGCCTGCACGCCGAGCCATTTTTGTCCAATTACCACGACTTTCATGATGGCATTCCTTCTATGTATCTAAAGCCTTGAGCCGCCCGGAAATGTCCGCCATACCGGCCTTTCGCAGCGACGTTTCGAGAAGCTTTGCCCCCGGTCAGGTTGCAGGACACCTGAGCCCATAACGGACTACGCCGAAGCGCTTCGGCTAGAGCTGGATGGCTGGTATGGAACAGTGTGGCCATGGGTTTGTTGTAGCGGTTCTGACCTCGCCGCCATGCGGCACAAACAGCATTGAGGAACCGCATCCCAACGCCTGCACCTTGCCATTCAGGCATGACCACCATTCGGCAAGCACGGGCCTCCACCAGGCCTGGGCGTGTACTGACGGCAAGATGAGCAACCGGCTCATCGCCAACAAAGGCGACATAACAGGTTGCTGCGATCATATGAGGAAGCTTCAAATAGTGATGCGTTTCAAAATGCGGCCAGTATCGCCAGTTGGTCTCGTATATGTCGAGGTCAAGCTTGGTGCGTTGCCGAAGACACCTCCCGGAAAACTTCCCTGTTGCCGTATCTAAGATCCAATCGGGTTGCAGCCATTCAATAATGTCATAGTGACAGGACAGGAGCACCGCTTGTCCTGAAGCCTGCCTGCGCCATGCTTTGGCGAATGCACCTGCACCAATCTTTGCGATCTGCCGGTCTACGACAGAGGTAAATTCATCGATGACGATGGTTTCCGGTGTCTCGCATAAGATCCGGGCCAGATCAGCGCGGAACTTTTCGCCATTGGAAAGGGCTTTGTAGGGTCTCGTCCAGGCGGGCACACTGCCTAAGCCAACAGCCGATAATGCGCCCGTGATATGATCCATTTCCTCATGGGGAGAAATTGCGTCAATGATGGGTTGATCATCCGGCCAGTCAAAACCTTTGAAATAAGAGGCATCTGAAAAGATGCTTTGTCCAAGACTGGTTTTACCAGACCCTGAGGGGCCGACGATAAGTCCCACTTTCCAGTCCATGTCCTCAACGGGAAGGTCAACGCTCAGCTTAAAGTGGTTGCCGTCTTCGCAGTTAAACAAGGACTTCAGCCGTGCCATACGGAAGCTGTCATAGTCCGGGCTTTGGTGGTTTATGTTCAGCTTCATGTTGCAACCACCTTGAGTTTAGCTCCACCCAGGGCGCGAACGCCGTCATAGATGGTTGCTTGTTGCTGCTCGTCTTCTGCAATGATCAAAATGCCAAACTGGCGTTTGTAGCGGTCTTTAGGCGGGATACCTGGTGCTTTGTCAGGGAGGGGAGGAAGGTGCTCTGTACTCATGTGCGATCTGTTGTTTTCTTGGGCTCATCCGGCCTCAGATCGTTGAAGGTGCCACAACGGCGGCACTTGATTTCTACGCGCCCCTGTAGGGCGTTTTCTTCTTTCTTGAGGAGGAGTGCCGAACAGCTCCGGCAATAGATAGACTCCATTTCTCGTCTCGCATAAGACAGTCCCGCAGCTCATTTCAGGTGAGTTGATGCGGCGGGAGCAGTGTTATGCTTCATTGCATTGGCCGGGTTTCTTGTTAGCGCGGGATGCCCGGTGCCCGGAACCTTCCGGGCCTTCCGCTCCATATTGAAGTCACCGGGCGATTATCTCGCCGGATATGTTCCGGCTTGTTAGAACTGCTCTGTCAGCGCAACCACTTCTGGCGGACACTCCGGCCAGCTGGCATCCTGTGTGAAATCAGTGCCCGGATCTTCAGCAAGTTCCAGGCATTTGGAGCGCATAGCACCCACCCAATCCAGTGCAGCCTTTGTGCTGGTCAAAAGCGTGACCTCATCAGCACTTCGATCAGCAACGGCTTTGCCAGCAATGGCAGCAGCAGCCGTTGCCATATTCATCTGGGTCTCAGCGCTGGCGCGGGCATAAATGCGCTTGCGGCATTCTGCTTTGATGGTTGTGAGACGGGCACCTTTTTGGGCTTCATCAATGGTAGCCTGTGGCACACCAGCCGCTTTCAAGTCCGCTTTGCTCCAGGCAATGTAGGTTTTGCCTGCATGTTTCAGGCTCAGGTTGTCGGTCTGTTCGTTTACATCTGGCATAATTCGATCCTATGAGATCAAGTCAAAAAGGGAGATTAGCTAAAGCCTATGGAAGTTCATCAAGGGTGATATTCATCACATAAGAGCCTGCACGATCATTTCGGCTGATACGCTTTTTCAGACCAGCGCCAGAGGCCGTTATGTTTGAGAAGAAAACGGCAACCGGCCCAGCAGGTCCGAGTACATGACCAGCAGGAGCACCTTCCTCTTCCGTAGGGATGTGGATATTGCCGTATCTGAATGTCACCCCCTGATTGCCAGTGTTGGCAGAAGTGGCACAAGAGACGATGGCGGAATAAGTGCTTGAAGAAACTCCGACCTGATCAGTAACAACAACGGGCAGTCTGAGATCCAGATAACAAAAATTAAAGTAACTTGATCCTACCCATCTGAAACCATGTAATGCACGGCTCTCTTCGCCATCACTCGCATGGAGATAGCTTCCAAAGGTAACCCTGCGATGTACGGTTTCATCGCCGTAAACATTGATATAACAGTCTCTGGCATAAACTGCCTCGGTCATATGATAATCACTCAGAAGATGAAGATGACCTCTGCCATGGCGCGGCACCCGGTCAGCAGCCTTGCGTAGAGTTCTAAGTGGCGCATCCTGAGAGCCATCATTGCTGTTGTCACCATTCACAGCATCCACGTAGAAAGTCCGCTGAAGCTCTGGGGCGATATTCAGGATTTTTTGGATCTCAGCATTGTGCTGCGAGTAGGTTTTCTGGACGGCTTGAGTCAGAGCTGTGGTGGATTGAACCACCTCTTTCAGGCTTTGTGTCAGGCTCATTGCAACTGATCCTTTTCAATGGTGTGGCGTTGAACGGTGAGAAGTGAGGATGCAAGAGACGCACCCAAAATAAGCTGCTCGGTGCGGGTGTTCGTTTGGTGGTCAACCATGCCTTCCAGCACCTCAATCCGGCGCAGCAACTCGGCCTGACCAGTCTGAGCAATGGAAAGCGCCTTGCTCAGACTGCGCACGGTATGATTGAGCTGAAAGTTTTCGTGTTGCAGAGCAATCATAGAGGTGGCTGTGCCCGCAAACTCCTCCCCAAAGAAGAGCTGAAGATCCACATCACCGGTGACTTGAATGACGTTTTGCGGAAGCCCAGTGAGCGCAAGCACAAAGGAAAAAGCAATCGGTACGCCTGGGGTGTATTGAGCTAATGGCGTGTCAGGGTCTGACCATACGGCCAGCAATGTGCCATCCTCTAACATCACACCAAGCTCAGCCAGTGTGAACCCGGTGTTCCCGTCAATCTTGGCCGTGATCTCCATCTGGAAATCATCCAGATAGCGAGATCCAATTATCTCAACACGGGCCTTTTCTGATTTCAGACTGTTCTCATTACCTGTTGGCATATAACGCGAAGTGCCAAAGGCCAGATGCGTAATCTTGGCATGAAGGCTGGCATCTGAGGCATCAAAGATAGCCCGCATGCCAGCGCGCGTAAGTGTTGGATTGATGGCCTTAAGGCTCATGTCAAAAGCTCTCCTTGAATTGAAATGAATGAACAAGCTCGTGCGACTGCAACAGTGGCGGCAACCGCCCCCATTTGCGGCAGAACCGGCTCAGCTGTTTGCGCCAGAAAGGCAACACCACGTGCCATTGCACCTACGCCTACAGTTGCTCCACTTTCGGGCAGAGCCATTGCGCCCATCGGCTGCGTGAAGGCATTGGAACGACCTGCAAGACCAATACTGAGCGACGTCTCAAACTGCGCTCCAATCTGGAAACTAAAGCCCCGCGATTTTGGTTTAGTTGCTGAGATTGTGCTCAGGATGTTTTCTTGCAACCTGGTATCCAGAACTGGCCCATCAGCAAAGATTTGCTCATTGGCATAAGCTGTAATCTCAAACGTGCCGGGAACGCCAGAACCGCCCTCTTGCCACCATTCCAGCAAGTGCGCTGCCACCCCAAGAGCTGTGAGGGCAGTCTTAATTGAGTAAGGGGTGCCTTTGTATTTGTGCACTTCTTCGGAGACAGCCAGCACACGGCGTTTGACTTGCTCAGGCCATTCCCGGTCCCACACATCAACGGAAAGCTCCCAGCCCAGATGGTCAAGCAGGCTTGCAGGTGTTTTCAAAGGGTCCAGACAATCGCGAATAACCTCAGCAGGAAGACCAGACATACGGTCTTCAACAAGATCCATTGCCACGGCAATATCAGCAGAGTTCGGCGGCAGCACAGTTTGGCGGGAAGCCTTATCAGACATTGCGCCAGCCTCCAGTGATGGAGGTAACGGTAATTTTCACAGAAGACGCGTAAGGTGCTTCGAAAGGCCCGACCATCACATCAGCCGCAGGCTTGGTGATGATCACCTCCTCCACACCATCAACTTTCAATGCCGCCGCAAGTGTGGTGCGATAGAGCGGGCGACCTATGGCAAGGCGCGTTGAAGTAAACTTTTGCAAGGTTGCAAGCGCCTGCTCTTCAACGAGCGAGGCCGTTGCAGCTGAAACAACTTGCAGCTCAGCTTCAACTTCATAGTGAGCAGGTGTCGCAGAGATAACCGTCAACTTGTCACCCACGGGCCTGCGTTTGTCTGATTTCAGGTTCCGATAAACGCTCTCCAATAAAGCGTCACTCGCTGCCCCGTCCCCAGTTCTGGAAAGAACACAAATCACAGGTTCAGCAGGAGGAATTGGCGGGTCCAGATTGTCATCAGGCCCATAAGGCACAACATCCAACACATCACCGGAGGCCTGCAAAGCCCAGTATACGTATGCGCCTTCCGGCCCATAGGGAGAGTAGCTTTCCAGCACCAGCTGAATGCGTGCCCTATAACTCTCGTCATCCTCATAAATGGTATTTTCAGGGTCACTGTCATCCAGAACCAAGCGGGCAACGCCCCGCCCTGCTCCGCGATGGTCAAGATCAGATCCGGTTGCCGTTGCAAGCAGAACTGATTTCACCGCCGCATTGATGCGCGCATTCATGTAAAGCTCGCGCGATGCTCCTGCCTCACTTATATAGCGGGCGGGCGATGCTGCAATGGAGCGCGCCAGTGCCATGATCTCATCAGCTTCAGCCTGTTCAAAGCGGCCATCACGCAAATGACGGTCCAGCTCAACAAGGCGTGCTTCAAGCAAAGCATTATAGTCCAGTTCCACCACAGCGGAGGGTTCCGGCAGTGTCGCCAGATCAAGCGCAGCAAAGCGGCTCATGGTGTTATCCTGATGTCGGGAGTTAAAGGCCAGAGATCGGCACAGATAAGGTTTGCTCTCCACCTTCCGGCGTGGTGTCGCCGTGATGGCCTCTTGGCAAATAGGTGCCAACCAGGTTCAAGAGAATCTTGCCAGGTTCAGCCTGTGATACGCTTAGGGAGCTTAAAGAAAACCTTGGCTCCCATTGCTCCAGAGCAGTTGCGACAGCCACAAACAGCGCCAGAATGCCAGCATCATTTGAGGGAACATCCACCAGGTTTGGCAGGTCAGATCCAAACTCACGCAAGAAAACCCGCGTGTTTTTTGGAGTTGAGAACAGCCGGTTGATGGACTGGACCACGTGAGCCCAACCTGAAACTTCCCCACCGGTTGTCTCATCAAGGTCCTTACCAGCCATGCCCTAACTGGCCTTTTGAGAGGAAGCCTTGCTTTTTGCAGCTGCCGGCTTTGTGGTTTTCACGCTCATCTCAGTAAGCCGACTGCCAAGGGGCGGAAGATCAACTTTGGCCTGTTTTTCAAACAGCTCAACCTCTTCACCTTCGCTGCGATAGGTGCCATGCAAAAAGCCTGCTCGCAAAACACGGTAGCGTTTCTTTTCCATAGTGTTCTCCAATTAAACAGGAGCGCCGGTCTTCGATGGACCAGGTGTCACTCCAGAATGAATGTGGGTGTGGTCTATTGTGGTGCCTTCCGACTTCACATAGCCGGAGTTCAAATCCACATCGCCTGCGGCCTCAATGCCTGAAGGCGTCAAGGTGATGGACGTACCAGCAACGCTGAAAGTCATCCGCCCATCAACCAAGATAATGGATGCATTCCCAACACTGAGCTGGAGTTTATCGCCACCACCAGAAACGATAATTTTTGTCGCCCCAACCTGCGCCAGGACATGGTCATCTCCTTTTGCGCTCGGTCTGGGGTTGTCGTCACTTGGCAGTGCTGGTCCAATGCGGGCATCGGTTAAATCACCGCTTTCACTGGTCAGTGATACTTGCTGACCAATCGAAGGCGGATTGTGGGTCTTATTGGCGCCGCTTGCCGGCTCGGTCCAGGGTAGCCAGCCCGTCAGCATGGGCGTATCTGAATCTGTCAGCCTGACCCGTGCTTTGCCTTTGGCCGCATCAACTTCAGAAATCACCCCTTCCCGCGTGCGCGAAGCAAGCCGCCGTTTGATCTCGGCGACCTCAAAATGCAGTTCAGCAATTAAGTCTGGCAGGTCCTGCGACATTGCGCGTGCTCCAAGTTACGGGGAACCGGCGCTGAGTGTGCCTTCCGGTTGTTCGCTGGAAAATGTTGCTGAAGGATTGGTCTTGGAAGCGCTGGTCAGTTTCAGCGCATCCGCTTCAAGGCCAGATAGCCCATGAAGGAAGGAAAGCCGGTCATCCTGTTCCCGACCGTTCCAGGCAAGCAAACCTTGCAAGCGCTCACATTGTTCCGGATCACTTTCAGCAAGCTTTGCTAGAAACCGGCTCCAAATCCCGGCCTCAGGCAGTGCTGCTCCTGGAACAGGATCTGCAACTAGCTCAACGGTTAGCCGCAACTGACCACTCACCAACCGCACCCCATCGCGGGCATTGCCATGGCGCAGCTCTTCACAAGCTCGAAAGTCTAGAGCAAATCCCTTAAGCAGCTCAGACCAAGGGTTTTGAGGATCAAGAAGAGCGAACTTGATTTGCCGCGTTAAGGCATCAAGAAAGAACTCAAAGTTGGGACTTGTTGCAGGCACTTCCAGCCCAACGACAACACTCTCACCCTTCTCGTTGGTCTGGGTCATCGCAGCTGTAATACCGAAATTAAAAACCAGATCCAGGTGACCATTTACGCGCAGCGAGCGACCACCCAACTCGCCCGAATTAGAAACATCCGTGTAAACGGCAATAAAAGGGCCTTCCTCATCGGTGCGCAAACTTCCATCACTACTCACCTGAAGCGCCGCCACCTTGCTATCAAGGATGTTGGCACCAACTAGTGTTCCAGCTGTTTTTAACGCCTCTACGGCGCAGTGACGCAATGCAATACGGGCAAGCGACATTAGGCTTCTCCGAGTTCAAGAATAATGCGGGAGGCACCGCGATCGGAAACATCCAGGACTTCAAACCACGGGAGGCCAGCGCGGGTGAGTGCTTGCACCTTGTCACCGGTCTTGGGCATCGGCCCGTCATAGTCAGAGCGGGAAAGCTCCAAGAAAGATGGCTCTGCAGAAAGGCTGGTGCGCTCTTTTTTCGATCCCTTGGCAAGATTGAACGCATGCCCTGCACCACAGCGCAAAACCGCATTCACCGCCGTATTTTCGCGGGTAGCATCGCTGCGCTGTTCACCGTCAAGGAAAGCCAGCAAAACCGGCTCTCCCATGACGTCATCCACCTCTTCGGTGAGTTCAGCCCGAAGGTCATCAAGCTCAGACATGATCAGGCATCACTAACTCCGCTGGTGCCGGTCTGGTCCTCAGGTTTCGAGCCACCAGAACCGTCACCGGCTCCAGTGCCAGTAGACAGATCCTGAGCTGACTTGCCGTTCTGAGAACCAGAGTTTACAGGAGCTTCCTGCGACTTCTTCGTCTTCTCAGGCACATAAGCAAAACCCTCTGCAATCAAGTGATCGGCATAGCCTTCGGGCGCAAGAAAGGGTTTGTCGCGATTCTGGCGAAAGTCTTCATCCTTCCCCATTGATTTACCGCTCAAAACGCTAGAGCTATAAAGAGAAATTCTCTTCTTCTTCGACATCGACGTACTCCAAAAGCCCGGCGACAAAACACTGCCGCCAGACCTTTCAATGAAATGTTGTTAGGAGGAGTTTTACAGCGTCAGCTTTCTAAGTGCTGCCGGCTGAGTACAAAGCGAAATAGCGTTGGTCTGCACTTCCAGAGACACCCCTTTACCATTTGCCTGCGGATACTGTTTCGCGTAGCGCGGCAAGCCAGGAGTGTTCACGGTCTCAATATAGTCAGCTGGTGCGAACCGCGTGATAAACAGCCCAGGAACTCCAACGGGCACAACCCGTGCCTCATTATGAGCAATATAGGCCCCACCTGCATTGGCACTGGCGCCAGCGCCTGTCTTATAACGCTCAAACGTGAAGCTGCCGACTGTAAAGGTGTCAGGCACTGCCTCGCGAAGCTGAGCTGCACCGGCTGTCGCCAGGAACGTTTCGCGGATACGCTTGTGACCCCAGAGTTTCAGATGAAACTCACGACCAGTGTAGACGTGAAAACCGTCATAAAACGCGTCCAGACTGTCTTCAATTGAATGCTGAACATCAGTGGCGAGAAGCTCATCCACCTTGGCATCTTCATTTCCCAGATCTAGCGAAATTGATGCGGGGATAGCAATATCAAAACGCGCGTAAAGGTCATGAAGAGTTGTCCCGGATCTGGATTTAACCAGACCCTTAATCGCACCGACACGCTGATGCTCGATCGTCATATCGCAATCAGCAAGGTGACGATCCATCTTGGATGTCACCCGGTCCAGAACCTGCTCAACTTCGTTTTCACTGCCAAAGGCGCGAACGTTCTGAACTTCATCAGCCTTCACGGCATCATCACGCTGATAATGGTCGACCTCAAATGGGATCAACTTGCGCTCATCATCTCCAGAAGTCTCACCAGCTCCACCTCGTGCAGTTGGCTCAATAAGCCCCAGTTTCCCATCTTTCAGTTCAACTGAAACCATCGTGGTCGTTACACTATCTTCCTCAAACAGACCAGATTTGCTGATCTGCCCAGGTCGATAGGGCATCTGGTTTACAGTTGCAGTCAGGCTTTGAACCGAGAAAGCATCATCGTTAAAAATATCTAGTCCTGGCATACTCGCTGCTCCTATCGAACTTTAATGAAGGCAGCAGCCAGCTGCTCACGTTTAGCGGAAATCTCTGCAGCGGTATCAACACTGTCGTCAAAGATCAGCAGGTCAGACTTCACCTCAGCTAAACCATTGACCACCAGAGCTTTGGTTGGACCTGAGGCGCTAGCTATTCTAACTGCCAAAATGGCCGTTGCTGTTTCAGCGCCTTCCTTCCCGGCTTCTTCAGCTGCTGGTGACATGACGTACTCACCATTTGCAGTAACCTTGCCAAGCACTGTTCCAGCTTCCAAAGTGTCCTGCCCTTCGGCAAGAGTGACCGTATCCGTACTCAAATTCCCATGAGCGACGGACAGCAAAAAGGCCCAATTACGGGGCCCTTGAACTTTCGTTTCCATGTTGTGCAATCCTTATGCCTGTTTGCGAGCAGCAAAAATGTCGGCGCGGTTGAGAGATGCGGTTGTCGTGGTCTTTTGTGAGCCATAGTTACTGGCTTGATTGCTTGAACGGAGCCGCTCTTGTTCGTAAGTGCTGGCCTGCGTACTGGGTACATCCTCCTGAGGCTTTTCAGTTCCCTCTGCTTTAGGGGCTTTGGCAAGCACCTTCTGGCCATCCTCAAAGCTTGTTGTGGTCTCAAACGCGAGGTACTTTGCAAGTTCAGTGCGTCCCACAGCTTCCTCACAATTGAGGAACTTACTGATGCGCTCACGCTCTGCTGTTGCCTCATTGGCAGCATTTGACTGCGTCTGGTCAGTGTTGGGGCTGACGGAGTTGGCATCCGCCGCAGGTTGTGTCGTCATAGGCTGTGTCTCCTGATTGACCGTCGGTTGCGCGACGAATGCTGCTGGAGAGCGCTCAGCTTTAGCGCTCCAGTTCTTTGTTTTGGAAAGTTGTTTCAAAGTGTCGGGTGCACAGTTGTAAGTGCGGTAGTCAAAGGCAGACACACTCACTGCCTGAGCAGCCTCATCAACGGTTGCAAAACCTTGAACCTGAGCTTCACTGCCATTCATCCAGGTCTCTTCAACCATCATTTGGCGCAGCTCGCCAGGTGTCTTACCGGTGACATCTGCGTATATGCCCGCAAGCTGATCAGCCTGCTTATTTAGTAGTTCACCTATCGCCTCGTGATCTGCTGCTGTGCCCCATGTTCCCCCGGATGGGTCATGGATCATCATCAATGCACCGGCGCGCATTGTGCGTTCATCACCAGCCATGGCAATGACTGAGGCAGCAGATGCAGCCATTGCGTCGATGATGACAGACACTTTGCCCTTATGCGTCTTCAGAGCATTGAAGATGGCAATACCTTCATCGGTATAGCCACCGCCTGAGTTGATCCGCGCGGTGATCGGCTCATCACGACCATGCAGAGCAAGAGCATTTAGCACTTCCAATGCTGTAAAGCCTTCATCCCAATAATTTTCGCCAACGAACCCATAAAGAATGAGTTCGCCGTCCTGTAAAATTCCCGGCATTTTGGATATCCTTAAAGGGTGGGTTCAGCACCAGCGAACTGAGCGAGCCCGGCGGCGAACCTTGCCGCCCGCTGCAAGGCTGCATTTGGCCTCATACTGGGCAATGAGCTTTTGCAACGCTGGTAGATTAGCGGCTGAATAAGTCACTTCATCCCGCCCGAAGCGGACGGTCTCCCGGCGACCACCAGCAGCAACAACAAGCTCAATTTTGCGGAGCGCCGTTGCAACAGCACAAGGCTGATTGATGGAAACCATGTCAGAACCGATTTTGACCTGATCACTCATCGATAGCCCCTTGCGTTTCGTCACGGCTGACTTCCGCTACCTGCGAAGTCTTTGGCTCATAGGGTGAGCGCATGCCCGCATCCAGATATCGCCGGTGCTCGGAAAGGCGCTGTTCAAACAGCTCCTCCTCGTCGATGCCCATTTCAGAGCATTCATGAGCAAGGGATGACGTGCCATTCTCCAATCGTATGCTGGACGCCTTCGCGCTTTTTGCATCATCTGCCGTTGGCTTGGCTGGGCCTTGCCATTGAGCCCAGGATGCTTCCTCACGCAATGCAGAATAGGCTTCATATCCGCCCTTGAACGGGATACGCCCCTCACCCACTTCCTCATCAAGCCAGCTTTCGTAAACAGCCTGATAAGTTGGAGCAGCAATGCGCTCTCGCCGCCTGGTCACAACCGGCCAAATGCTCGCATTTTCCATCCGCACACTGGAGTAAGTGGCGTTGGAATAATCCATGGTTAAGCCGCCATAGGTGATCCCGATCGCCCGCGCCATTTCCCGCCCAAGTGAACCTGAGAACGGCAAGTAATGAGGCCCTGGCGTGCCAGCCGTTTTGATTTCAAAATCTTCACCCGGCGCGATATGTGACACCGTAGGATCACTGCCCAAATGAACGGAATTTTCTGCGGACTTATCCAGGGTGCTTAGGAGATAATCAGAAAAAGAGTCTTTGAACTCCTTGCCGGCTTCGGTGTCCTGCATCGCGTCGATCGCAGCAAACGCCTCTTCTGATGGCAACTCACTCTTCAAAACAGCAGCAAACAAGGTTTGCAAAATAGCGGTTTGCAGCGTGGCATCCTCAAGCATTTCGTGCTGGATGTGCTTTCTAAAGGCAGACGCTAAAACGGAAATCCCACGTACATCGCTTGCACAGGTGGGATCAAAAATATGCAAGACCTGAGCACGCCCAGCCAGATCGCGAGCGTTATACCTTGTTTTGACGGTTTGACCGTTTCTCGCCTCTTCAATCAGATAGGAAATCGGGCGGCCATTCTCATCATGGTAGACACCCTGAAACAAACAGTCATGTTCCAGCGTGTCCTGAACCAGCTTCTGCGGTGAAAACAGGCAGAGCTTTGTTCCGGCCTTGATGCCGTAACGCGCCCGTTGAGCACTGCCCATATAGTCCAGCATGCCTGTCACTTCGCCAAAGGTGATGTAGTCTCGCAAAGAGCAATCAACCAACTGTGGCAGGGTGAACTTACCGCGCATGTCGCATTCAGCCTGGTTCCAGGCAAACCGCTTCCAGCGCTGTTTAACAATCCGGCACCATTCAGCGGTCTCCTGCGCATCATAGCCCGCAGCGTGTAAGTCCGGTTTGGGATTAAGCAGCAGTTCGGAGCCAACCGTATCTGCAATCACCTGATCCACAGCGCCTTTCAGCCGCCCTGAGTTTTGAATGATGTCACGCGCCAGCCCTGCACAGCGGCGCCAGGACAAACGAATATCATCCCGGCTGTTTGTGAGCGGAGCTGGACGTGTTGCCAGAACCTTAGAGCGAGTATCGCGCAGATATCGACTGACGCTGCGCACTGCAACCTGCCCTGTTCCCTTCTCAGGTGGTGCTGGTTTCCCGCTCCGGTTAAGCAACCGCCCAAGCGCTTTTAACGGTTCCGCCATTTCTCGCGCCTCTTCCTGATACGCTGCTGCCTCTCCGCCCATCCGTTGTCGTGAGCTGGAGCTGCTTTTATCTGTGATGTTTTGGTGGGAGTGCTGGCTTGGTTTGCCTTGACAGCTTCAGGCGAGAGCAAGTCCAGGTCCTTTGCAGGCACCAACCGCTTTCGCAGCCGAGACCAGTCATTGTCAGTATTTGAAGTCAGGCCCAAATGCTCGGCAATCGCCATGGCGTAGATCCGGCAATCAAGGAAGTGGTTGTCCTTCCGGGACTTTTTCCATTCCTCAAGCAACCGGCCCTTCACCAGTTTCTGGTCAAAATACTCAGCGGTGATTTGAAGAAAGTACTCTTCATCCAGCCAAACCCCATAATGACAGTAACCAGGAGGATCACACTCAGCGCCAGCTGCCATCCCAGACTTATGCAAGCTGCCAAAGAACTCGTGCTTAAGGCCCCATGTTCCAACAGGCCAAAGCTGAGAGCCACGCACTTTCACGCGCTTGCCTCGTTTGTTGACTGACTTCTTCTGCGGCAGTCCGATCGCAGGAACACCGCGCCCACCCTGCCCTTTAATGGCATAGGTGTCAGGCCTTGCTCTGCACCAGCTGAGCACTTGCTCCATACGGCCACTGTCACCAGCATCCACCGCCAGACCATCCAGCCGGCGCTCCATGCCCCATGCGTCCTTAAAGCCTTGCTTGTAAAACTCATCCAGCTTAAGCCATGCACCCGCCTTAATGTCATCCGTTGAGCCTTCTAGAAAGTGCGCATCCACGCACCAGCTCTGCCGGTCATCACCAAAGGCCACTGCCTCCACATAGATGCCGTAGTGCTGAACATCCGCGCCGGCCACAAACAACAGGCCTTCAGCCGGGATCTTGCCACGCTCCAGCTGTTCACGCCGTTCCATAAGCCGTTCATGTTTGGGAGCATTGCCGCGCATGGCGTAAGCCTTGGCGAGCACCAGATTGGTGAAGTTCTTTTTGGCTGCTTCACTTCGTTTTTCTGCGTTGATAAAGTCCCGCGCGATATCGCCGTAACTCATCATCAGAGAGCAAAACGCATCCACATGGAAACCCGGCTGGCGTCCCTCGTCTGGCTTTGTAGCAATGAACCGCCCTTTGCGAACAGCAACTACGCGCTCAGCCTCTGTAATGAAGTGGCCACATTCCTCACAAAGGTAGGTACTTTCCTCTGGATCTTCCCGGTTTATCTGAAACCCGCTCCAGTCCTGCCGTTGTTCAAAGTCGCAGGACGGGCAGCGGATGTGCCAAAACCGTTGGTCTGAGCGCTTGAAATCGCGGTCGATACGGCAATGACCCGGACCTTCTCCGTCTTCATCGCCGCTATCATGTTCCGGAGTAGAAAGAGCAAAGATTTTATAGGACTTCTCACGACGAAATGCAGTGAAGCGTCCAAAGAAAAGTTCTTCAGGATCGCCGCCATTGTCCGTCTCTTCCCACTTGGAAACCTCGTCTTTCACCCCATACTTGATCGTCTTGGAGGAAAGATCCATTTCCGAATTGGCATTAGCAAGCGACAGTGCGCCCCCTGGAAACTTCTTCTCAAAGGTGGTCGACCCTTTACCGCTGCGGCTTGTAATCGGTTCAATCACCTGCTTGGAAGTGCGCTTCTCCCATGCCTCAATCAAAGGCATGATCTTCATGGAATTGGTTTCTTTCAGTGCCTGATCGCCAGGCACTGCATACAAAATATTGTCGGGTGCGTTTTCCGCCAGATAGATACTCCAGGAAAGCCCTAGGATAGAAACACCGGTCTGCTGAGATTTGCGAACGCAGACATAGTTGCAAGGGTGATCAGCAGACAGACACGCCGCAATCTCCGGCAAATACGGAGCGTCTTTAGCATTCCAAAGCTCTCCACGCCTCGGCCCGTCCACCAGCTCAATGTTCTTTGGGAGCCATTCATGAAAAGGCAGCGGCTTCTTAGGGCGGATCGCCTTTGCAAGTACTCTCGTAACAAGACGTGCTGCACCGTAAACTCTTGTGTTTGCCCCTCGCAAACTTCCCAAAGTTCCCTGCATGGCTCACCTGTTGTTAAAGTTCTTCCTGTTGTTCCCCTGCAAGCATGAGTTCTTCTGCACTTGCTTCAGCCCCGACAACACCTTCTGGCAAGTCATCAAACTGAGGTGCCTCCTGAAAAGACGCTTCCATTGCTTCGGCAATCTCCTCCGCAACTTCAAAGGCAGCATCCTTCAGCGCCAGGCGCAGGCCATGGACACCATCCTTGGTGACACGCGCTGCCAGGTCATCCGCTCGATTGGGAAGCCGCGCAACAACGGATTTGATCTCGCCTCCCATTTTGGCGAGCGCATCTTCCATAAGATCGCGGCGCACCAGTGCTCCAAGCTCTTCCTGCATTGCAAGCCGGAGCCGGAGCACCTTAAGCCATGTCTCTTGGCGCTTGCCCTCGTTAAGGCTTTGCGGGTCAGCACCAGGCACAGGGACTGGTTGACCTTGAGATGGCGCAGCAGGACTTGGAGCTGCAACGATAGCTTGTATCTTGGCGGACGCCTTGAGCGGGTTCGTAAAACGAGCGCGTATGTGGTCATAGTGAGCAAGCGAGAAGCACGTAATCCGTCCACGTCCATCGCGCTCAACTGGTAAGCTGTGATTGTCTGCGTAGTTGCGCACGTTTTTTGAAACTGCCGATTTTGAAACTCCATCGCGATCGGCAACCTGTACAAATGTTGCCATCACCAGCGGTGCATCATCTTGCATTTGTATGCCTCCACCTCTGGCAACCTTGGCAACCGGCTGCTGGCAACTCTAACAACCCTGACAACTCAAATTTTCAACCTGTAAAACTGACTAAACCCCGGGAGCTGCGCCCCCCGCGGGGAAAGGATGTTTTGTACGGTCCCTTTTTTTCTCAGCCGCCGCCGCGCCTTCAAAGCGAGCGGAGCAGCCGGTCGATTTCGTGTTCCAACCGAGGACGTAGCTTTTCGTCGGCGACGCTTTCGAGCACGTCCATAAATTCATCTTCATGGTTTTGAACATCAGCAGCAGGGTTTGGCCCCCAAAGTTCGCGGACTGGAAGGCGTGCTGCGCTTGATCGTTTGAACACTCCAGCATGACCAGAGGCCATCGTGGCAAGGAATGTGCCCTGGTGTGTTCCCCAGTTGCGAACAGATACACCATCCCGTGTCTGGCGGACACTCCCCAACTGGTAGAGCGGTATCCAACCAGAGCGCATAATAACACTGGCGGTATCTGCTCCTGTGTTCACCGCAATGGTTACACTGCGAATATCCTTTTGCCGCATTCCTGTAGATGCTGCGGACTTTCGAATGACACGCGTTTTGGCAATTGCTGTCGTATGTTTGAGGGCGCGAGCAATGGCCTTTCCTTTGATCTCACCAGGCAAGTTGCCAAGCCCACGCATGAGATCCTCAAGGTCTCGTTTGTCGAAGCTAACTGTGAACATGTTGAGGCCTTAGGAAACAAGCAATGTGTCACTTCTCAATAAAAAACCGCCCTGTAGGTTGTCCCTCAAGGCGGTTTTCTTTCCGCTGTCAGGCTGTCAAACGACGCGGGTCATTTCAAGCCACTGAGCTCATTTCGAGCAATCTCACAGCCTTCCGATCAAACTCAGGTGCTTGAAACTTCTTGAGTTTGTGAGTTTTCAACATCGGTAGCGCACCGCTTATGATTTCGAGCGCTGCACACCAGTAGGTGTAGGTTTCCAGCAAGAACTCTTCCAAATCACTCTCAACGGATACCACCTGCAGCTCACAGGCCTGCCCGACGCGGCAGCCCTGCCCGTCGTAGTCGTGAGGCTTTGGCAGTTTTGTGCCCGGACGAGCAAATAGCTCCTCACCATCAGCCCGCCAGTAGCTCATCACCGTGCGCCCGGTCCGATCGCGCTTTTCCTGCAGCTTACGGCCACTCAGTGCTGGTTTCTCCGGCTGTGTCCGGTTTGCGCCGTAGTAGATCAGCAGACCAGCGGCATAGGCGCAATCATCGGACTGAGCTGCAAACTCCTTCACCGCGCCATGCACGGCCTCGGCATCTGGATGCAGCTCCACACATGAGCGCCCGCCGCCATCCACGAAGGTGCGCAGATGCAGCAGCTGCTCAAGTGAGTTCAACGCACAGCGGACGTCGAAGTGCCGTGCCTCATCATCGCTCACGATATCCAGATGAGCCTTCTGCTCGCCGTAGGTCCAGTCCAGCAAGCTGACCAGATCAATTCTACGGACTTCGTTCTGCTCTGCCTGCTCTTGTTTGAGCCGGCCAATGTATTCCGGTGATGCGCGCAGCGTTTGAACCATAATTGATCTCCTGCGAGTGTTCCGAGGGTACCGCGAGTGTTAAAATCAGACCCTCGCGGCCATTTTATCTTTTAATATCAATTGTTTTTATAACCCTCCGCGAGGGTTCAAGGGTTAGTTGACTAATTACGCATATGAGAAGTCTTTTCCTTAAAAGCTATTCCCCATTCCCCTATATATGCGCAGGCGCGCGATATACCCTCGCGCCCTCGCGGCTATCCTCTAACCCATTCACGGTTTTACGAAATCCGGCGCGAGGCACACGGCTTAACCCTCGCGCATACCCTCGCACCCTCGCGGGCTCAGTTACACTCATCCCATAGCCTCCCAACTCATCGTTTCAGGACGCATCTCGGCTGGCAGATTGAAGCGCACATTGGCGTATTTGCGGATGCGGGTCATCACCTTGCGCATGCCCGGTTTCTTCGGCAGCTCGCGCCCTAAAGCTGTTTCCGTAAAAGGCTTTAGGCCGGAGATTTCAGACCACTTCTTATAGGTGTCATACATGGCGCGGCCAGTGATGGAGGGCTCGTTCGGGTCCTCTCCCGGCGGCTCGGCAAACTCCAGACAGGCATCCACAAATTGCTGTATCGGGTCCAGCTCGGTCTTGTAATCCTGCGTCAGCCCTTCCACGGCTGGCGGCACATCCAGCCCTTCCTCCATGTAGATCTGCAGCCCCTTCAGCATCCAGTTGAGAATGCCCGATCGCTCGGCCTCAAACTCGGCCAGCACCTCGGCCATCGGTCGCTTCTGCTCCTCACTGATGCGCACGGACCACGGCACGATCAGCAAGCGCCGCCAGATGCCATAGTCATTGCCTTTGATGAAGGGCTTGTCGTTACCGCTCATGATCGCCTTGAAGATCGGCGTCATGTCAAAGAAGCCCTGATGCAGCCGGCGGACCTGCATGGGCTCTCCACCCGTCAGCGCCTTGATCAGCTCTTCCTTCACCGCTTCGCCCTTGGGCAGTTCGGAAACGCGCACCAGCCGTTTGCCCACCAGCGTTGCCAGATCGGGCGTTGCCTGGTCACCACGCCGCTGTCCTGTACCCGTCACACTTTCCGGGTTCAGCTGACCAGCATAATCACCCATCAGCCCGCAGATCGCCTCCACAAAGGTGGATTTGCCATTGGCCCCATCGCCATAGAAGAACAGCAGCTTTTGTTCTGCCGTCAGCCCGGTCAGGCAATAGCCGGCATACACCTGCAAAAAGCGCTGCACGCCCACATCAGGCTGGAAGAAGTCCAGAAACGTCTGCCACCGCGGGCATTCCGCTTTGGGGTCAAAGTTCACCGGTGCGCATTTGGAAAGCCGCATGGCTCTGTCATGGGTCACGGAATCCGGCACCATCACCTGCCCGCCTTCTCCATCAGGTTCAGGGTGCAGCTGCAGCGTGGCCGTGCGCGTGTTGAATACAAGGTCGTCTTCGTCCATTTCCTCTGGCGCATAGGTCACATGCGGCAGGGCCTGCACAATCATGCCTTTGATCTTGTTGGAATTGCCGCTGGAAACCGCAAACTTCTTGCGCGCAGTCCGCCTGCCGGAGCGGGCCTTTTTCACGTCCTCCGCATCCTTCAGCAGCGCTTCCTGCTCTTTGGTCAGCGCCGCTTCTTCTGCCAGACGCGGCACCGCCTTGGCTTTTTCTAGCACCAGCTCCTCCCAGGGCTCATAGCCAAGGTAGTCGAGTTCTTCTTTGATCAGTTCCGCCGTGCGCTGCGCATAGCGGGTCATCACTTCCTCGCCGCCGGTCAAATCCCAGTGGGTGCCTTTGAAGGTGTAAAACCCCACCTCCCGCACGTGCAAAAACTCCTCGCCAAAATGCTCCCGAAGCCGCTTGGCATTGCCCGTATCATTTTGGTCATAAAGGGCGCAGCGCGAGAGTTTTTCGGCAAACTCGGTTGAAAGTGGGGTGATGAGGGGATCGTCACTTGGCTGCATCGCGCCCTCAATCGCCTGGCTCATGGTGCTCATGCCGCATCCCTCCCGTTCGCCAGTATCCAGTCATTCATGTCCATCCCAAGCGGTGGCCATAAGATCTGCGCTGACCGCCCCTCAAACCGCAGGCGCCGCACAGCCCGTTCCAGCTGAGCTTTCAGTGCTTCAAGGTCTTTGGTGTCACTGTCAGCCAAAACAATCATGGACCGCGCCTCAAATGGCAGAAACGCCCGCGCGCTGGCCATGTCCGGTTGCCGTGATGGCAACAGGTGACCGGTACGCACCGGATGCGGCTCGCAGATCCCGTCAGGCTTGCCAGAGCCCACCAGATTGCCAAGCGAGCCCGCGCACCAGCACGAAAGGCCAAAGGGCGCACAGGACAGACAGGTCTCAATGCCCTCACCCACGCCCATCACTGGGATCCGCGGGCCAAGCCGCAAACTGGCACCCATATACGGCCCGCGGATCTTTTTGGCTGGCAACCGCAGCCCATCCTCAAGGCTTAGTTTAATTTTGCCGCTACCATCCGCGTTCAGCCAGGTCTGGTGCACTGCTGCAAACCGGCCTTGCTTATTTTGAAAGGCCGCCAGCAGCGCAGGTCCATGATGGATGATCTCGAAGCGCCCCTTCGCAGTCTCTGCCCAGTACGGCAGATCCGCAGCAAACCGCAGCACCGCGCCGGGCAACGATATGTCACCCAGCCCCCGCGCCTCGCGCAGATAGGTTTCTGCAACACTGCCGGAAAGCTCTGTCCCCGCTGAAAAGATCTTATAGGCCGCCTGACGTGCTTTTTCCTGTGTGGAGGCCGCGTGCGCTGCCGCAAGCACCTTGTTGTCCTGCATCAGCTTGTGCTGCTTGTCCTGCCAGCGCTGATCACGGGCAATCTGTGCCCCGCCCAATGCTTCAACCGCATCAGCAAAGCTGGAAAAGCCCTCAAACTCCATCATCCAGTCGATGATGGATCCGGAGCGGCCACAGGCGGTGGAGTAGCAGCGGAAACTGTTGCTGACAGGGTCAAACACAAAGCTGGCATTACGATCGTCATGGTCGGGAAACGGACATTTGCCGGAATACAGCCGGCCAGATTTGCGCAGCGTGGTGTGCCGGCAAATGCGACCATACAGGTCAGCAGATTGCTTCAATCGCAACAAATCGAGAGTGGAATACCGCATCACACCAGCCTCCCTTGCTTGGGCGGTCGTGGTGGTGGCGGCGTGCGCTTGGCAGCCGCAACATCCGTTTCATACTGCTTCGCGTGCTCCGGACAAAACCACAGCTGCAACCGCTTACCTGCATCATCCATGGTGTAACCACGAGAGCCCCAGCGCGAGCAGTCCTCAGCCATGCAAGGATGCTCGGAATGCCCTGCCACCGTTGTTCTGGGGGATTTACGGCGATCTATCTTGAGAGTCATGCTGCACACCTCTCAACTGACGCGTGCATGATCGGAGAGACTCGGTTAGTACCCTGTTTCAAGTATAAATATGTGGGATGAGATAAGTGTACTTCAGCAGTATCATTGGCGGTATTATTGGTGCCCTTGTGGGAGTTATAGTTCTTGCATTTCTGATCGCATCTGATTGGAGAACAACCCTTGAGATCTCCTCTCTTGCCGCAACAGTGTCTATCCCATTTATCACGATCATGGGCTTCGTCTTTTTGAGAAGGCAGGTTAAAGCAGCCAACATTGGGAACAGTATTAGTCTGACAACTCAGACGCGAGAAGCTGCCTATAATATTCAAAAAGAAATCGAATGCGTAGCATGGTTTCTTCGTGAAGAAGTGCAAGCAGATAGGCTTGTTAAGCTTCTCATTAAAGCTATGGAAATTCGTCATAAAGACATAGAAAACTCGGTAAGATCTCGAAGTTATCTCTGGAGAATGGATGATGCTCTGGATAGGCTTAAAGATAGCCTTTCGCCCTCGATAAAATATCTTGATAAAGAAGCAATTTCTCTTCGAGAGCAGTTTAGATTGACAATGGATGAATATCTTTCTGATGGACTGGGAGCACCAATGCAATCTTACATGAAAGCGATATCGACTAGTGACCTTAAGGTTATTGAAAAGCTTGTAGTTGATTTGAAGAGGTACGAAGGAAACGTTCCAATCAACATCGCGAAGAAACGAGTTCAGCAAGAATATAATACGGTTCAGCTTGCAGCGAAGTATCTCCATAAACTCAACAAGCTTAAGGCAGATTACGAGGAAGACCTTTCGGAGTTCAAAAGAATTGCAGGAATCCAGATTAAAATGCACTGAGCATGTCGTACTGACCTTATTTGTGGTAGTGCCCATCACCCTACCTCCTTCACCCGCAAACCACGATAAGTCACGACGCGGCCTTTGTTTTTCACGAAGTTGTAGTCTTGCGTGAGCTGGAGCATGGCGCGACCGAAGGCGGTTTCGGTGATGATGGGGTTTCTTTCTGAGCGAGCCCAGCCTTTGTACGCCAGGAACATGGCTCGCGCGGTCATCGTGTGTTCTGGATCCAGTCGGCATCCCTCTTCGATGAACAAGCGCAATTGCTCTTCTGCTCCGGAGACGACGCTTCTGGATGCGAGGCCTCCGCGTGGGGCTAAAGACGGAACCATTGGCAAGTCCAGTTTGCGCCACAGCTCACAGGCAGCGCGTGGGCCGGAGATGCGATTAGCAATCTCGACCAATCTGGATTTGTTACCCAATTCACTCTGAGCGCCGCAGTCTTCATCCAATATCTCATCAGAAAATATTGGGTCTTGCTGCAAACCCAAGAAGTGCTGTGACAACACTCCATAACATTCGCGTTGATACTCCAAAACACGAATGCGGACGCTCTCATCCTTGATCCGGGTGCTATCAATGGTGAACAACCAACCATTCATGAGATCCAGACGCAGGCAAGTTGTGTCTTGAGAACCGCCACGACCAAAAGGTACACGTATGATACGTGTACCTTCACTTAAGATCGGATCTCTGTTGATCCGCTCTCTTTGTGCGTTCCATTGAATGCCCATGGATTCTGCAATTGGCTTCAGAGCGATATAAACACCGTCAACCTGCTCAAAGCCCCAAAGTGTGTCACCATGAAAGTCGACTTGAGTAATCATTCCGGTCATCATTTCGCTCCTTTGGATTGTGCAGACGGGTGGGATGTCATTCCGGCAACGCGTGGCAAATCGAGTTTGAACCAGAGGGCTTTGGCAGCCTCCTCTCCGAAGATCAGTCGGGCTTCCTGAACCATCAAAAGTTTGTCGCTCTCAGTGAACAGAGCGATGTTTTCTTTGGTCATGCCGCTGCTCCTCGCTCGGCAGCTTCGATCAGCTGCATCAGGTCGTTGAAAGTGGAGATGTAGTAGAGAGGTTGGGTTTCGCGCGGATTGTTAGGGCTGACTTGGTTTTTGCCGAAGGACAGGCCTTTTTCTGTCAGCAGTTTGAAGCGCTTTTCCTTGCCACTGGTGGAGGTGCGGGTGCGCTCCTCCAAAATGCCGAGGTCCAGCAGCACCTTGTTAACGGCGCGGGCTGAGCGGGTTTCTCCAATTTCCTTAAGCAGCGCTGTGAGCGCCAGACAGGCTCTCTCATTGACATAATCAGGCAACATGTTGGTTGCGCAGCCGTGGTTGTTGGCCACGGTTTCAATCATCTTGAGCTTGGAGCTGTCAGACATGGCAAGCGCCCGTCCTGCCGCTTCTGCAACGGCCATTTCCATTTCAATGGAGATGACCTGCGGAGCCCTGTCATAATTGCTGGAAGCCAGTCGATCCCGATACTCCAGAAAGGCATCAACGAGCTTGCGTTGGCCCTCTCTTGCTTTCCGGCCACCAATGAACGGCATAACAACCAATGCCGCTGCTTCAGACAGCTGATACATAGGCTGATGACGGTTCTGCTGATCGACATAAGAGATCTGCGCAAATTCTCGCAGACCTATTGTGTTGTCATCAATCAGGCTTCGCACGCTACGCAAAACATCGCGATGCTCCCGCCCAAACACCTCCGCAATCACCAGTGAGTCCGTTACAGGCTTACCATTTTCAATTTTGATCAGATGCTGCATTCCGAAACTCCTTTAACTGGCAAAAGCACGCGGGTGGAGTCCCACGCGGATTGGGTGTGGGTGAAAATCTCTGTGTGATGGGTGAGAAGAAGAGATTGCAGGGTCACAATGGACTGCACTGCCTCGCACTGATGGGGAGGCAGGTTGTTGCCGAGCGCAGACATGGCGTGCAGAAGCGCACCGAACTGGGCCACAGCTAAATCAATATTTTCAAGGGAATTCCGTAGGTCTCGGCACGCACGTGTCGCGTTATCTGCCAGCACTACCATGGCAAATCTCCTGTAGATCGGTTGAACCCGACTACCGCAGACGCCAATCTTTGGTGGTCGAGCGAACAGGATTGGCGTTACCGTCCTACAGGATACGGCGAGTCCGCAGACTCTCCCATTCACCCGACCATAAAAAACCACGCTCACGGAGAAACGTGGCGCGGTACGTGCGCCTGTAGAATAGGAAGGGACGCCAATCCCCGCACGCCTTTGTGTGACGCACTCACTGGTAAACCACCAGCTGAGCGGAATCATGACCTGATTTGTACCTGTTGTCAACGAGCTCGGAATCGCGGATAGGTTGCAGATATTTGTATTGGGAATACTTAAATGGAAAAACTGCGCTGGTTCTTCGGCAGACGGGACGCAATCAAAATCCTTGCTGGCTGGTATTTGGGGTTTATTGTCGCTTTCTTCCTTTTGGCGATTGCAAATGCGCTTTCTGTTGGAAGCATCATCACCGATTGGTTTATTGAAAACAGCGTCGAAAGAATAGACTTTGCTTATTGGACCGGAACTGAAGCCAACGTGGCTAGAGAAGCAGGCACGACCAAAGAAGTCGACACTGGCCCGGCAATAAACAAGTCGGAAGTCCTTCGAAATCTGTTTTTGGTTCTTGTTGGTATACCTGCCCTGTATCTGGCGATACGCAGAACTCGCAGTAGCGTAAAACAAACCTCTCTGTCTGAGCGAGGCCTTAACAATGAGCGCTTTCAAAATGCCGCAAAGTTGTTGTCGGAAGATCAGCTGATCTTGCGACAAGCTGGCATCTCGTCTCTTAAAGAACTGGTCAAGCAAGAACCACGAACATACTTCTATATCGTCGAGGATTTGCTTCGATCGTTCATTTTGCGCCGCAGAGCTGAGATAGCAGCACTGCGTAGCGGCAACGGGAGGAATAACCTCAACAAGCTTACGATCGAAGATCGCAAGCAAACATCTGATATCAAAATAGCTTTTACATGCCTGGGAGATATAAGGCACTACATCGAGGAGCGCCTCCACGATCAAGCAAAGCTTGACGTCGACCGGGTTGATCTCTCCGAATGCAAAGTGCCCAACGGGCGCTTCAATGGCTTCAAACTTCAAAGATCGGACTTGCGTAAGTCCTTGTTGAACGGTGCGGATCTTAGCAACGGCACTTTCACAGCAAGCAATTTTTCTGGAGCAGAGTTGAAGAAATCCAACTTGGTTGGTGCTGATTTTACAAAAGCGATATTTGAGAATGCAAATTTGAAGAAAGCTAACTCTCAACTTGGAGTACTTTTGAGCCGACTTTTGGCCATTGTTTGGATGATCCCTTCCGGTTTCTTGATCCTTCTGGGTGCCATACAAGTTATTCCACTCTGGATTGGTTTCTCCTACTTCATTGTTGCAGCTATTGTAGCTATTGTAGCTATCTACTTTACCTTTCAGATCGAGAACTATTTTACGAAGAAAGGTTTGCAGAAACTCCAACTTAAGCTCATGGGTTTCTGCTTCCTGAAAGCAGAAAAATGGATACCGCTGCCATGTAATTTTACAGAGGCCCAATTGCCTTCTGCTAAAATGAGAAAGAGTAACTTTCGACGTGGGATTTTTCAAAAAGCAAAGCTTCGTGAAGCTAATCTGACAAAAGCAAACTTGTGGAAGGCAGATTTCCAAGAAGCGGATTTGAGCGAAGCAGAATTTCAAGGTGCAAACTGCAAGGAAGCGAATTTTGCTGGAGCAACTCTTACGAAGGCGGAGTTCAAAGGCGCCAAAATGTCCGCTGCTAAGATTGAAGAGAAATGGAAACACCTGTTTATCACCGACCAATGGGAGCGAGTCATCCTCGTGGATAAGAATGGCGAACGTGTTGCGTCCTCTAAGCCTAGTAACAGCGCTCCTCCAGCAGGAAATCCAGACAAAGGCTCTGATACTGCTAACCGAGAACGGGAAAGTGCCTAGATGACTACTTTGCCCCCTGCTCTGCCAAGGGCTTTCCGATCCTACCTGCCAGGACAACTGCGTGGGTTTGGGTTTGTTTTTGCGGGTAATTTGTGGAGCCTGGGCATCTATCTGATCTATCAGGACAGCACGCTGCGGGACTGGTTTCTGGCCGGGTTTCTTTGCATTGTCGGGGCGGTTATCGTTTACTGGCTGGCAACGCGGATAGAGCCCGTTTTCAGCCCGCTCAAAGCCCTGCTGGTCACCCTGTTCTTTCAAGTGCAGATGTTCGCCGCAGTCGCGTTCATCCGCATTAGTCTGGCGGATTTCAAGATTGAGGCCATCAATCAGCTGAGCATCACCCAAATGGTTCTGGCGGTTTACATCCTCATGATCCCCATAACCCTCCTCACCGCCTTGATAAGCTGGGTGAGGCAGAGCAACCACTGAATTCTTTTCACTGGCGACAGGCTGGACACACCTCCGCAAACTGAGCGACAGTTGCGCCATTGAAAACACTAGGAATTTTTGAGCAAATTGATGGTTACTACCAGCGATACGCAAACGCGAGCTGCTACCGATGATCCACGCCAGCCCCTGAGCAAAGTTGAACTTATAAAGAAGTATGCTGCTGACATCGCGTTCGTCGCAGGAGCACAGGGCATCTGGTTCTTTTATCGCCAGCTGTATGACCTGCCCCCCATACTTGGGTTGGCTTTGCTCATCGGCAGTCCAGTTGCAATCGGTCTTGGTGTATGGCTCTGGCCCAAGAAGATCAACATCATCATTCTGATCTGTCGGATTGTCCTGATAAACGTTGGTGTGGTTGCCCTCTTCTTCGGCTTTGCCGCTGCAATCGCCTTCCTTGATTACGACGGACATATTGATGCATCGCAAATGGGGTTTGATACCTGCTTTGGTCTGACGATCGGCAGCATTGCTCCTTATTGGCTGGTCAATATCATTCGTGCGCCTTAGCACCGCACAGCACAGATACAAACCGGGGCGCTCAACCAGCTGACCATCACTCAAATGGTTCTGGCGGTTTACATCTTCATGATCGTCATACCCCTCCTCACCGCTTTCATAAGCTGGGAGAGGCAGAGCAACCACTGAATTCTTTTCACTGGCGACAGGCTGGACACACCTCCGCAAACTGAGCGACAGTTGCGCCATTGAAAACACTAGGAATTTTTGAGCAAATTGATGGTTACTACCAGCGATACGCAAACGCGAGCTGCTACCGATGATCCACGCCAGCCCCTGAGCAAAGTTGAACTTATAAAGAAGTATGCTGCTGACATCGCGTTCGTCGCAGGAGCACAGGGCATCTGGTTCTTTTATCGCCAGCTGTATGACCTGCCCCCCATACTTGGGTTGGCTTTGCTCATCGGCAGTCCAGTTGCAATCGGTCTTGGTGTATGGCTCTGGCCCAAGAAGATCAACATCATCATTCTGATCTGTCGGATTGTCCTGATAAACGTTGGTGTGGTTGCCCTCTTCTTCGGCTTTGCCGCTGCAATCGCCTTCCTTGATTACGACGGACATATTGATGCATCGCAAATGGGGTTTGATACCTGCTTTGGTCTGACGATCGGCAGCATTGCTCCTTATTGGCTGGTCAATATCATTCGTGCGCCTTAGCACCGCACAGCACAGATACAAACCGGGGCGCTCAACCAGCTGACCATCACTCAAATGGTTCTGGCGGTTTACATCTTCATGATCGTCATACCCCTCCTCACCGCTTTCATAAGCTGGGAGAGGCAGAGCAACCACTGAATTCTTTTCACTGGCGACAGACTGGACACACATCAGCAAACTGAGCGAAAGTTGCGCCATTGAAAACACTAGGAATTTTTGAGTAAATTGATGGTTGAGAGTGACAGGAACCAAAGTACACACGCCACCACAGAACCAAACCAGACACCGAGTAAAGCCAGTCTCGCCATAAAATACGCAGCTATACTTGCCTTCAGCATTGGCGGAAACGTACTCTGGAGCATTTATATTCAGGCATCCGGACCGCTCTCCACGTTTCAGTTGGCGACACTTGTCGGGGGATTTGCACTGATCGGCATCGGTATATGGCTCTGGCACATAAAGCTCGACATCTTTGATATCATTGTGACAGTTCTTGTCTTGAGCATCGGTATGAAATTGTTTTTTCTTGCCTTCCTGGGTGTTGTTTCCTTGCTGATCTCTTACGGCGTAATTGGTGGTTGGATAGTTGAGCCCTTGATCCTGCCCGTCCTTTTTGTGGCAAGTATTTCTGCCATTATGGCAATCAATATCATTCGTACGCCCTAGAACCAGACAGTGCAGATACAAACCTAGGCGCTCAATAAACTGCCCATAACTCTCCTCACTGCTTCCATAAGCTGGGTGAGGCAGAGCAACCACTGAATTCTTTTCACTGGCGACAGACTGGACACACATCAGAAAACTGAGCGACAGTTGCGCCATTGGAAACACTAGGAATTTTTGAGCAAATTGATGGCTGAGAGTGATAGGAACCAAAGTGAAATCGCTACCGACGAGCCAAGCCAGACAAGGAGTAAGGCTGGTCGCATAAAGAAATACACATTTATACTTGCATTTGCCTTTGGAGGCAGCATGCTTTGGATCACTTTCATCCAGGGATCCGAACCGCTTTCCTTGCTTCAGTGGGTAGAACAATTCGGGGCATTTGCCCTTATCGGCATATTGCTCTGGTACAGAAAGCTTGGCCTCTTTGAGATTGTGGTGACCGCTCTTGTGCTGCCTATTGGGATAATGCTTATTTTTCTTTCCTTTGTCGGCTTGCCGGCCTCTTACAATGTGATTGGTTTGTGGGCCATTGACCCCATTCCTATTCTCGCTTTTTTTGTGATAAGCATTGTCGCCATATTGGCTATATACATCAACTGCTAGCCCTAGCATCGACCCGTCTCCCTTAAAGGATCGAGGCGAACCTTTGGTTTTTGGGACACGGTGATTTGCCAGAGGCAGCTAAACCAGTTGTCAAAATCAACCAGCCTGCCACTCTGCAACCCCTGTTTGTAAAACGTCTCGTCAGTCGCTTCGAAGTGATCAAACACCATTCGCAATACATGCATTGCGCATGAATTTTTTTCATCCGCCAAGGTGTAGACTCTGAGGGCTGCTTTATTGCAAACTTGCCCTCGCGGTAATGGTGCGTTTTGCGCGCTATTCGCCCTTCCAAATACTCCTCTGGACATGCGTTTTCTCGTGAGTGAGCGCATGTCTCTTTTTCTGAATTCAATTGATACTTCAATGTAACGGACCTGTTTTTCATGAAAGACAAAGCCGATCAGCCTCGCCCCTATATCAAGTCCCAAAACACATTTGCTGTGATTGGCTTGCTGGGCCTTTGTGGCCGTGTGTGTGTGTCCATCACCTTTTGGGTTAATGCAGCGCTGCAACTGATCGTTTCTGCTCTGATGCTGCTGAGCGATGAAAACAGTGATCCGGTTCCGCAACTGATTGCGGGCTGTGTGATGATGCTTTTGGGGTTTGTGTTCTGGCCTCATTACAAACCAGCTACCCAGCACAGAAAACGCAAACGCGTTTATGCGGGCAGTCTTCTCAGAGGCAAACATACCGAAGCCGGATAAGGCTCTTGGTGCCACTGCATCAGCTGCATTCACGCCACCGCCCTCCGTGCATTCAGCAGCTCGCTTGGACGTGGTGCGCCTACCTGAGTGCAGTAGCGGTTGACCGCTCGGCAGACGACGTGGACGCTGACGCCGGAGGCGTGTGCGATGCGCTCGTAGTTCCAGTGGAACTGGCAGCTGAGGCCGTAATAGAAGCAGCCGCGGCAGAAGACATCCTGCTTTCGTTTGCTGTTTGAGGTGAACAGGCGACCCACGGGCACCTTGCAGGTTTTTGCCACACCGGATGCAAAGGTCCGGACGTCCTCCGGCAACGCCTTAAACAGACGGATTTGCGGGGTGAGGTCAGCATCCCTGCTCTGCACCGGATAGAGCGCCACACCGCCCGAAACAGGCACACCAGACAGGATGATCCGTTCGGCTGTCTCTGTCTTGATCACGTTCTCAACGTCACCCTCTGAACAGCCATAGATGCCAGCGATGGCGCGCAGGCTCATGTTGTTGGTGTGGTGCTGCACAATTCTGCGCCGGATGGTTGGGGACTGGATCATTTGTCTGCCTCCCGCTCAATGGCTTCGCAGGTTTTATCCAGCTTGACGGCCACGCTGATCAGCTCTGCGATTTCCTTGCGAAGGTGGTGACGTTTCACTTCATCAGCAGAGACTTTACCATCATCCTTCAGGCACTCGGCCACGCGGGAGATCACATCCGAAAACTCTTTGGAGAGCAGGCCCATGTTGCCGATCCAGTCGGGCTCGGCGGCTTCTCGTGGGAGTTTGACCAGGGCGTGGCCACTCATGCGGGCCAGGATGCGGGTGAGTACGGGATCAGCGGCCTCGTGCTCCAGATCGGCAATCACGTCCACCGGCATGGCATCATGGCTTTGCTGGTTGCCATAGCGGGAGAGCTGGCACGGCGCCACGCGGGTGACCATGCTGGCCGCTTCCACCCCGCCATTCAGCTTCACCAGAGCTTTGGAGTAGGCAAACAGGCGGGAATAGTCAGATTCCGGCAGGGTGCGACTGGTTTGTGAGCGGGACATGCAAAACTATCCTCAAGTGTTTCGCTGACAGCGCCGGGGCAGTCTTGCAGACTGCCCATCCAAAACAGCGGAGCCGAGCTGATGCAGGCAAAGAAATGGAATTTGGAAAAACTGGAGCACGATGCTGAACGGCAGCAAGGCCATGGCCGGCGACAGGTGCAAAGCGCCCTCGCCGCTTGCCGGTTTGCCCGAGGTTTTGCGGGCTGCATCAGAGCTCGATCTCATGGACCCGCTCCTGACGACAAAACTTGATGAACAGCACCAGACCTCTGAGTGAGGAAAGCCGGATATCGGCTCCGGTGCGCAATCGCAGATGCAGATGAGGATTGCCCACGGCGCGCTGTCCCAGCTGGGCGGGCGTCATATCAAACTCGTGGCAAGCCATGTCGATGAGATTGATGATGTCGGCTCTGGTGGGAAGCTTGAAGTCCGCTTCGCTGATCTCGGATCTTTCCGTCTGCATACCAAATCACCTCCAATGAAAACGAGGTCAGTATGGAGTATACTGCGAACAAGTCAACGCAGTATTGTACGCTAGACGAAATGAAATGCATGGATTATTATCCTCGCATGGAAACTTGGCGTAAAAACCTTAAAGATCAGATGGATAAGAAGGGCGTAACTGCACGCGCCCTCTCCTTAGCCATTGGGAAAAGTCCTGATTACGTCAACAAAATGCTGAAGAACTTCACCCCGACTATCGAAGTTTTCTCCGCAATTTCACATGAGCTGGGCAGCAATGTCGGTGATTTGTTTTATGGCTCAGATGGGCCGGATCACTCTCAGCTTATCAAGGATTTCAATCAGTTAAGCGAAGATGATAAAAAGGTCATCCTCCGCATGATTGACGGCTTCTCCCAAAAGTAAGCACTTTAAGACTGCCCGGAGGACTTTGCCTTCTCCTTCAGGCGCTCAATTTCTATCGCTACCTTCACAAGTTCAACAGATGACAAGGTCCTGATTTTCTCAGCGAACTTAACGTCCTTGTTTTTGGTGTCTTCCTGTAGTCCAGCCAATGCCTTCAGAGCCCCAGTGCTAATTCCACTAATCCAATGAATGGATCTCTCACTGCACAGGCTATCTACCGATTTATCGGGAACACAAGTCAAAGAGCGAAAAATTAAAGAGCAACGAATTTTTATTGATAATCAGTAATTTGCGAGATTTTCACATTCAGGCTGAATTGATTTCAGTGAAGGGCGGCGCACTTAACCTATTCCCTTCTACTGAAAGGCTAACTTCTTCGAAGAAGGCTCGCGTACGCTCTAATGCGCTCAGCTAAATGATTATTGGTTATGTGCTTCTGGGTGCAATGCTTGTCCACACATCATGTGCACAATTTTCCATACAAGGCGACTTTCTCTCGCAGGCCAGAGCACTGATTCACACTCACCAATACGCATTATAATCCATTTTAATATTGACATGCGCATTATAATGCGCATCAATTGGTGCGAATGATTGATCTGATTTAGGCGTCAAAGAGCACCTCTAATCCAGATCAGAAATGCTTTTCAAACTTCAATTCGCCTGCCTCCCAGATCCCCTCAAACGGCAGGCGAACGGCGCGGGTGCTGCCACCAACATTTGTGCCCGCGCCACTCTTTTACCTACGCTCAGGAGATTTCTGCATGAGCTCTTATCTGACATTGGTCGCCCATACCGCCGACCCACGCCCTCAGCCTTGGCAAGTTCCCACCACCAGCACTGCCGAGCAGCAAGGTCATATGCTACTTGACCAGATTGCTCCGAGCTTCGGTGAAATTGCATTGAAACGAGAGGACCTGAAACAGGTTCTGAAAGATACCCCGGAGGACAGTCCGGCTGTCATCGCCCAGATCCGAAACTTACAGGATTTTTACCGCGACGGCTGGCAACTCTGCCAAGTCGCACTCAACAAACTGGGTCGGGGGTGAATATGAAAGAGCCCACAAACCTCATTCCCCTGCCTGAGCGCTGTTACATCAACCTGACGCATCCATCTTCATCAAGGCTTACATGGCGATCGGTCGGCATCGTTCTGGGCCGCGTGGCTGCTCTGCCGAACCTCACAGATGTGTTCCTTTCTCAGGCCCAGTTCAACTTGCTGGCCACCCGGTTTACACCGCGCCCTCTCCAGCCGTTGATGATGACCTCCGGGCTACAGGTGATCTTGGCCAACCTCGCCTATGTGGAGACAGACTGCGATAGCGGCCAAACAACACTCCAGAGACCTCAAGGCGGTCTATGCGAGCTTGCCAAAGCCCTTGGGGACCTCATCCCAAGGCCAGCGAAACTTTCCAGGGCAGAGAGCCGCAAACTTGAAGAGATCCGACACGCAGCCACCATCACAACTCTCAACCAACTCTCCCGCAGAAGCCTGTCAGGCCCAACGCTTCCTCTTGCAGCCACTATCAAGCCTAAGAGCCCTGAAATGGCGGCTCTGGACTGGGCTGAAGCGATGGAAGAATGCTGTAGGCATCCCTCTTTAAAGCAGCGCGATGCGGCGTAATTAAAGTTGATTTTCGAACTCTGGAAGGTGACTCTATGAACACCCAGTTTCTCTTACTGGCTCAGTACTCTGGAAAAACAATCATACCCGTGCAGGAAGTATGTAAAGACTTCTTCGGACATCTGACGCTGCAAAAATTCCTTCGCAAGCACAACAGCGGCGAGATCGACCTTCCAATTGTCCGGATCGAAGACAGCCAAAAATGCGCCAGAGGCGTCCACCTCGTGGATCTGGCGCATTACCTGGACAAAAAGAGGGAAGAAGCTACGAAAGAAAACAATGCGATGTTCGGAAGATAAAACTGCTCAAATAAAAAGATATAGGCCCCTTGTGCGGCCTTTTCTTTCGCCTATCAGTGAGGTACCTTGCAAACCTAATCGATATAACTTGCTATTATTATTCCCCGCCAGGATCAATTGACTTCGGTCAGTTGCTCTCAGCAATTTCCTGTTTAAGACGAGATATTTCTCTCTCCGCGAAGGCCAATTCTGCCTCACCGAGCTCAGACTTTATCGTATTTACATAAGCAGCAGCATCCCTTTCCCCTGCAGCAGCGCTAAGAGAAAACCAAATCAACGCTTTTGTACTATCATGCTCTCCAGCAATTCCAGTTCGATATTTGATACCTAGCAAATGCTGCGAATGAACATAACCTTTCTTCCCAGCTGAACTCAGCCACTTGATAGCCTTTTCTTCATCAGCAGCGACCCCCTCGCCAAAAAGGTACATTGCGCCTAGATTATGTTGAGCGACCCGTTCCCCTTGGAGCGCAGCCTTTGTATACAGCTTTACGGACTTTTTTAGATCCTTGGGCACTCCCATTCCCTTGCCATAAAGGACCCCCAGATTAAGCTGTGCACGCGCATGCCCTTTCTTGGCAGCCATACTGTACCATTTATGAGCTAATACGTAGTCTTGTGGAGTTATTCTGCCCACTGCGTACATCTTACCGAGTCTGTACTGAGCATCGACGTTTCCCTGTTCTGCTGCGAGACCATACCATCTCACAGACTTAAAGGAGTTCTTCGCGACTCCCTGGCCGATTTCGTACTTTATTCCCAAACTAAACTGCGCATTGGCATTGCCATTCTCTGCACGTTTTATAAGTTCTTCTACATCATCAGACGCGAAGGCATTAATCGAAGAAAACACAAGCAATACAGTAATTAGAATTGCCTTACGAAATTCGGATAATATTTTTAACATATTCATCTCTTGAAAACATATAAACTAATAGATCTTTCGCTTAACCTAGTGACATCTAGTTAGCGCAATCCGGCAACCTTCTTCTACAACTCAAATCTAGCTTGAAACTTGCTTAACTCCATAGATAACTTTCTCGCCATTCCTACTCGCAAACCGGTGGCTGGACGCAGGTAATCTGGATTAATCGTTTGGATGGAGATAAATAATCTGGGTTGAAAATTGGGATACTTGCAAGCTGAACTAATTAGAAGTGCTGAGCCCTATACATTGCATAACAAAACCGCTTTGGAATATTAGTACGACTTCAAGTACGAACTGAACATACCAACACACTCAATGCATTGTTTTTTAATCACTTATATTTGTAATCCGTCCAGTCAAGCATCGGCGCGACTGCGAAGACGGGGTTCTTGATATTATAGAGTTTTTTTGTTGCTTCAGTCATTCACGACGGTCTCAAACTGCCTCAAGTCGCAGTCTTTTGCCCTTTCTGTACCAAATTGGCAAGTCAGACCCACCAGAAACGTACGAATGGACTGCAATGACGGAATGGATGGTTAAGACGAGTGAGGAGATTGGTTTGGGCAGGTCTAGTGGTGGTTCATCAAAGTATTCGCTTGAAATGCACTTAGGGCAGCCGATTGCAAACCGACCGCCCCAAAATATCAACCTTCTATAACGACTTATGGCGCTTAGATCAGAAACTCAAAATTGCTCTCTTGAAGGTTGTCCGTCTGAACACCATTCAGAGTAATCGATGTCTCATCATCAAGCTGAATGACAACGTCTGTTCCCATATCACTTGCAGCTTCCAACAGTTCGCCAAAGCTTGTCAGTACTCCAAACTCAAACTGAATAACTTCAGTATCAACATCAAAATCAGTGATGGTGTCGTTGCCGAAATATGTATACTCAAACCTGAAGGTATCATTGCCTGCACCACCGGTCAGGATGTCGTCGCCATCCCCACCGATCAGCGTATCATCGCCCTCATAGCCATGAAGCGTATCATTACCGAATCCGCCATAAAGCGTGTCGCCCTGATCGCCGCCATGGATGACATCATCACCGTCAGTGGAGTTGAACGTGGCCTCCATGATCTCATAATCTGATAGGACAAAATAGTCAGCCTCAGTAAAGCGGATGGTCTGGAGGCCTTGGCCATCGGCAAATTGGTTCTTGATCAGCAACGTCCCGCCATCGTGGAACGTCAGCAGAAGGTCATCGTTGTCCGTGCCAGATGGGCGGCTGAATTGCACGTCATATGGCTGATATCCGGACCCGACAACCAGCTCGTTGATCTCAGAGTTGTCTGCATGCACATCGATGATCGTTTCATGACCACCACCATATTCATAATAATAAACTGTCGTTTGCTCTTCAGATGAAGGAGATACGTTTTGAGATGATATTGAAGTAACAGAATCAGACATGTCAGCCTCAGAAATAAGAAATTACTCCGGAAGGCTTTCACTGAAAAAAGTGATATCAAATATGATTTAACTCTTAATTTACTCAAATAACATCGAATATATCTCATTGATGAGACTAATTAATTTTAGCAATTACAGCCTGAAATAGATTTATATGTATAATACATCTTATTATTTTTTATTCTTCAATTTTCACAAAACCTAGATGAGTTACTTTCATCAGGGCGCTGTCAATTTTCTGGTTGATATCGACCTCTCACAGAATCTACGGCCACCCAAAACTTTGCCATATACTTCTCAATTAGCATTGCAGGTCCTCGCTACATTGTTTTGTAGTCAGATCTGTCGCCTCCCAGCACACAACATTGTGGTATGTGAGTGATGGGGGGATCTGGTAGGGTTTGGGGTGAGTTTGGATGAAGAAGAGGGAATAGATCGATGAGTGGTCGTGCGACACAGCCGGAGGCTTCGCGGCCTTTTCAGGAAATGGTGATCCTTGGCGTGCAGGTGCTGCTTGGGGTTGGATTTATGGTGTTTAGTGCTTACGTGTTTTACGAGGCGGCGCTGGCACTTTATAAACTGGATCTGGTGCGCATGGTTGGCGCTTACTTCTTATTCTTCGGCACGGTTGGACTTGGACCGTTTTTCTGGCCATTTTCGTGGCCGTTTGGTGAGGGCCATTAAAGAGGTCAGATCTCGTCACACCATTTTATCTCTTATGTTTTGAGCGTATCCTTGCTTGAGCGCCAGGGTCATTCTGGTCGATACGCTCTTTCTTCGTTCTTCAAGCCTCTTGCTTTTCCTGTACAGCATGATCGACGCCCCAATCGCGCAGTGCGGTGATAATGGGGCGCAGGGTTTCTCCTTTTTGTGTGAGTGAGTACTCTACGTGAGGTGGAACCACAGCGAAGACTTTGCGGGAGACCAGACCGTCGGTTTCCAGCTCTCTCAGCTGCTTGGTCAACATGCGTTGAGTGACTGTTCCGACTTGTTTTTTCAGCTCACCGAAACGCTGTGTCCCTTCCATCAGGTGGTAGAGGATAACGCCTTTCCACTTGCCTCCAATCAGCTCCAGAGCAGCTTCCACCGGGCATCCCTGACTGCAATTGTATTGTTCGAAGCGTTGGTTTTTATCACTCATGCTCTAAGCCTTTATTTTTGCGCGTAATCCTATTGGAAAACCGGAATCTCTTTTCGGGGCTACGCATTAGTATACTTCTTGTACCTATAGGCCAAAATTGTGCGTACTTGTTATTAATATAGCGACTATATAAGTTCTCTGCCAGCAAAACAAAAGAAAGGATTGCTCCCATGACCTTGACCATCGTCGCCAATATCCATGCAGCCAAAGGCAAGGAAGATCTTGTGAAAGCAGAGCTGGAGAAGCTGATTGATGTGACCCGCGCTGAAGCTGGTTGCCTGCAATATGATCTGCACGTGGACAATGAAAATCCCGCTCACTTCATGTTCTATGAGAACTGGGAAACACGTGAGCTGTGGCAGGAGCACATGAGCGCCCCTCATCTGGCTGCTTACATGGTGGCAACAGAGGGCGCCGTTGACGCGTTTACTGTGAACGAGATGACACGCATCTAACAGCTGCTACGAGAGTATTTTGCAGAGTCTTTCCAATGTTGTGAGGGCTCTGCATAATTTTATCGTACATTGTAACAACCGAAACCTTCTCAGACGAATCCCAGCAAATCCCGCTGGTTACGTCCTTCCCTATGCGTTCTACACTTTTCATTTCATCCTCCAAAATCGATAGTTTGTAGAGCCCCATAACATTTTAAGCTTGAACTATCTCTCCTCGCAGATATCATTGTTTTAAGTTTAAAAAAGAATCTATCCAGACTAGGTAAATATTTATCTCGCAGATGCGAGATAAACCTGACCAACGCCGCCTGAATGTCTAGTATTTCTATGTATTCATGACGGAGGAGTTGCGGAGGAGTTGCGGAGATAGATTGATAAATTTTCAAAATAAATAATCAGAGCTAAGCAGCCACTTTATTCTATTGATGAGGAGGGAATTATGTCTGATCAAGTCTTGATGCCGGAAGGTGCTTTGCAAGGTGTGACGCTTGTGGGGGAAGGCCTTAATGACAACACCAGCTGGAATGTTGTTGGCCATACATACACACCTAAAGTGCTGACCGAGAACGTGTTTATCTGGCATGCAACTATTCCGGACGGGACCTTTGTGCCACCGCACATTCATCCAACGCAGGATGAGTGGATTACAGTTTTGACTGGTGCCCTTGAGGTGGAGTTTGGGGAAGCTTGCCACAAAGCCGGGCCGGGTGACACAATCAGAATGCCACGCGGAATTGCGCATGGGATCTTCAACCGCTCCGGCGATGAAGCAACCTGTGTGTTTGGCGTGGCCCCTTCCCGCAAGCTTTATGATCTGTTTGAGGCCCTGGACGGCGTAACAGATCCAGAAGAGCTTGTGCGCATCTCTGCCTTGCATGAAGTCGACTTCTTACCGCCACCAGCTGAATAAAGGTGGCTGACATGGTGAAGAAGAAGAAAGTTGCTGTCATTGGCGGCGGCGTGAGCGGTCTTGCGGCTGCCAAAGCCTTTGACGAACGTGGGCACCGAGTGTTCGGCTATGAGCGCACCCACGATTTTGGCGGGGTCTGGGAGCTTTCCAGATCCTATCCGGGGGTGCAGACCCAGTCTCCAAAAGATCTGTATTGTTATACGGATCATCCTATGCCCAAGGAGTATCCGGAATGGCCCAAGGGGCCGCAAGTGCATGCTTATCTGCATTCCTATGCTCATAAACACAAGCTGCATCGGTTGTTTCAGCTGAATACGTCGGTCCTTTCCATGGACCGCCGGGAGGACGGCCAGCCAGGATGGACACTGACGCTCGATGCGGCAGGGCAGGTTCGCAAAGAAGACTTCGATTTTGTCGTCATCTCAACGGGACAGTTTTCTGAAAAGAATATTATCAGCCATCCGGGACAGGACAGTTTTGAGGCGCAGGGCGGGCACGTCATGCACTCTTCCGACTATACCGATCCGTCCCTTGCCAAGGGCAAACGGGTGGTGGTGCTGGGTGGTTCCAAGTCGGCAACAGATGTGGCGGTTAATGCGGCGAAGAATGGGGCCTCTCAAGTGACACTGGTGTATCGTGAGCCGGTGTGGCGGGTGCCGTACTTTGTGGGCGGCATCAACTTCAAGCGGCTGCTTTACATGCGGGCGCAGGAGTTGCAATTCAACAGCTGGGGCAGAAATCCGCTACAAAAGGCGATGGCTGCAATTGCAAAGCCGCTGATCTGGGCAAATTTCCGCGGTCTTGAGATGTTGCTGAAGCTTCAGTTGGGACTGAAGAAGTGGGATATGGTGCCAAAGGTGCCGATTGAGAAGGATATTTCCTGCTCTATTCCCATTGTCACCCCAGGACTGTTTGAGGGGTTCAAGAGCGGCGTTATCAAGCCGGTTCAAGGCACGATTGATCATTATGAAGATGGTCAGGCAGTGCTAACGAGCGGCGATAAAGTGGGCTGTGATGTTTCGGTGCTTGCGGTGGGGTGGAAGCTGGGCATTCCGTATCTGGCAAAAGAGTATCGTGACAAGCTGATTGAAAAGGACGGGCAGTATCGGACCTACCGTCTTTCTGTAAACCCTGACCTGCCAGAAATGGGGTTTGTGGGCTTCAATTCCAGCTTCTGCACGGTGCTTTCTGCAGAGATGATTGCCAACTGGCTGGTGCGCTATGCGGATGGGCAGCTGGAGAAGCAACCAACGGATGGACAGATGCGTCAGAACATTGATGAGATGCTGGATTGGCGGCGTGATGACCGGCCAGCAGCTCAGGTTTATGGCGGATTGTGCTCAGCTCCATTCCACTTCAAGCATTTTGATGAACTGCTGGAAGATATTGGAGCGGCCAAACGCAAGCGCAGTAATCCTGTTGCAGAGCAGTTCTCCTATCCCAATGCGCAGGCCTATGGGAGTTACCTAAAGTCAGCTCCGCAGTATCTTGCGCAATAACAACATCGTGAGACGCCGTCATCTGTTAAGCCTATAGCGCTAAATGATTGTTTCTCACGTATAATCTCTAAATGTCTCTCCAGCGCCTTCGGTTTTGCTGAAGGTGCTGGAGAACCACCTTTAAACGGTGATCAGCGGCGTTTTAATCAAACCACTTGCAACATAACAATGCCGATATAACCATCGTGATCTTTGTGAATGCTTCTCACGATATTTTATCGATTATTTTAAAACCTACGCAACACGCCCCCGACATTGTCGAGAGATGAGAATAAATGGTCATCTGTCTAAGGAGTGTGTCTATGCTGGGTGGTGCACAACAACAACCTGAGAGTTCAGGAAATCAAGACGAGCTGAGCTGGGCGAAACGCGTATGTCAGCATCTTGGTATCGATTTTCCTGATAGTGTGCAGCAGGCTGAGCAGATAGAAGCCAGCATGCCCAAGGCTGATGTGCTGAGCGTTGCTGACAACAAAGCCGTTGAAGCATCGATGGCGCAGATTGCTTCTGATAGTCCAGCCGCACACAAGACAGCTGACAGCCTGATCAAGAGCATTGTGACCGTGTTCACGCGGCTTGAAGGTGACGACGAGCTCAAGGGCATGATGGATGCCATGCAGGCTTATACGGGCGACAATCCGAAATACGGTGTTGTCGGTCAGCTGGGTGCTGGCGGTTTTACCAAGATTGTCGACGGTGCCAAGAAGGGCAAAGAAGATAGCGATGTGACAATCCGCGAAAAAGGCACGGCCTATTTCGATTTGTCCAACTCCCCTGCTTTCCGAAAGGCCATGGAGAAGATCTATCACTCCCCTGAACTTCAGGAAAAGATGAAAGACATCATCGATATTGATTACCTGCACAGCTTCAAGTTCGGTCGCCCGCGCAATGCAAGATCCGACGATGATCCAGATGAGTTAAAGCTGTACACTTATCGTAACGAGAACACGCAGAACGCTTCCAAGAATCCTGAGCTTTATGGCGATGTCCCCGGCACAGATCAAGTCGATGGACCCGTTCCTCAAAATGACGCGCTTGCAGGTCAGAGTTTGACAGAGAACCAGCGGAAATATCGTGAGCGCAGCAAGAAAGGCGGCGATGGTGCCTGGGCAACGGCTGCTGATCTGGAAGCTAACAAGCGCCTGACGGAACGCGAAATCAATTTTGCAAAAACCAATCCACGTAACCGACATGACAGAGAGGATTACCAGTTCAAAGAGAACAAACCTGTCAAAGGCGGTGAAATGCCGAAAGATAAGGTTATTGTTGAACACCAGCCTGGTTTTTCAGTTTGGGATGTGAAGGATGGAACAGGTTTTGCCAAGGATGCAGAGCTACACAACAAACCAACCGTTGCTGGGCCATCCGGAACCACTGACCGTTTCCTCACCGGTATTCGCCTGCTTGGCAAAGGTGTGATGAAGGAACTGGGTCTGGAAGGTCCAAACGCTGAAAACCAAGTGAAAGAACTGGGTAGATGGTTGGCGACTGGTTATCTGGTGGGTGATGAGCACCACTCTGCCGTTGAGGTGAATCTGGGTGCCGCCAATCATGGCCTGAAGCCTCAATGGGGTTCTGACCTTTATACCGAACCCTTCTCCGAACCGATCAAAGGCAAGGGGTTTGAGATCTCCAGTGAAGAGATTGTCGGAGAGCTCGAGACCAAGCTGGAAACAGCAGAAGATGACGCTGTTAACAGAGATGCCTATCGTTTTGATTTGGAAGGCGGCTCTAAAGGTACAGTCTCGCCGGATGGTAAGGTCAAGACTCCGCCGAAACCGAGCCGATAATCTGGTTTGCCCAAGACATACCGCTTGAGATCTGGTGTTTGGGAACAGAAAATTTCATCAAAAAAGAAACAGCCCAACCCCGTGTTTGGGCTGTTTTCGCGCCATCTCGGATTTAATCCTTAACATCCGTTAGGAGAATTTTAATGGAATCATTTCACAATGAGAACATAGGAAGAACATCGGGTGTTAGATTACTATGTCCAAGAAGTTTCAGTGGCGACAGCTTTGGAGAAATGTTCCGGATCACACTGTAGGGACAGGCGTTCTCAATACCGAGATGAGCATGCGGGTTCATCGCGAAGGTGATGATGAAGCGCGTAAGCCATGGCGGTGGGAACTGCATCACAATGGTGTTGTGTGCAAAGGTGACGTCAACGACAAGGTTGAGGCCATGCAAAAAGCGCAGGATGCTTATATCGCTTACCTGCGCTAATCCTTAGTTTTTCAATTTAAGGTGCGTGCCATTCCCTCACAATCGGGCGCACTTTTTGAAAATGCGCCTAACTGGTTGCAGCCACATCCTTGGTTTGTGTTGTGGCTTTTCTTGTGCCAGGGGTTTTTAGTGCAAAGACGATACTTCCCAGCACGATGAGAATGCCGACCCACTGGCGCACACCAAACTGCTCCCCCACCAGCAACTGACCGCATAAGACAGCGGATACCGGATTGACCAGAGACAGAAAGCCTATGGTTGTTGGGTTGAGCTGTACGATCCCCTTCAGCCAGTTGACCGATGCCAGGCCCATTCCCAAAATACCGATCCAGAAGAAGGCCAGTACCATGTTCAGGTCCGGCACCGGAGCGGCGCCTTCCAGTACAAGTGCGATTGGTACGGCGTAGAGACCGCCTAATGTGACGTGCCAGCCTGTGTATGTGACCATGCTGACGTCTGGCCGGCCCCATTTACCACTGAGGTAAACGCCTGTGAAGGTGCTCAGGCAGGCGGCCATTGCAGCGCCGATACCGATCCAATCCAACTCAACAGCGCCAAGTAACAGCAAGCCGACACCGAACAGCCCGATGAGAGACGCAATGAGCTGGCGGGCGACGGGTGTTTTGCCATCCAGAATCCAGATGTAAAAGATGATCTGCAAGGGCAGTGTTGCCATAAGAGTTCCGGCCATTCCGCTTGGGAGGCGGAAAGCGGCAATGAACACAAAGAAGATCATGGAAAGATTGGTCAGGCCAATGGTCATCGCTCTCTTCACCCAAGGGCCTTTGAGCAAACCCGGAGCAAAAGCCAATAGCAGCAAGCCTGCGGGTAACAGGCGATAGACCACCATCCAGACAGGGTCTTCTGCGGGCAAGAGCAACGTTGTAACGGCGTAGGTGGTGCCCCAAATTGCGGGCGTAAGCGCCGTGCGCAGCTGAACAAGCATGTACTTCGACCTCAATTATCTTGATCTCAAATTAATTCGATATGATGCTTAGGATATATACGCAGAAGCGTCAAGTATCTTGATATCAAGTAATTCCTCTGCAATATAGCTTTGTATTGCTGCAAGCCAGATTATTGAGAATGACAATGAGTGATCACGTTGCACGCGTTGTGCGCCAGTGGAAGAGCGAACATCCTGAAGTTGATGCCAGCCCGATGTATGTGCTGGCGCGGATGATGCGTCTCAACATGCAGATCAACAAAGATCTTTCAGCCAACTTTGCGAAGTTTGGTCTGGCGACGGGTGACTTTGATGTTCTGGCAACCTTGCGCCGGAGCGGTGAGCCTTATGCACTGCGCCCGACTGAACTGACCAGGTCCAGCATGCTGACCTCCGGCACCATGACCAGCCGCCTCGATAAGCTGGAAAAGCTGGGGTTGGTGTGCCGTAATCCTAATCCGGAAGATCGCCGGGCTCTGATGATCCATTTGACGGACAAAGGCCGCTCCCTGGTGGAGGAAGCTGCAGCAGCGCACTTTGAAATGGAAGCAGAGATGCTCAAGGTTCTGGACCCGCAGGATAGGGAGGCCCTTGAGGGTATTTTGGAAAGATGGAGCCACAGGCTGGAAGAAAACGGAACGATGTAGCCTGCTTTTAACTTGGGCAATGCAAGCTACTTCCCCGTATATCCTTCACACTCGCTCATCCATGAAAACTGGTAGATGATCTTCACAGGTACGTGGTGGTTACCCGTGGCTCAGTTTGGGGGTGAGCAGATCAGGCAGTGCTCGTTGACTTCGCACAGCCTGTCTGACTTTTGTTTTTGTTATCTCTCAGACCTAAGAGTTGCCGGAGAGGCAAGTGTTGAAGGCACCGCCCATTTCCTTGAGCAACTCGGTGTAAAGCTGCGGGCCTGAGTCCAGCGTTGATCCGAGAGGATCAAGTTCAGCGGAGTTAACCCCAGTCCCCTCTTTCAGCACAGCAACCATGCGCGGATTGAACTGTACTTCAGAGAAGACGCAGCTGACGCCCAAACCTTCCAGCTTCTGACGCACTTCAGACAGGCGCTTTGCTCCCGGCAGCACTTCCGGGCTGACTGTAACTGAGCCGACTGCATTGAGGTTGTAAGCCTCTTCAAAATAGCGGTAAGCATCGTGGAACACCACGAACGGCTTGGTCTGGAGATTCTTCAGGTCTGCTTTCAGTGCTTCAGAGACCTCAGTAATCTCAGCGGCTTCTGCTTTTGCATTGGCAGCGTACTTGGCCGCGTTTGCAGGATCAGCTTTTGAGAGGGTTTCTTCAATCTCATGCAGCATGGCGATCGCGTTTTGTGGCGACAGCCAAATATGCATATCTACGGCTTCATCACCATGTTCATCGTGACCTGCATGCTCAGCGTGTTCTTCATGCTCTTCATGCTTGTCATGATCATGGTCAGCGTGATCTTCGTGTTTCTCATGATCGTGGTCGGCGTGGTCATCATGCTTCTCGTGGTCGTGATCCTCATGCGCCTCGTCAGCATGCTCGGCATGTTCAGCGGCACTTTCACCTGCATGTGTGCCGTGGTCATGGCCTTCAAAGTTGCCACCTTCACGGAAATTCAGAAGTGTCAGACCATGGGCATCTTTCAGCGTCACGATCGTTGCGTTATCTGCAAGGTTATCCAGCGGTGTTTCAAGGAAGCTCTCCATCTGCGGACCAACCCAGAATACCACATCTGCATTAGCAATTTTGCGTGCTGTTGAGGGGCGCAGGCTGTAAGTGTGCGGAGAGCCAGCACCTTCCACCACCAGATCAGGCGCACCTACGCCTTCCATCACGCTCGCCACAAGAGAGTGAATTGGCTTTATGGATGCCACTACATTGACCTCGGCCTGAGCCAAAGCAGGAAAGGATACACTTCCGGCAAGAAGACCGAGAATGCTTAGTGAACCTAAGAGATGCTTCATACGTCTCACAACCATTTTGTTATAATATTACATTCGATTTGTTACTTTATAACGTCACAAATTTTGGAGTGCAACGGCCTTTTTGTGATTAATTCAAGACTGGGCAAAACTCAAAATGACGGGGTAAATACTCTATTGATCTCAGCAGGTTCGTTCTGCACTTAGCCAGTAAACTGTTAGTTTTGCCTGATCCTACTGCCAAATTAACGAGATATCTGTTATATTGCCGCAAAATTTAAAGGACTTTCTATGGCCGAGATTAAGGATGAGCTGGACCGCAAGCTAATTGCCATCTTGCAGGGAAACGCTCGGGAGCCGGTGTCTTCTATTGCACGACGTCTGGATGTTGCCCGCTCAACAGTTCAAGAGCGCATTGCCCGGCTTGAACGCAAAGGCATCATTATCGGCTATACAGCTATTTTGGGAGACCAAGAGGATCAGAAGCGGGTTCAGGCACTTGTCATGCTCTCCGTTGCCCAGCAACGCTCTCGCGAACTGATTGCTCAGTTGGAGTCCTACCCTGAAATCCGCAGCTGTCTGACCATCTCCGGTGAATTTGATCTCTGCCTGATTGTTGAGCCTGACCGTCTGGAAGAGCTGGATGCTGTGCTGGACGAGATTGCTGCTATTCCGGGTGTTGAGCGCACGCGGTCCTCTATCGTGCTGACGAAGAAGTTTGAGCGACAGCGGCCTTTCATGCCTCAAAATACCTATAGCCTTGAGAAGTAACAGATCCTGAGCATTCGTTTATTTTGCCCATTCGATTTAAGTGGCACTTTTTGCCTGCTTTCCTTGTCTCGAATCGTGTGAGTACTGCACGTAAAATTCGTCATATTTACAATTTTAATGTCAATATGACATAGTTACCGTCATTTACACGAAATAAAACGTCATTTCGGCAAGTTGCCCCGTAAACTCCGGCAGTGTTTTCACGTAGACTCCTAGTCAATAGAAACAAGCTTGGAGGGGCTTATGAGCCGACATCATGTTGCTGTTGTGGGTGCAGGTAAGATCGGTGGGATGATCGCTGCATTGCTACAAGGTTCAGGTGATTATCAGATCAAGGTACTGGACCAGAGTGTGGAAGCGCTGAGTGCGCTGGACGTGCCGCATGTGACAACAGAAGCACTGGATGTGAGTGATCTGGGAAAACTCACAGAAGCTCTTAAAGGATGCGACGCTGTCATTTCAGCTGCACCGTTTTTCCTGACGCCGGTGATCGCGCAGGCCGCAAAAGATGCAGACTGCCACTATCTTGACCTGACCGAAGATGTGGCCAGCACTGCTGAAGTGGAGAAGATTGCAGAAGGCGCCAACAAGGCCTTTGCTCCGCAATGCGGCCTCGCACCTGGTTTTGTGTCCATCGCCGGTTATGATCTTGCAAAGCAGTTTGACAGTCTTGAAGATCTGCATCTGCGTGTGGGCGCCCTGCCCCGCTACCCGACCAACAAGCTGAAGTACAATCTCACTTGGTCAACCGACGGCCTGATCAACGAGTACTGCAACCCATGTCTTGCCATCGAGAACGGTGAGTTGACCAAGGTGCCAGCTTTGGCCGGTCTGCAGCATTTCTCTCTGGATGGCGTTGATTATGAAGCGTTCAACACGTCCGGTGGTCTGGGTTCTCTTTCTGAGACGCTGAAGGACAAGGTGCAGAGCCTGCGTTACCTCTCCATCCGGTATCCGGGTCACCGGGACATCATGGAGCTGCTGCTGAAGGATCTAGGCTTCATCAACAAGCGTGATTTGCTGAAAGAGGTGATGGAAGATTCCATTCCGGTCACCATGCAGGACCGCGTGCTCATCTTTATCACCGCCACAGGTATGAAAGATGGTCGGTTCCAGCAGAAGTCTTATTCTCATGTGGTCAATGACCGTGAGATCATGGGCAAGCACTGGAGCGGTATTCAGATCACCACAGCGGCCAGCATCTGTGCCACGCTGGATCTGCTGATGGATGGCAGTTTGAACGCCAAAGGCTTTGTGAAGCAGGAAAGCATCAACCTAGATGACTTCCTCTCCAATCGCTTCGGCGGTCTTTACAACAACGATGGGTCTGATCACGAAACACCGGGGCGTCAGATCGCAGCATAAAGCTGTCGACCTGATCCCTTTTGCGACCACTGAGACAACAAAAAAGCGCAGCTTCATCTCTGAGGCTGCGCTTTTCTTTTAGACTTAGTTTCCCGGATCAATCGTCGCGGAGACGGCCTTTGATCTCGTCGGATAGTGGCAGGGTGACTTCGCCCAGCTTGCCATCTTCAAGGACCAGAACGCGGTCTGCACCTTCCAGCTCGCTGGCACGGTGCGAGACCATGAGGACGGTTTTGCCTCTGGTCATGGCGCGGAAAGATGCGAGCACCTTGTCTGCAGTGGCATGGTCGAGACCTTCTGTCAGCTCATCCGCCACCCAGATTTCCGGATTACGCAGGTACGCACGAGCCAATGCCAGACGGCGACCTTCACCGCCGGACAGACCCAAACCACCCTCACCCAGATGGGTTACCAGCTTTTCCTGTCTGCCTTCGACAAGCTCTTTCAAACCAGCATGGGCCAGTGCTTCCCAAAGCTCTGCATCGGTTGCATCTTCACGGGCAACGCGCAGGTTCTCTGCGATGGTGCTGTGGAAGATCTGCGTACGCTGACCGACAACAGTCAAAGCAGCGCGCAGTTTGTCTTCTGCCATACCGCTCAGCTCAACGCCGCCAATCTGAATCGCACCAGATTGCGGCGTTTGCAAACGTGCAACGATAGCCGCGAGTGTGGACTTGCCAGCACCACTTGGGCCGATTACCACTGTGCGACTACCAGTTGGCAGCGCAAGGTCGACACCGTCCAAAATAGCAGCTGCCTTTGGTGTGTAGGCAAAGTGGATGTCCTTAAGGTTCAAAGCGTCTTCGCCAACTTCAAAAGAAGGTGTCTCAGAATTGCTGCGGGCGTTCTGAAGCGCTTCGCTGTCCTGGCCTACTGTGAGCAGGGACCGGACGCGGTCAGCTGCGCCAGACATCTTGCTCCAGCTGCCTGCGCTGTTGGCAAGGGAGATGAGCAGCTCTGGCAGAGCCAAAGCAACGAAGGCGAACAGAGCGATGTGCTTCAGCTCCATTTGCCCTTGCTGATAGGAATAAGCTGCGAACAGGAACGTAACAGCGACCATCACCTGGCTCATGGTGCTCACCACAGCCTGATTGCGCATGTCTGTCAATTCGTTCTGCTCTTGCACATCGTCCAATTGGTTGACTGCTTTGAGTGCGGCAACACGCTGTTGCTCCAGACCACCGAAGACGGAAAGGTCACGTCGTCCCCGCACCAGATCCGAGACACGAACACGCAGAGCATCACGGGCTGCATTGAGTTTGCGCGCTTGTGCCTTTTGGCTGTGACCGCCTGATTTTGCCAGAATAGTGAGCCCTGCTGCCTGAACAGCCCCCAGAGCGATCGACGCCATTGGGGAGTACTGCCACAGGATAACCAGTGTCAGACCAGTGATGATGGTTGCTGAGGCAAGTGGCACTACAAGACGCAGGAACAAGCCATCGAGCTGATCCACATCACTCACCACTCGGGAGAGCGCCGTCGCGGAGCGTTGGCTCAGTGTGCCATTACTTTCCCGGGCAACAAGACCGCGAAAAACGCCGGAACGCAGGTTCGCGAGAAAACGAAAGGTCGCGTCATGCGTGATCACCCGTTCAATATAGCGACCGAAGATGCGCATGGAGGCGTAAAGGCGGATACTGCTTGCCGCAGATGAGGTATTGAAAGCAACTGCACCTGCTGAGAGGCCAGCAAGGGCCGTTGCGGTGATGAAGTAACCAGAGACTGCCAGCAATGCGATGCCTGCTGCGGCTGGGAGAAATGCTAGGAACAGACCACCCCAGAATGCGAGCGGTTCTTCTTTTTGCAAAAGCCAGATGATGCGAAGGGACGATCTCATTGTTGTTCTCCTTCACGTTCATTCAACTCAACCAGCACACCTTCTTTCAGGGTCAACACGCGGTCGGCTGAGCCGACAACGCGCGGATCGTGAGTTGCGACCAAAACTGGTTTGTTGTGTGCCAACTGCTTGAGAGCTGTGACAACCTTCTGTGCGGTTGCACCATCGAGATCGGCAGTTGGTTCATCTGCAATGATCAGTCTTGCGTCCTCGCGCAGGGCAGCACGTGCCAACGCAAAGCGGCGACGCTCCCCTAATGACAAGCCCTTGCCGTCTTCACCAATCTGGCCTGAGAGGCCTCCTGGGATCTTGGCGAGCAACTCATCAACTGCAGCAAGCTTCAAGGCTTGTGTAAGTGTTGCATCGTCTGCTGATTGATCAGCACGGCGCAGGTTGGCGCGTAGCGTGCCGTGGAACAGCTCAGGATTTTGAGAAAGGACAGAGATGGACTGTTGCCAGTTGGTCAGACCATAAGAGGTCAGAGGAAGCCCGCCATAAGCGATCTGGCCCTGATCGGCTGGTAAGAAGCCGAGAATGCAATCCATCAGGGTTGATTTACCGGTTCCACTCGGACCTTTGACAACGACCAGTTCCGGCTCTCCCAGAGACAAGTTGACGTCAGAGAGGATCTTGCGGTGGCCGCGGGAAACACTCAGATTTCTGATCGTCAGCGCACCTGTTGCTGGCAGCGGCACAACATCAAGCCCAGTCCCGATGATATCTTCCTGACCATCGTCCTCCAGCTGCTTTTGCAGTTCAACGATATGATCTGCTGCTGCAATGCCTGCTGCACGATCATGGTAGGCTGCTGCAAAGGCGCGAAGTGGTGCGAAATATTCGGGAACGATCATCAGCACGAACAGGCCACCGGCCAGCGTGAGCGGAGAACCATATGCGCCGAAGCTCCATTCTCCAAGCAGGGAAAAACCGACGTAGATTGCGGTGATTGCAATTGCGGCGGCGCTGAACAGTTCCAGTGCAGTGCTGGAGAGGAAAGCAATACGAAGAACGCGCATGGTGGATGTGCGGAAGTCGCCACCCAGCTTGCGGATGTCGTCTTCCGAGCGTTTAACCGCGCCGAACAGACGCAAAGTTTCCATGCCTCTGAGGCGGTCCAGCAGCAGCCCGCCCATATCGGCAAGGACGCCAAGCTGACGATCGCTGGCTTTCTTGGCGCGAATACCAACGATTGCCATGAAGACCGGCACCAGCGGGCCAAAGATCAGCAGACACAGAGCTGCAAACCAGCTGACATAGGCGACAGACGCAATCAAGATGAGAGGGACGAGTGAAAGACGCGCCTGAATTGGGAGAAAACGGCCAAGATAAGGGCCGATTGCCTGAATGTGTTCCACCGCGATGGACGCGATTTTTCCACTTGCAGGCAGTTCGGTTGCCGGTGACAGGTTGGTCAGATTGCTCAGCAGACTGGTTTCCAGTCTATGGCGCGCCTTTGAGGCTGCGCGAACTGCGATCTCACCGCCCTTGATGCGCAGAAAATGGCGGATCACGGCTAAGATAAGTATGGAAGCTGTTGCATAGAATGGATCCAGGCCCGGTCCGTGTGGATCGATCAGGCCAGCGATTGCCAATGCCAATAATGCTGCCTGCGGAATCCAGAGGAGTTCCGAGAGGCCTTGTAACATTGCACCGCGTTTCACCAGTTTCATTTCCGGGCGAACCGCATCCTGCAGCCAAACCTGACCCGCGGATTTTTTGCGTCCACGTTTCTTGGCGGGGGCATTTGCCTCCGCGACGTCTGCATCAGATAGCTCTGTTACGTTTGCTAGGTTTTCAGTCATTCCGCTTGTCCGGTTCCCTCTTCGCCGGGGCATCTGCCTGTAATTCATAAAGACAATTTCCGAAAAAACTCTTCAATTGCCTAGACTTGCTTGCGCAATGGAATCGACCCGTCCGGTCTGTGATTGCAACACGCTCGTTAGAATTACTCCAGTTTTTTAATAAATCGCAACAAACTCAGAGGCGAAGACCCCCCAATTTGTATGGGACATAAGCGCACAGGTGCGCATATTGAGAGATCATAGGTGCCCCGCAGAGCGTTGCTTTGCCGAGGTTTACGGGGTTTTACCGAAGAGCTGCCACGATAAAAATCAAATTGGCTCATGGATCCCCGAGTTTTCGGGAATATTAACTGCTTTCCGCTAGGGTCCCCGAGTTCTCTTATAGCTCTCAGCCTACATCGAACTAACGAGTTGATATTGCTGAATAACAACAAAAAGGAGAGAACCTGCCATGTTTTGCTCTTTTCGCCGCCTGTGTCTGGCGGCAATTTGGGGCCTGGGCCTTGCCTCCTCATCCTTTGCCTCTGAAAAAGCCGGATTTACTGCAGAACGGGATGATGTGATTCCACCACTGGACATTTTCAAGACGATGGCCAGTGACCTGGAGCCAGAGGGTTGGATCACCTTCCAGACTCTGGACAACAAGCAAATCATCAACTTTGCACCCATCATGTCGCTGCGTTGCAGGCTGAAAGAAATTAAGTATTCGATCGACTCCAAGGATCTGGATAAGAGCTTTCCCATTCCTGATTGCGATCCTGAATACCCCTTCCGCGTGGAAGCACAGAGCATCCATAAGCCCTACATAATGGAGTTTCCTGGCGGGACAGTACAGGCTCTTGCAGTACAGCTGACGTGGGATGACGGAAGCACCAGCAAGATTACATATTATGAACCCTGCCGCGCGGTTGGAGCTGCTCCCTGTGCCTACCCTCTTGGCAGCAACGAATAAAAAAGGCGCTCCGAAGAGCGCCTTTCAAAACTGTTATCCCGAAGGCTTAGCCCATTGTTGGGATAGAGAATTCTGCACCTTCTTTCACACCTGAAGGCCAGCGGGATGTCACTGTCTTGGTGCGGGTGTAGAATTTGAAGCCATCTGGGCCGTGCTGGTTCAGATCGCCGAAGCCAGAACGCTTCCAACCGCCGAAGGTGTGGTATGCGAGTGGCACAGGGATCGGAACGTTGATGCCGACCATGCCGATGTTGATGCGGCTTGCAAAGTCACGTGCAGTGTCACCATCGCGGGTGTAGATTGCTGTGCCGTTGCCGTACTCATGATCCATTGGCAGGCTCAGAGCTTCTTCATAGGTTTCTGCACGTACAACAGTCAGAACTGGACCAAAGATTTCTTCTTTGTAGATGTCCATATCTTTGGTTGCGTTGTCGAACAGGCAAGGACCAACGAAGTTTCCGTTTTCATAGCCCTGCAGTTTGAAGTCACGTCCGTCAACAACGAGCTTTGCGCCCTGCTCAACGCCGGAGTTCACCAGACCAAGGATGCGCTCACGTGCCTGTGGAGTGATGACTGGACCGAAGTCAACGTCGTCGCCTGCAGTGTAAGGGCCAACTTTGAGAGCTTCAACGCGTGGGATGAGCTTCTCGATGAGGCGGTCTGCAGTTTCCTGACCAACAGGAACAGCGACGGAGATTGCCATGCAGCGTTCGCCAGCAGCACCGAAGCCTGCGCCAACCAGAGCGTCAGCTGCCTGATCCAAATCAGCATCCGGCATGATGAGCATGTGGTTTTTCGCGCCGCCGAAGCACTGAACGCGCTTACCGGAAGCTGTACCGCGGGTGTAAACGTACTCAGCAATCGCAGTGGAACCAACGAAGCCAACAGCCTGGATGATTGGATCATCAAGGATCGCGTCTACGGATTCCTTGTCGCCGTTTACAACATTCAAGATGCCGTCTGGAAGACCAGCTTCCTGCATCAGTTCAGCAAGCATCATTGGCACAGACGGGTTGCGCTCGGATGGCTTGAGGATGAAGGAGTTACCAGCTGCAATCGCAACACAGAACTTCCACATCGGGATCATTGCCGGGAAGTTGAATGGCGTGATGCCTGCAACAACGCCCAGAGGCTGACGCATGGAGTACATGTCGATGCCAGGACCTGCACCCTCGGTGAACTCACCCTTCATCATGTGTGGTGCGCCGATGCAGAATTCTGCAACTTCGAGACCACGGATCACGTCGCCTTTAGCGTCCGGGTGTGTTTTACCGTGCTCGGAAGACAGCTTGGATGCCAGCTTGTCCATGTCGCGGTGAAGCAAGGTTACGAACTTCATCATAACGCGAGCGCGGCGCTGTGGGTTGGTTGCTGCCCATGCTGGCTGCGCTTTTTCAGCGACGGCTACTGCTTCCTGCATTTCTGCTGCAGTTGCCAGAGCAACCTTTGCAGTTACTTCGCCGGTTGCAGGGTTGAAAACGTCTGCAGTGCGGCCGGACTTGCCAGCTACTCGCTTACCATTGATAAAATGACCGATCTCTTCCATGAGGTCCTCCCTCTCCAAGTCTATTCTTGCGGCCCGCAAACACATGCGTTTTACAGGTCTGCGAGCGAATTTCTTTATGCCCCTAGCATGAACTATATTTTTCGCATATCAATGAGATAATATTCGAAACCGTTGTGCAAAAATTAAAGCACACGACGTGCAGCGTGTGGACTGGGAGCTATCAAAAAACATGAACTGGGATGATGCAAGAGTGTTTCTTGCTGTGGCACGCTCTGGACAGATTTTGGGCGCTGCGCAGCGGCTTGGCCTCAACCACGCAACGGTTGCCCGCCGTCTTTCCGCACTTGAAACTGCTCTGCAGGCCAAGTTGATTAATCGGCGTACCACGGGATGTGCGCTCACCAGCGAGGGAGAGCGGTTCTTTGAGTTTGCTGAATCGATGGAAACGGAGATGCTTTCTGCCCGCGCCGAGATCGGCGGGACGGATGTGGAGCTTTCCGGCGCTGTGCGTATAGGTGCTCCCGACGGTTTTGGGGTGGCTTTTCTGGCGCCGCGTCTGGGGGCACTGAATGAACGCTATCCAGATCTCACATTGCAGTTAGTGCCCCTGCACCGCGCCTTTTCTCTTTCCAAGCGCGAAGCTGATCTGGCCGTTACCGTTGGACAACCGGAGCATGGCCGCTTGGTGAGCCGCAAGTTGACTGACTACTCATTGGGTCTTTATGCCTCTCGTGCATATGCCGAACGCTACGGGCTACCGGAGAACGAGGAAGAGCTGAAAGAACATCGCCTGATTGGCTATGTGGACGATTTGATCTTTGCCTCTTCGCTCAACTACTCCGCAGAATTTTCCAAGGACTGGCAGTCTCGTCTGGAATGTGCCAGCGCACTTGGCCAGACTGAAGCAGTACGAGCTGGTAGCGGGATCGGTATCCTCCACGGCTTCATTGCAGATGGTAATGACGATTTCGTTCCAGTGCTTCCGAAGCGGCGTATTTCGCGGAGTTACTACCTTGTTACCCATGAAAGTGCACGACACCTGCGCCGCATTAAAGCAGTTTCTGATTTCATTGGTGATTTGGTAAAACAGGAGAAAAATCTGTTTAGAAATCATCTGTAACGCTTTGAATTACAATACGAATTAAGCCTTCAAATTTATAAATTGTCATTTTTGATAATTTATAATATACAGTGCGCACCACTTCCCGACTGTAACTTGAAGGCAAAATGAGATGATTGGTAAGCTTGCGGAATTCGTTGGCGTCCCTTTGATTGTTGTCGCCATTGTCGCGACCCTGCTTTACTTTGATTTTGGCGGATCTCTGACACAGGAAAGCCACGCAGCTGATAGCAAATACCAGCAGGCTCTACTGGATACTCTTGCACCGGATATCCCTTCCCTGCCTGTGATTAAGATTGAATTTCCGAGTCTTTACAAAGACCTGCAAAGCCAGATTGAGAAAGAGATTCAATCCAGGGCAGATGAGCGCGTACTGGCAAAGCGTCTGCATGACTTGCTTTATCGCGCACTTCAGGTTTATCGCCCGCTGCTAAAATATGCTGATAATGAAAAGGTCATCACGGTCCTAAAGGCGAAACGTGCCCTCACCTTGAAGCTGAAGAAAAGCAAAGGTGAGCTGGTGTGCGCTCAAGTATTTTCCGGTTCCACTGGTGCGTTTCTGGACAGCTACGCCATGGTGGAGAGTGAAAGCATGCAGGAAGGGCTAGCACTGTTCCAGTTGCTCGCTGATGCTCAGGTTAAAGCCAAGGACGACGGGCTCATGATCGATTACACCGCAGAGCCTGCGCAGACAAAAGTGCGTGTGATTGGTAAGGCCACGGATAAGCCAACTGATGCGGATTTGTATCTGGCTGCGAACCCAGCATTTGATGCGTTGATGAAGGTGTATCCGATGGGCTCCCTAAGCCGCATTTTCGCTGCTGATCCAACTGACAAACAACTGTGTGACAGTGAGATCCGCCTTTACGATGCTCTTGTTGGCCTGCCCGCACCACATGGCCCTGCAATGCGCAAATACATTGTGGACCTGCTCTACTTTGCAGGCTACTAGCCAGCACACAGCAGTCACCAGATCTCACATAAACGAAAAACGCCGGCCTCAACGACCGGCGTTTTTATGTCTTTTATGAGAGATCTTAGGCGAGCTCTGCCAGTGTTTGGTTGTAGTCGCCAACCTCTGGGTTCTCGCGAAGAACTGCGTCCATCGCTTTGAACATCTCGTGCAGGCGCACCTCTGAGACCGGGCTTTCAACAACAACAACCAATTCTGGTTTGTTGGAGGATGCGCGAACAAGACCCCATGTTCCATCTTCACACACAACTCGGACACCATTTACGGTGATCAGATCAGCGATATCCTGACCAGATACCTTCGCGCCTTCAGCATGCATGGATTTGAAGCGCTCAACCACACGATCAACCACATCGTATTTGATCTCATCCGCGCATTTGGCTGCCATGGTTGGGGAGCCCCAAGTCTTTGGCAGATCGCGGCGCAGGTCAGCCATGCTCTTATCCGGATTGCGGTCCATCATATCCAGAATGGCAATCGCTGAGACAACACCGTCATCATACCCACGACCGATTGGCGGGTTGAAGAAGTAGTGGCCGGACTTTTCAAAACCAGCAACAGCCCCAAGCTCAGTTACGCGGCGCTTGATATAGGAATGGCCTGTTTTGAAGTAATCGGTCTTTGCACCATTGGCCTTGAGGACCGGATCGGTGTGGTACAGACCAGTTGATTTTACATCAACCACAAACTGGCTCTCTGGATGAAGGGCAGAGATATCGCGGGCCAGCATGACGCCCACTTTGTCAGCGAAGATCTCTTTGCCTTCGTTGTCGACCACACCACAGCGGTCACCATCCCCATCAAAACCCAGACCAACTTCAGCACCGGTTTCCAACACTTTGTCACGGATGGCATGAAGCATCTTCATGTCTTCCGGGTTTGGGTTGTAGTTCGGGAAGGTGTGATCCAGCTCGCAGTCGAGTGGAATTACATCAACGCCCAGCGCTTCGAGAATACGCGGTGCAAACGCACCTGCGGTTCCGTTACCACATGCAACAACAGCTTTGATTGGACGCTTGAACTTTTCGCGCTCTGTGAGGTCAGCGATGTAACGGTCAGTCAAATCAGGATGGTATTCGTAAGCTCCGCCACCACGCAGGTCACTGGCACCTTCCAAAACGATCTCTTTAAGGCGGCCCATTTCTTCTGGTCCGAAGGTCAACGGGCGGTTTGCACCCATCTTCACGCCAGTCCAGCCGTTGTCGTTGTGGGAGGCAGTGACCATAGCAACGCATGGGACATCCAGATCGAACTGAGCGTAATAAGCCATCGGAGACATGGCGAGGCCGATGTCGTGCACTTTGATACCCGCAGACATCAGGCCAGTAACCAGTGCCATCTTGATGGAGGCGGAGTAGCCGCGGAAGTCGTGACCGGTGACGATCTCAGGACGTACGCCAAGTTCGTGAATGAGGGTTCCAAGTCCCTCGCCCAACGCCTGAATACCCTTCAGGTTGATCTCTTTTTCAAAGAGCCAGCGCGCATCGTACTCGCGAAAACCGGTCGGCTTGACCAACGGTGTCGTTTCATACGCCAAGGTGTTTGGCGTTAGCTGTGAAACCGGTTTAACTGACATATTCTCTCCTAGATAAGCTTCAGGCCACTGGTAATGCAGAGACGTGACGCTTTTATCAAACTCCGTTTGGTTGTGGGGCGTTCCCCCACCCAACGGTTTCAAATTCACGTTATACTCGCAAGATATCATCCTCGGCGATGTATGCGCCGGACTGGACTTCGATCATGCGAACCGGGATTTTTCCCGGGTTTTGTAGTTTGTGCCTTGCGCCAAGCGGGACAAAGACCGACTGATTTTCTGAAATCAGCTCATCTTTCCCATCAATGGTCACTTCCAACGTGCCACTTACAACAACCCAGTGCTCCGCACGGTGGATGTGGCGCTGCAAGGTCAGGCCTTTACCGGGTTCGATCATCATGGACTGTACGCGGAAGCGCTCACCTTCTGAGATGCGCTCGCTCCAGCCCCATGGACGGTACACGCGGCGGTGCTGCACAGTTTCGGGCCGGTTTGCCTTATCCAGTTGCTCCACCACCTTCTTCACGTCCTGCGCCTTGTCTTTTGCGGCGACGAGGAGCGCGTCCTTGGTATTTACGACCATAACATCTTCAAGGCCGACAACACTGACGAGGGCATCTTCAGAATAAACGAGGCAATTTTTGGACTGTTCGAAGATCGCATCGCCTAAAGCCGAGTTACCCTCATCATTCTTCGACATAGACTCCCAAATGGCAGGCCATGATCCAAGATCGCTCCAACCTGGGTCGGTTGGAACGCAGGCGACGTTCTCTTCATTCTCCATAATCGCATAGTCAAAAGAGATGTTGCGCACCTGTGCGAAGGCTTCTTCTTCAAGCCGTAGGAAGTCCAGATCGCGTCGTGCATTTTGGGAAGCTAGGACCACCTGCTCCCAAATATCTGGCGCATGTTTTAAGAAGGCATCACGCATAGCGGCTGCGGAATACATGAAGATGCCAGCGTTCCAGAGGTAATTGCCGTCTTTGAGAAACTCTTCAGCGGTCGCCAAGTCTGGTTTCTCGACAAAAGTATCTACTTTGCGGACGGAAGCTCCGCCTTCACAGAGTTTGATATAGCCATAACCGGTGTTGGGTTCACTTGGCTCAATACCAAATGTGACGATCTGGCAAGCTTCCGCGGCTGCGTGAGCGGCATCAACGGCACACAAGAACTCCTTGTCATCAGCGACCAGATGGTCCGACGGCAACAGAAGGACAATTGCATTTTCATCTGTTTCAAGCGCCATAAGTGCAGCGAGTGCAGCGGGGGCTGCAGTGTTTCGTCCGCATGGTTCCAATACGATAGCTTGTGGCTCTATCCCAAGTTCGGCCATCTGCTCGCCGATCAGAAAGCGGTGGTCTTGATTTGAAATAACGAGCGGCGCACGGAACTGCTCTGATCTGACACGCTCACATGTCTTTTGAAAGAGGCTTTGACCTGAGAAGATTGGCAAGAATTGCTTTGGCCTTTCTCTACGGGACAGAGGCCAGAGGCGAGATCCAAACCCACCCGACAGAATCACAGGTGTGATTTTGCTCATGCTATTGCCAGTCATATTTTCAGGATCACTTTCAAACAAACGAATAGACTATTCGTAAACTTAGATGTTGCCGCCCAAAACCCTCAAAACACGTGGAGTTTCAGTGTTCCACACATTCTCTTGGAAATAATTAAGGTTTTTTACCAGTCCCATTGCCGTTAGGTACTCCATTATTTTTCAGGGGTATTCAGCGGTTTTGGGAACGGTCACGATATTAATTAATTCATTTAAGCATTTGTTCTGGGGGGAAGATGCGGGAGGAATTAAGCCAATCCGTTGAGCGGAAAGTGGATGAACTGGTTGCTCTCACTCGTGACCTGATTGCATTTCCAACAATCAATCCACCTGGGGAAGCATACCGTCCCTGTGCGGAGTTCATCGGAGAACGTTTGAAACGTAAGGGCTTTTCTGTCGAATATGTCAGAGGAGAGAGTACCCCCGGAGACTCTGACCGTTACCCGCGCATCAATGTCATTTGCCGCTATGAAGGACGCGGTCCCGGCCCTTGTGTCCACTTCAACTCCCATATTGATGTTGTCGAAGTTGGGTATGGTTGGACGGTTGATCCCTTTGCTGGCGTGGTGAAAGACGGAAAAGTCTTTGGGCGCGGTGCCTGTGACATGAAGGGTGGTTTGGCTTCTTCCATAATCGCGGCTGAGAGTCTGATTGAATGTTTCCCTGAGTTTTGCGGTGCCATCGAGATATCAGGAACGGTTGATGAGGAATCCGGCGGTCTTGGCGGTGTGGCTTATCTTGCCGAACATGGCTACTTTTCCAAGCCACGTGTCGACCATGTCATCATCCCTGAACCATTGCATAAGGATCAGGTTTGTCTCGGGCATCGAGGGGTGTGGTGGAGTGAAATTGAGACGCGTGGCTCGATTGCTCACGGTTCTATGCCGTTTTTGGGTGACAGCGCAATTCGTCACATGAGTGCTTTCCTGAATGTGCTGGAAACCGAGCTTTACCCTTCGCTCAGCAAAAAACAAACACAAATGCCAGTTATTCCTCCGGGCGCCCGATCATCCACGTTAAATATCAACTCCCTACATGGCGGACAGGATGAAGGACACGATGGTCTTCCTTCCCCTTGCGTTGCAGATAGTTGCCGCATCATACTGGATCGTCGTTTCCTGATTGAGGAGCCGCTGGAGGATGTGAAACAAGAGATAGTTGAAATATTAGAAAATCTGCGTAAAACACGTAGAAATTTCGAATATGAACTTAAGGATCTCCTTGAAGTTCTCCCCGTGATGGCAGAGAAAGACTCTCCAGTCGCTCGCGCTGTTGCAGGCGGAATTAAAGACGTGCTTCAAAAAGATGCATCATATGTTGTCTCTCCGGGGACTTATGATCAGAAGCACATAACACGATTGGGCCACTTGCACGATTGTATTGCGTATGGTCCAGGCAAACTTGAGATGGCGCACAGGCCGGACGAATTTGTTGGAATTGAGGATCTCGTTGACAGTGCCAAAGTGATGGCATTGGCCGCGTACTCTCTTTTGACGGAGCCTGATGCAAGACCAATAACAAGAACACTGTCTGATCACGTGCACTCTTAAAGTATAAGGGACGGAATGGAATGCATGCAAAGTCATTAAAAAGCCGGCTGCTTTGCCTTGCCGGAGGCGCGGCCCTCGTCCTTGCTGCACTAACAGGTGCGCACGGTTCTGCTGAAGCCAAATCTTCCCTGTCTTTGGGAATGGTACTCGAACCACCGCATCTTGATGCAACTGCAGGCGCTGCAGCTGCTATCGATGAAGTGGTCTATCAGAACATTTTTCAAGGCCTGACGCGTATCGGGCCAGACGGAAGTGTTCTGCCCTCTCTCGCCAAGTCATGGGATGTGAGCGAAGATGGCATGACCTATCGCTTCCATTTGCAGACGGATGTCCTCTTTCATGATGGAACGCCGTTTTCTGCTGATGATGTGAAATTTTCCTTGGATCGTGCACGCGCTGAAGGCAGCGTAAATGCACAAAAGCCACTCTTTGCAGCGATCTCTGATGTGGTTGTCGTAGATCCGCAAACCGTTGATATCAAACTCACCACACCAAGCGGAAACCTTGCTTACAATCTGGCCTGGGGCGATGCGGTGATTGTATCTCCTAAAACGGCTAAAACGAATAAAACGAAACCAGTGGGCACCGGACCGTTTAAGTTTGACCGTTGGATGAAGGGGCAGGAAATTCGGATTTCCCGTTTCGACCAGTATTGGGGAGATCAACCAAAGCTGGACAAAGCCTCTTTCCGTTTCATCTCTGATCCTAATGCCGCCTTTACTGCTATGATCTCTGGCGATCTGGATGCGTTCCCAACTTTTTCTGCTCCTGAAACTATTGTACAGTTTCAAGCGGACCCACGCTTTGAAGTTGCGATTGGCACGACCGAGGGTGAAACCATCCTTGCAATGAACAACGCCCGCGGCCCGCTCAAGAACAAGCTCGTACGTCAGGCAATCTCGCATGCGGTCAATAAGCAAGCATTGATTGACGGGGCTATGTTTGGACTTGGTACGCCAATTGGAACGCACTTTGCTCCTCACCATCCAGCTTATAATGATCTGACAGGGCTTTACCCTTACGATCCAGCGAAAGCGAAAGAACTCCTTGCCAAAGCAGGGTATCCAGATGGCTTCAGTGCAACGCTGAAACTGCCGCCGCCAACCTATGCGCGCCGCGGCGGTGAGCTGATTGCTTCTGACCTGAAAAAAGTCGGCATTGACCTGAAGATCATTCCTGTTGAATGGGCCCAGTGGCTTTCCGAGGTCTTCAAAGAGACCAATTACGACTTCACGATCGTTTCTCATGTTGAGCCAATGGATATTGGTATCTATGCACGCGATAAATACTACTTCAACTACAACAGCGATGCCTTCAAGCAACTGATTGAAGAGCTGAATGTGACTGTTGATGAAGAGAAGCGGTATGAGCTTTTGAAACAAGTACAGCAAGTCATCTCTGAGGATGCTGTGAACGTCTACTTGTTCCAGCTGGCGAAGTCTGCTGTGTGGAATGCCAATGTGAAGGGGCTTTGGCGAAACTCCCCGACACCGGGTAACGATCTGTCACAGGTCTATTGGGCAAATAACTAAAAACACCTAGCAAATACACGTAGATATTTGCACAGGACTGCGGTTGCAACCGCAATCGCAGTCCTTCTCAATTGCTATTCCAAATTATATGGTTTAAGCGGTTGCCAAACTGACAGTTACTTTAGGGGTAACCCTTTTCTCTCATTGTGCAATTTGCTTGTGCAACGCAAGTTTGATTGGTTTTGCGGATTTGTCCGATGCTCTGGTTTGCGTTCCTTCGTCTCATAGGCTTACTGACAACTCTACTAGCCGCAAGCGTCGTCATCTTCGTTGTGCTTGAGGTTATTCCCGGTGATCCGGCTGAGGTGATGCTTGGGCTGAATGCTCAGGCAGACACATTAGCGGCTTTGCGTGCTGAACTTGGTCTTAACGCTCCTGTATCCACCCGCTATGTGAACTGGTTACTGGGCATGCTGCAGGGTGATTTTGGTGTAAGCTACACCTATTCGGTTCCAGTTTCTGAACTGATCAGCGAACGCATCCAGGTCAGCCTTCCGCTTGCAACTGGCGCGTTGATCCTCTCGACAGTTATAGCCATCCCAATTGGCGTTTACTCCGCCCGCTATCATGGCAAGATCATCGACACAGGCATTATGTCTGTTGCCCAGATCGGCATTGCAATTCCAAATTTCTGGATTGCAATCTTGCTGGTTTACGTGTTTGCAATCGTGCTGCGGGTGTTGCCATCTGGCGGGTTCCCGGGCTGGGATGTGAGTTTCTTTGGCTCACTGCAGGCACTGTTGTTGCCTGTTATCGCGCTGGCTTTGCCACAGGCGAGTATTCTGGCGCGCGTGATGCGCTCAGCCCTGCTGGATGTGTTGCATGAAGATTATATCCGCACAGCACGTGCTAAAGGGCTCTCCAACAAAGCCACGCTTTGGAGACACGGCGTGCGCAACGCACTTATTCCGGTCCTGACTATTTTGGGCCTTCAATTCTCTTTCTTGATCGCAGGTACGGTGATTATTGAGAACCTCTTCTACCTGCCAGGCTTAGGGCGTTTGATTTTCCAGGGTATTACTCAGCGCGATCTGATCGTGGTGAAAAGCAGTGTCATGCTGCTCGTTGCTCTTACAATCTTTGTGACGTTTCTCGTCGATATCGCCTATGCAGCCATTGATCCAAGACTGAGGCGACGTGCATGAATCAGGAACTCCCAAGTTATCCGTCGCTTGCCAGTTTTGACGAAATCTCCATCTGGAAGAAGGCCCTTCACAGCCGTTCTTTCGTGATCGGGGCAGTGCTTGCTCTCGTTATTCTCATCGCAGGGATTACTTCCGTCTTCTGGACACCCTATGCGATCGATGTTCTGGATGTTTCAAAGCGCCTTAAACCGATGAGTTCTGAATTCTGGTTTGGGACGGATCAGTATGGTCGCGATATCTTCTCCATGCTGATGGTTGGCGCACGCACCTCCATCATTGTAGCGTTGATTGCTGTTGGCATCGGTATGCTGATCGGCGTGCCATTAGGACTTCTGGCTGCGGCCCAAAAGGGTTTTCTGGAAGAACTGGTGATGCGCACCAATGATCTGATTTTCGCATTTCCTTCTTTGCTCTCCGCCGTGCTCATCACGTCTATTTTCGGACCGGGTACTATCAACGCTGTGATTGCGATTGGTATCTTCAATATTCCGGTTTTTGCCCGCGTCGCCCGTGGTGGTGCCCTGTCTCTTTCAGGACGCGAGTTTTTGCTTGCCGCCCGTCTTTCCGGCAAGAGCTCGTTTTTGATCACTCTGGAACACGTTATTCCGAACATCGCTAATTTGTTGATCGTGCAGGCAACCATTCAGCTTTCTCTTGCAATCCTTTCAGAGGCAGGCCTCTCCTATCTTGGTTTGGGGACGCAACCACCAATGGCGAGTTGGGGCCGCATGTTGTACGAGGCCCAGACCATGGTTGCCTTTGCACCACAACTGGCGCTTTATCCAGGATTCGCGATTATCTTTTCCGTTCTCGGCTTTAACCTGCTTGGCGACGGACTACGGGATTTGCTAGATCCGAAGATGCGGAGGAGAGTTGCGTGACTTCTGTCTTTTCCGCCACTGACCTTTGCGTTTCCATTTCTGGCAAGCCGATCCTGCGCAATGTGAGCTTTGACCTTGAGCAGGGCAAAATCCTCGGTCTTGTTGGCGAAAGTGGATCTGGCAAATCCATGAGTGCGCTCTCTGCCATGCAGCTATTACCAGAGGGTGCTCATCAGATTGGCGATCTGATGTTTGAGGGAAAGAACCTCACACGTGCTACGGACACAGAGATGACCCATGTCCGCGGCAAAGACATCTCTATGGTCTTCCAGGAACCGCTGACCGCTCTCAACCCAACCCGCACCATTGGCGAACAAGTTGCTGAAGGCCTTCGCTGGCATCAGGGTCTTACGCGCAAAGAAGCAATGGACCAGACCATTGATGTTCTGGAACGGGTAGGCCTGGGTCTTGAATATGGTTTAATTGATCGTTTCCCTCACCAGCTTTCCGGCGGACAGAGGCAGCGCGTTGTCATTGCTATTGCCATTGCCTGTAAGCCCAAGGTGCTGATTGCAGATGAGCCGACCACAGCACTTGATGTGACCGTTCAGGCGCAGATCCTGACATTGCTGAAAGACATCGTACGCAAAGAACAGATGGCCATGCTGCTCATTTCGCATGATTTGGCAGTTGTTGCAGACATGGCAGACACTGTTGCGATTATGAAGGATGGCGTGATTGTTGAGCGAGGCCCAACTTGCGAGCTGTTCGACAATCTTTCTCATCCCTATTCCAAGAAGCTGTTTGAAGCCTCAAATCACGTACCTGTTCCACGACAAGAGCCTGTTGACGAGATCACGCAGCCGCTCTTGAAGGTGAGCAATGTACTGCGGGAATATCCTCTCCCTCGCGCCAGCATCTTCACACGCAGACAATGGCACAGGGCCGTACAACACGTTTCCTTCCACGTTGCGCCGCGTCAGAGCATGGGACTGGTGGGTGAAAGTGGATGTGGCAAGTCCACCCTTGCGCGCACTATTTTGGGACTAACACCGCCAAACGCAGGCCATATCCAGTTTCTTGGCAAAGACCCCTACTCGGTTTCACGAAAAGACCGTCAGGATTTGCAACTGGGCATTCAGGCTGTGTTTCAGGACCCTTATGGAAGCTTTGATCCACGGCATACGGTTGAACGTACCGTTGGAGAACCTTTGCACCTGATGCGTAACGAACTGTCTCGTTCTCAACGTAAAAAACGCGTTCATGAGGTTTTGGAAAGCGTGGGGCTTTCTTCCGCAGATGCCAACAAATATCCGCACGAATTTTCTGGCGGCCAAAGGCAGCGTATCGCGATTGCGCGCGCGCTGGTCACCAATCCAAGCCTGATCGTCGCGGATGAACCCGTCTCAGCCCTAGATGTTTCCATCAGAGCTCAGATCCTCGATTTATTCGCGGACCTTCGCGATCGACTGGGTATGGCTTATCTGTTCATTTCACACGATCTGTCTGTCGTGCAGGCCATTACTGATCGAGTGATTGTGATGAACGCTGGCCGGATTGTGGAAGAAGGTCCAACCGGAGAAGTCTTTTCCAATCCCAAACACCCTTACACACGTACCCTTGTTTCTGCGGCACCAGACCTCAATGAAGCCTTGCGCAAACGCAGAGAAGAAGAGAACAAGCATACGCATTGAGCGCTATTGCCTGAAGCAAACCAGTGCGGCTAGCCTTACATTTGCCTAGGCGACAGCAAGCGGAGACATGTTATGACAACAGCTGAGAACCAGCTTCGCCGGGAAGTAATAAGAACGGCGCGTGCTTTACAAAGCACTGGTTTGACACATGGAACCTCTGGCAATGTAAGCGCCCGATATAACAATGGCATGTTGATTACGCCTTCTGGCATTCCTTACGAAGACCTGGAGATGAAAAAGATTGTCTTCATGGATCTTGAGAGCGGATACTTTGGAAATTTTCTGCCCTCATCCGAGTGGCGTATGCATATGGACATTTACCGCAACTACAAAGATGCAGAGGCTGTTGTTCACTGCCATTCAGCCAGAGCGACTGCGCTTTCAACTCATAATAAAGGCATTCCGGCTTTTCATTACATGGTGGCGGTTGCTGGCGGAGATCAGATCAAATGTGCAGACTACGCAACGTTCGGGACCAAAGCCCTTTCTAAAGCAATGATCGATGCGCTTGAAGACCGGACTGCCTGTCTTTTGGCGCATCATGGTCAGATTGCTTTTGGCCCTTCGCTGCACAAGGCGCTTGGGCTTGCCGGTGAAGTGGAAGCATTGGCAGATCAGTATTTATCTGCACTGGTTCTGGGAGAACCTGCACCTCTTTCTCCTGCTGAGATGAAAGAGATTTTGAGAAAATTCAAAAGCTACGGTAAACAGCTGGATACATTGGATGGAGACGACGCAGGTGCTTTTGAAATGCCCCAGCGACGCGACTAAGCCAGAAGACAACAAAAAATGCAGAGGCTTAGGCCTTTTATGCATGTAACGGGGGAATGATTGGAACATGCGAATTGGACTTGACTGGGGTGGTACCAAAATTGAAGCGCTGGCACTTTCTAACGAAGGTGAAGAACTGTTTCGCAAGCGCGTTCCAACTCCCAAGAACGATTATCAGGGCTGTGTAGAAGCTGTTATCGAACTTGTTGCAGCAACTGAATCGACAACTGGCGAAGTCGGCACAGTAGGCATTGGCATTCCAGGATCCATCTCTCCAAGTACCGGACTGGTTAAGAACGCAAATTCCACGTGGATGAACGGCAAACCTCTCGACAAAGATCTGTGCGATGCCCTTGGCCGTGAAGTGCGCATTCAGAACGACGCCAATTGTATGGCAGTATCTGAGGCCATTGACGGCGCCGGAGCAGGATGCGGTGTTGTTCACGGTGTCATCATTGGCACTGGCTGTGGTTCAGGCATAGCGATTAATGGACGTCCTCATAAAGGCGCGAATGGCATTGGCGGCGAATGGGGAAACGTCACAGTGCCATGGATGCAGGAAGGCGAGTTCCCGGGGCCGCTCAATTGGACCGGACACCACGGTACGATTGACCTTTTGTGCTCTGGCACAGGCTTTCAGTGGGATTATGAGAATGCCACTGGAAAGGCTCTTAAGGGCAGCGAGATCATTGAGTTTATGCGCGCTCGTGATGAAGCTGCTATGGGCACGTATCAGCGTTATGTAAGCCGCTTGGGCCGTGCCTTGGCGATGGCAGCCAACATTTTAGATCCAGACTGTTTTGTACTGGCTGGTGGCATGTCCAACGTGGAAGAGATTTACAAGGATCTTCCTGCTGCAATGCGTCCTTACATTTTCTCTGATGGTTATGATTTTGATATCCGCAAGGCCAAACACGGTGACAGCTCTGGTGTGCGCGGAGCTGCCTGGCTGTGGGGTAAGGGCGAAACAACGCCACGGCATGTCAACGAAAGCTCGTAAACGTACTTTTCCTTATGCATTTCTCTTTCTATAGTCAGAACTCACGATTCCGATTTCCTGAAAGAAATTTCCATGACAATGACAAGCCAAGAAATCCTTGCAAAGCTGGTTAGCTTTGACACGGTCAGCGCAAAAACCAATCTCCCCCTGATCAAGTGGATCGAAGAGTATCTTAATGATCTGGGGGTCTCTTCTTCCATACTGCCAGACGAGACAGGTGAGAAGGCGAGCCTGTTTGCGACGATCGGTGGAGATGGGACCGATGGTTACATTCTTTCAGGCCACACAGATGTAGTGCCGGTCGAAGGACAAGACTGGACAAGCAACCCCTTTTCCCTTCGCGAGGAAGGCGGTCTGCTTTACGGTCGCGGTTCCTGCGACATGAAAGGCTTTGTTGCGTGCTCTCTTGCCAAAGTGCCAGAGATGCTCAAGGCATCGCTGAACAAGCCGTTCCACCTCATGTTCTCTTATGACGAAGAAACCGGCTGCACCGGCGTTCAGCCTGTGCTTCATAAGTTGGCTGGCGAAGGGTTTCAGGCGGAAGCATGTTTCGTTGGTGAGCCGACTGAAATGCAGGTTGTGGTGGCACATAAATCCAAAGCCTCATACCGTGCTGTGTTTACCGGCCTTTCCTGCCACTCGTCTCTCGCACCACAGGGCGTAAACGCGGTGCATTATGGTGCTCGCCTTGTTGCAAAACTGGAAGAGATGGCACGGGAACTGGCAGCAGGTCCTAGTGATGATCTGTTTGATTTACCGTACTCCACCGCTCACACAGGTGTCATGAAAGGTGGAACTGCACTCAACATTGTACCGGAACACTGCGAAGTGATTTTTGAGTTCCGCGTTTTGCCTACCGAAAGCCTGCAGGCATGCATGGACGAGATCAGGCGTTATGCCACAGAAGAGCTTCTTCCTGAAATGCGCAAAGTTTCTGAAGATGCAAATATCGAGCTCATTCCTTACTCCGAGATCCCAGGACTGGATACAGAAGTGGAAGCGGATGTGACTGTTCTGGCGAAGAAACTGGCAGGCCGCAATGACCATGCAAAAGTTGCGTATGGCACGGAAGCAGGCTTGATCCAGACTATCTTGAAAGTCCCAACCGTCGTGTGTGGCCCGGGCAGCATTGAGCAGGCCCACAAACCGGACGAATACATCAAGCAATCCGAACTCGACAAATGCGACGGTTTCCTAGACCGCCTTATCCAGCACTCGTGTGCTTAAGCTGAGGATGGAGAGCTCTTCACGATGGGTTGAAGGGTTCTTCTTTTCATTGCTGGGTGCAATTTTGTTTCAGGAGTTGCACCTATGAGCTCCTTAGGTTATGAAAATCGCATGATGACTATGCAAGCACAAAACATGCTGTGGTGGTGGCGCCGGTGACGGTGGCTGAACACGCATGTCTTGTTGACTTGTAATTTCCAAGCCGCCGCATTTTCTGCAGGCGGCTTTGTTGTATCTACCGCCTCGCAAACATCGGAAACAGGTGTGCACGACCCGGAGGATTGACCATGCCGATTACGGCAGAACGGACTTATAAGAGCAAAGGCGGCGTTATCATCCGTCGTAAAAGCCGAAATGCTGATTATGCCGCTGGTACGAGCGAATGGATGGACAGACTGGACCGTCAACGCGGTGCGGTGCTTTCCTCTTCCTACGAATATCCGGGCCGCTACACGCGCTGGGATATGGCGCTGGCCAACCCACCGCTGCTGATCGAATCCAACGACCGCAAGATTACCATTCAAGCTTTGAACGAGCGTGGGCGCGTGTTGATGCCTGCCGTTCAAGGCGCATTGGACGGTCACAAGGACATCGCGGATTTCAATGCAGATGAGTATCGCATTGATCTGACCATCAAAACACCGGACAGAGCCTTTTCAGAGGAAGAGCGTTCCCGCCAGCCCTCAACCTTCTCCGTGGTGCGTACACTTGTTGATCTGTTTTCCTGTGACGATGACCAGCTCGGGCTTTATGGCGCGTTCGGGTATGATCTGACGTTCCAGTTTGAGCCAATCAATCAGAAACTGCAGCGTCCTGACGAGCAGCGGGACATGGTGTTGTTTCTGCCCGATGAAATCCTGATTGTTGACCACTATGGCCGTAAAGCCCATGTGCTGGAATACGATTTTGAGTTCAACGCCAAGACGACAGACGGTCTGCCGCGTGATGGTGAAGAGACGCCCTATAAGGCTGCGACTGAAACTCCAGAACGTGGTGACCATGAGCCGGGTGAGTATGCTGATCTAGTGCGATCTGCAGTCGATTACTTCAAGCGCGGTGATCTGTTTGAGACCGTTCCCGGGCAAGTGTTCTATGAACCTTGCAAAAACCCGCCATCCGCTGTTTCGCGACGTTTGCAGCAGATCAACCCTTCGCCTTATTCCTTCTTCATCAACCTAGGCAACGCCGAGTATCTGGTTGGCGCCTCTCCTGAGATGTATGTACGGGTGACTGGTGGTCGCCGTGTGGAGACCTGCCCTATTTCCGGCACGATCCGCCGTGGCAAGAACGCGATTGAAGATGAAGCGCAAATCCGCAAGCTGCTGAACTCTGCCAAGGATGAAGCGGAACTGACCATGTGTTCTGACGTGGACCGGAACGATAAGAGCCGCATCTGTGTTCCAGAGTCTGTGCGTGTAATTGGTCGTCGTCAGATCGAGATGTATTCTCGTCTGATCCATACCGTGGATCACATTGAAGGCACTCTGCTTGATGGTAAGGATGCGTTGGATGCGTTCCTTTCTCATACATGGGCTGTAACTGTTACTGGTGCACCAAAGCGTTGGGCCATGCAGTTTATCGAGGACCATGAGAAAAGCTCTCGTGCATGGTATGGCGGCGCGATCGGTGCTGTATTGTTTAATGGTGACATGAACACCGGACTGACGCTGCGCACTGTTCGCATCAAGGATGGTGTGGCTCAGATCCGTGCTGGTGCGACGCTGCTTTATGACAGTATCCCAGAGGATGAAGAAGCTGAGACTGAGCTGAAAGCGTCTGCAATGATTGCTGCCGTTCGCGAGGCTGGACTTGCGCTTACCGCTGAAGAGGAAGTTGTTAAAGCTAAGCCGGGTAAAGGTAAAAAGATTTTGCTTGTCGACCACGAAGACAGCTTCGTGCACACACTGGCAAATTACTTCCGTCAGACAGGTGCTGAGGTTGTCACCTATCGTAGTCCGGTGCTGGATGAAGTCTTTGATCAGGTTAACCCGGATCTGGTCGTTCTATCCCCTGGCCCAGGTTCTCCGAAGGACTTTGACTGTCGAGCTACCATCGAAAGAGCCCGTGCTCGCAAGCTCCCAATCTTTGGTGTGTGTCTTGGTCTGCAGGCGCTGACCGAAGCATTTAGTGGTGAGTTGGATCAGCTTGATGTTCCTGTACATGGGAAGCCATCTCTTGTTTCCTTTAGTCACAGCTCCAAGCTGTTTGATGGGCTGAGTTCACCTGTCAGTGTTGGCCGTTATCACTCTTTGTTCGCTAAGCGGGATGTGTTGCCAGATTGTTTTGAAGTGACTTCAGAAACCAAAGACGGTGTGATCATGGCAATTGAACACAAGAACGAGCCTATTGGCGCCGTTCAGTTCCATCCGGAGTCCATCATGTCCCTAGATCAAGACGGCGGTCACAAGATCATTGAAAATGTGATGACCAAGCTTCTTGCTAGAGATTAGATCTGGTCTCTGACCAAATTGATTTCATCAATTGGACCAAATCAAAGGCTGGGATTGAGCGATCACCTCCAGCCTTTTTCCTAGAGTTTTGTACAGATGGTTTATCTGCACGAAACCTAGAAGCATATTTGGTCGCATTATTGATGAATTGCAGCATATAAATGCGCTAGATAGCGATGGTGAACCTGTTCAGATTGAGAATATTGCAAGTCTCATGTGCGCCGGGTTGCGTTATATGACTAATCTATGCACGATTGAAGTGATTGGCGCAGTTGTTTTTATAGAGATCCAAAGGCTGCAAAAGATTTTTCCTGCATGTTTTTACCGAAAACCAATTGCCACTTTTCGGGAATACGCTTTGATTGACGAGAGTTTGCTCTCAAGGTTCACTTAAGAGGATAAAAATGAAGGTACGCGGTATTTTAAGCGGCGTTTTGATGGGCGCAGCGGTTCTAACAGGAACGTTTGCGACTACAGCAACTGCAGCAGAGAAGATCACGGTCGGCGCATTGCGCTTCACTTCTCATGCGGCGAATTTTGTTGCGTTTGAAAAGGGTTACTTCAACGAAGCAGGCTTGGAAGTTGAGTTCAAGTTCTTTCAGGCTGCGCAACCGATGGCGCTTGCAATTGCCTCCGGCGATGTGGACTTCGGCCTTACAGCGATTTCCGGTGGCTTAATTAGTCTTGCAGACAAGGGCGCAGTGAAAGTTGTTGGCGGCGCATTGCAGGAAGAAGCCGGCATTGACGGCCAGATGATCCTTGCTTCCAAAGCTGCGTTTGATGCAGGCCTGAAGACACCGGCTGATCTGAAAGGAAAGAGCTTTGGTGTGACGACGGCAGGCTCGTCTTTCCATTACATGGCACATAAGATTGCGGATAAAGAGGGCTTTGACCGCAAAGACATCAAGATCCGTCCCCTTCAGAAGGTTGGCGCAGTGATTGGGGCACTGAAGAGTGGTCAAATTGATGCGTGGTCTATTGTTCCGCACATCGCAAAGGGTTTAGCCAAGTCACCTCAGGTGGAGATGATCGGTAAAGTTTCTGATTACGTGCCAAATTATCAGGTAACAACTGTCTTCACTTCTACGAAGAACATTAATGACAATCCTGAACTGGTTCAAACCTTCCTCGGTGCCTACTCCAAAGGCGCGGCTGACTTTAACGCGGCTCTGGTGGACAAATCCGCAGGTGATGCAGCTGTGGAAGACATGGTGAAGCTCATTCATAAGTACGTCTATGCTGATCGTCCTTATGAGAAAGCTGCTCCATCCATTCGCAATGGTGCGATGCGTCTTAACGAAGGTGCTGCGCTAAACATGGCGAGTGTGGAAGATCAGCTTAACTGGTTCAAGAGCGAGAAGCTGGTACCAGCAGGCGTAACACTCGATAAGCTGGTTGATGTGAAGTTCGTCGAAACCTTCTAATCCAACATACGCATTGCCCGCTACGAGTGGGCAATGCCTTTTCCCATAATCCGGTTGGATTACATGCAAATTTCAATTGAAAAACTCTCGCATGCCTACGGCTCTGTCGAGGTCCTTAATGATATCAACCTGACCTTTGAACCCGGTGAAATTGCCGTGATCATCGGCCCATCTGGTTGCGGAAAGTCTACGCTGCTGCGTCTGATGGGTGGTCTCGAAGAGCCGAGCAAGGGCGCTGCCTACATTGCAGGCCAGGCACCAGAAGGGTCTCTCAACCCTCTCACCTATATTTTTCAGGACTTCGCGCTGTTGCCTTGGCGCACTGTGGCCGGCAACATCTCTTTGGTGCTTGAGGACCACAAGCTCTCTAAACAGCAGAGCAAGGCGATCATTGATGATGTCCTTGCACGCACCAACCTCTCAGAGTTTCATGATGCACTTCCACGCCAGCTTTCCGGAGGGATGAAGCAACGTGTAGCAATTGCGCGAGCGTTGGCAGTTAGCCCTGCCTTTCTTCTTATGGATGAGCCTCTGTCAGCTTTGGACAGCCAGACACGAGAACTTCTGATGGATGATCTGGTGGCTTTATGGTCCCGTGAGGCATTCTCAGCCTGCTACGTTACACACAATCTTGCAGAAGCTGTTCGCCTTGGTCACAAAGTCATCGTGTTGTCTCGTCGCCCTGGCAAGGTTCGTGAGATTGTAGAGATCTCTATCCCGCTAAATGAGCGCCGTGAACGTGCCGCTGAGCTTGAGGAGGTGCAGCAGCAGTTGTGGCACATGATGCGTGAAGAAGCTCTTGCTGCCGACAGGGAGCTTGCCGATGTCTGATCCGGTAAACCGCAAGAAAGTTCCGTTTCGTGGAGGCGGGTTTAAGCCCCGCCCTATCCGTTTTGTTGCTCCATTTGTGTTTCTGGCATTGGTCCTGTTTTGGGAGTTTGGCTCCCGCACAGGCATCATCAGCAATCTGGTTTTACCAGCACCATCAGAAGCGTTTCAGGCCTTCTTAGATCTCTATAATTCAGGTCTATTCTGGAAGCACGTGAGCACAAGTCTTTATCGGCTTGTCTTTGGCTGGAGCATTGGAACAGCACTCGGCATTTTGGTGGGATTGTTGATTGGGCTGTTCTCACTGGCACGATCCAGTCTGCTGCCTCTTACCTCAGCGTTTTTCCCAATTCCAAAGATTGCCTTGCTGCCGCTCTTCATCATCTGGTTTGGGATCGGGGAAGGTTCTAAAGTTGCGACAATCCTGTTTGGTACATTTTTTCCAACAGTCATCGCCACTTATGGCGGCGTTGATAATGTGGAGCGTGGATTGGTCCGCATGGGACAATCCTTCGGTATGAGCTGGCTTTCCATCGTACGGAAGATCATTTTGCCCGGAGCCTTACCTGCGATCCTGTCCGGAGCTCGGATCTCCGCAAGTATCGCGATTATTCTACTGGTCGCTGCAGAAATGATCGGCGCAGAATATGGCATTGGCGCTTATGTGTTGATGGCTGGTTCTTTATTCGCAACAGATCAGTTGATCGTCGGCGTCGCGATGCTTTCCATCTTGGGGCTCTGCGTCAGCTGGTTGATCGGGAAGGTGGAAAAGGCCCTGCTGAACTGGCGCGGATAACAAACAGGCCTCGCTGGAGAAAAAACAGCGAGGCTTTGCTTCCTAAGCAGGACTGGAATTACACGCGTTTTTGAAATGCACCTCAAAAACGCTGACCCAGCCGTTGTTGTAGCTTTCGCGCATTGTGGAGCCGATTTCGCCCATCTTCTCCCAATCATGATGGCTTAGAACCACTTTGGTACCCTCGCCGTCCTTCTCAAACGTCACATCCACACAGGTTGCCATGCTCTCCGGGTTATTAATGTGCCAGAGAAACGAGAGGGCTTTTGAGGGCTGATAGATTTTGAGCGTTCCCCAGTCATGCCGCGTGCCATCCTTTGCGACTTCATATAGCTTGCCACCTTCCTGCCGCTCACAAAAGACCTCAGGTAGTTCGCTGCCATTCATTGCTGTTACAGAATGGGTTTGAATTGGCCACCATTTACTGAAATCCCCTGTAAAAACCTCGAAGGCTCTTTCCGGACTACAGTCCACCCTAATCGTTTTCACCACTGGTGTGATCATGCCCCATCTCCTGTTGTTCGGTGACTTCAGTTGCAAAAGCGTTCAGGACGTCCTCCCAGAACTGATCAAGGTAGTCACGCAAAGGTGAGATGCCCTCACGCCTTACTGCGTAGAATCTCGACGTTCCGCGTTGATCGGCCTCCACCAGCCCAGCCCGTTCCAGCACTTTCAGATGCTGAGAGACAGCTGGCCGAGTGACGCCTTTTGCCTGTGAGAGTGCTTTGACATTCTTAGGACCTGCCCGAAGATCTTCAAATATCTTGCGACGAGTATCATCTGCCAGCGCATGAAGGATATCTTGGTAAGTCATAACTTACGGTAAGCTTTGACTAACGCAAAGTCAATTGATTAATATGTTTGATTGCATTAACAAATTCTATTGAGAGATCAGGTTGAAACTCTCCACGCTAATACTTCACAAAATTGTATCAAGAACTGAAAGCCGCTCCCATTGAATGCAGAAATTCGGTACTTAAATGTTATTGGTGCTGTGGGAGGTCCAAGGCCTTTTGAGCGATGCGCAGTACTGGATAAGAAGAGGATTACTCATGGTTTTACGCATTAACGATACTATCCCTAACCTTTCCGTAGAAACTGATCAGGGCGAAATCACCCTGCATGATTGGATTGGCGGTAGCTGGGCAATTATCTTCTCGCATCCGAAAGACTTTACTCCGGTTTGCACTACCGAATTTGGAGCTGTGGCAAAGCTCAGTGAAGAATGGGCAAAGCGTAACACCAAAGTCCTAGGCGTTTCAGTTGATGGTGTAGAAGACCACAAGAAGTGGAAAGTCGACATTGAATCTGTTGGCGGTGCAAAGCCAGATTTTGCGATTGTAGCCGATGCTGGTCTTGAAATGGCCAAAGCCTTCGACATGCTGCCTGCTGAATATGTGCTACCTGATGGCCGCACACCTGCAGACTCTGCCACTGTGCGCTCAGTCTTCATCATCGGGCCGGACAAGCAAGTGAAGCTGATGATGACTTATCCAATGACCGTTGGACGAAATTTCGCAGAAATCCTGCGCGCGCTAGACGGGCTTCAGATGTCTGCCAAGGGCGTTGCAACGCCTGCGGACTGGACTGTTGGTCAGGATGTAATCGTGCCCCCAGCTGTCAGTACCGAAGACGCAGAAGTCAAATTTGGCTCTGTGAAAACAGTCCTGCCCTATCTGCGATATGTGAGCGCGCCGAGCTAACCACTCAGAACACGCTCCTGCAATAGAAAGCCCCGCAGAGATGATCTCTACGGGGCTTTTGAATGTCTTATTGAACCTGAGGCTTAGTCAACTTTACGAACTGCGCCTTTGGATGCGCTGGTGGTCATGGCAGCATAGGCTTTCAGTGCGGTGGTCACCTTGCGCTTACGCGTCTCAACAGGTTTCCATGCAGCATTCCCTTTTGCTTCCATCGCAGCGCGACGGGAGGCAAGCTCTTCATCAGAAACACGCATCTCGATTTTACGGTTTGGAATGTCGATATCAATCACATCGCCTTCTTCCAACAGGCCGATATTGCCACCTTCAGCTGCTTCCGGGGAGACATGGCCAATGGACAAGCCGGAAGAGCCACCAGAGAAGCGGCCATCTGTGATGAGTGCGCAGGCTTTGCCGAGGCCTTTGGACTTGAGGTAGCTGGTTGGATACAGCATTTCCTGCATGCCCGGACCGCCACGAGGGCCTTCGTAACGAATGAGAACGATGTCGCCCTCTTTCACCTTCCCAGTCAGGATCGCACTAACGGCTGTGTCCTGAGATTCAAAGATGCGTGCAGGGCCGGAGAATGTGAGAATGCTCTCATCTACACCAGCTGTCTTAACGATACAGCCGTCTTCTGCCAGATTGCCGTAGAGAACTGCCAGTCCGCCATCCTGTGAGAAGGCATGTTCTTTGGAGCGGATAACGCCGTTTTCACGATCCTCATCAACACCTTCGGCATAGCGGGAGCTCTGAGAGAACGCGACCTGTGTCGGCACACCACCAGGTGCTGCTGAGAAGAACTCGCGCACGCTTGTACTGTCTGTGCGTTTGATGTCCCAGCGCTCGAGAGCATCGGCTAAGTCTTTGGCATGCACTGATTTTACTGAGGTATCGATGAGGCCTGCACGGTCCAATTCACCCAGAATACCGAGGATACCACCTGCGCGGTGAATGTCTTCCATGTGAACGTTGGCAACCGATGGAGCCACCTTACACAGCACTGGTACGATGCGAGACAGGCGGTCAATGTCTTCCATGGTGAAGTCCACTTCACCTTCCTGCGCTGCAGCCAACAAATGCAGAACGGTGTTGGTGGAACCACCCATTGCGATGTCCATAATCATTGCGTTTTCAAAGGCCTTGAAGTTTGCAATGTTACGCGGCAGTGCGCTCTCATCTTCCTGTTCGTAATAACGTTTTGCCAGATCGACGATCAGGTGACCAGCTTCAATGAACAGGCGTTTACGGTCAGAATGCGTTGCCAGAGTGGAGCCATTGCCCGGAAGGGAAAGGCCCAGAGCTTCTGTCAGACAGTTCATGGAGTTTGCGGTGAACATGCCAGAACAGGACCCACATGTCGGGCACGCGCTGCGCTCGATGCTTTCAACGTCGCTATCAGAAACGTTGTCATCAGCTGCTGCGATCATTGCGTCGACAAGGTCAACTTTGCGTTTTTCACCGTTTGCGAGCGTTACTTTGCCAGCTTCCATCGGTCCACCGGACACGAATACGGTTGGGATGTTCAGACGCAAAGACGCCATCAACATGCCTGGAGTGATCTTGTCACAGTTGGAGATACAGACCATGGCATCTGCGCAGTGTGCGTTGACCATGTACTCTACTGAGTCGGCGATCAACTCACGAGATGGCAAGGAGTAGAGCATGCCGTCGTGGCCCATTGCGATGCCGTCATCGACTGCGATGGTGTTGAACTCTTTTGCGATACCACCGGCCTGCTCAATTTCGCGAGCAACAAGCTGACCGAGGTCTTTCAAATGCACGTGACCAGGCACGAACTGCGTGAAGGAGTTGACGACAGCAATAATTGGCTTGCCGAAGTCATTTTCTTTAACACCGGTTGCCCGCCACAGGCCTCTGGCGCCTGCCATGTTGCGGCCGTGTGTGGAAGTGCGCGAACGATAGTTTGGCATCGAAAACCCCAGTCTGGCGAATATGTTTTTTACGCGTTGCGGTATAGTTAGTTTTATCGGACTAATTTGGCAACTTTTCTTCAGCTTACACCACTAATGAGAAAAAGAGTACCCGCGGGTACGCCTCTCCCCTTCTGATCGCTTGAGCATTTCTCGGGTGTCACCTGCCAGAGGCTCAAGTCTTGCTGTTTTTAGAACCGGTTAAAGGCAAAACTGGAGAGATCATGACCTGCATTTTTTCCCATGAGCACGTCTGCCATTAGGCGTCCGATGGATGGTCCAATACCAAATCCATGACCAGAGAAACCAGTCACGATATGCAGGTTGTTCTGATTTGGTGCTCTATCGATTACAGGCAGAAAGTCTGGCATAGCATCAATGAGACCACCCCAAGCGGATTGCAGTTTCGTTCCTTTGAGCTGAGGGAAACGATCGACAAGAGCCTCAGTTAAAGCTCCCAGCTCTTTCTGATCAGGCTTGGAGTTAAGAACGCGCATGGCTTCAAATGGTGTTATGTCCGCTCCGGTCCAGCGCCGTTTTTGCATCCAGTGGTCAGGGTAGTTTTTTGGAGACCACGGCTTGATGCTGGTGCCTTTTAAGTTTTCGGCCGTGTTGGGCAGCCATTCTTTCAAGAACTTAAAAGAATCCAGACCAATATGGTGGGTCTGGTTGTTCTTGAGTGCCAGCGTGTAGCCACCATCCTGACGACGGCGCATGGCGAAGGTGTTGTCTGAGGCATTTGCCGGGAAGACATCCGGCACGACTTGCGTTGCTGCAACCGTCAATTCCACGGAAAGCTGAGGCAGTTTAATACCTGCATTGGCGGCGAATAGAGAAGACCATGCCCCACCTGCCAGCATTACCTGCCCCGCCTTGATCTCACCCTGCTCCGTGACAGCACCAACAACATCACCACCAGATTTTACCAATGTACGAACAGCATTGTTTTCGCAGATGACAGCTCCAAGACGCTCTGCAGCTTTTGCAATGCCGAGTGTTGCTTGTCCGGGTTCAGCCCGACCATCACTGGCAGTATGCATTCCGCCAATCCAACGCCCATCTTTACCTTTGATGTCTTCATGAACCTGCGCTCTTGAGATCATGCAGGTATCGAGATCATATTTCCGGCCAAGCTCGACGAACTTTTCGAAATTTTCCAAGTCCTCATGCTTCTCAGCAAGGTAGTAGACGCCAGTCGCGCTGTAGCCGAGGTCTTCCCCTGTCTCTTTGCTGAGCTCGGCCCATAGGCGGCGTGCTTCAATCGAGAGCGGGATCTCCGGTTCATCACGTCCTTGCTGGCGGATCCACCCCCAATTGCGGCTGGACTGCTCGCCTGCAACACGCCCCTTTTCGCAAAGGGTGACGCTTACGCCCTTCTTAGCAAGGTAATACGCGGTGCAAACACCAATGATGCCGCCGCCGATGATGAGCACGTCAGTTTCCTGCGGCTGTTCTCCATGGAACTGCTGCGGTGTATTTTCTGAATAAATCACGTCACTTACTCAAGGAGGTTAGATAAAGGGTCCGAGCTTGATCTTGGAGCCATCGGAAAACCGCGAATAACGGAAGCGTGTCAGGTCGTAGCCCGCGGGTTTATCCATGAGCAAATCTGCCATGATGCGCCCAGCAGCTGGCCCTATACCGAACCCATGCCCGGAAAAACCTGTTGCGATAAACACGCCCTTTTGCGTTGGAACTTCATCCATGATCGGAACAAAATCCGGCATTGCATCAATCATTCCAGCCCAGCTTTCTTCCATTTGCAGCCCTTTGAGCTGTGGGAAGCGGTCAACCAGACGAGCCTGAATGCGTTTGAGAGCTTTCGGGCTTGGATCAGGGTTTAGTACACGACATGTTTCAAACGGTGTGATCTCATCTCCAGACCAATGGCGTTTATGTGCCCATGAATCTGGATAGTTTTTGGGTGGATTCATGCCAAAGGAAATGCCTTTGAAGGATGCTTTCACAGCCGGAAGCCACTTGAAGAGATGACGAAACGAGTCCTTACCGATGTAGTGATCATGAATATCACTGACCGCAAGCGTGTAGCCGCCATCTACCCTTTTACGGAACGCAAATGTGCCGTCTGCTGCGTTGCCATTGAAAAGATCAGGCACAGCCTTGGTCGCAGCTACAGTTGCCCGCACACATAACTGAGGCATGGACACGCCGAGGTTTTGTGCAAAGAGTGAGGACCATGCACCAGCAGCGATCAGGACGCGGTTTGCTTTGATCGTCCCCTTTTCGGTCACAGCACCTGTGAGTTTACCACCTTCAATCTCGAGCGTACGCACTGCACAATCTTCAACGATCACAGCGCCGTTGCGTTCCGCTGCTCTGCCAATCGCGGGCACAGCTATCCATGGCTCAGCACGGCCATCACTTGGAGTGACCATTCCGCCAACCCATTTGCCATCACGCCCCGGAATTTTGGCGTAGACCTCGTCTTTACTGAGGAGCTTGGTATCGAGTTGATGCTGTTTGGCAAGTTCAAGAAAGTCCTCATAGTTTTTGAGGTCCTCTTGTTTTTCTGCCAGATAATAAACACCCTCCTGGCGAAACCCGAGATCCTCTCCGGTTTCTTTCATCAGCTGCTGCCAGAGCCGGCTGCTTTCCATGGATATGGGGAGTTCTGCGGCATCCCTACCTTGCTGGCGGACCCAGCCCCAGTTGCGGCTCGACTGTTCTCCGGCAACGCGGCCCTTTTCGCAGAGTGTCACGTTCACACCCTTTTGTGCCAGCCAGTAGGCTGTGCAGGTACCAATCACGCCACCGCCAATAATCAGAACATCAGTCTGTTCTGGGAGGTCGCCGAAGAACTGTTGGGGAGTGGAGCTGGTATAGGTCGCCATGAAGGCCTCTAGGAATCGGATCTATAAATTACAATCCGATGAACTTAGCAGGACTAAGATACCACTGCACGAGGGTGTGCCTAAGCACTTAGTCGACCTTTGGATTAGACCATATTGGTAGGTCTGGTTGTTTCGCAACCAGAAGCTGGCCTGAGAACTCAACGCTCTCAGACCAGAGAATTGCTTAGCGCGGTGCCATACGGATTGCGCCATCCAGGCGGATGGTTTCACCGTTCAGCATTGGGTTGGTGCAGATTGCTTCTACCAGCTGAGCGTATTCGTCGCCGCGGCCCAAACGGGACGGGAACGGTACCTGCTGACCGAGTGAGTCCTGCACTTCCTGAGAGAGACCACGAAGCATTGGAGTTTCGAAGATTCCGGGTGCAACAGTCATCACGCGGATGCCGGACTTGGACAGGTCTCGTGCAACAGGCAATGTCAGAGCGGCGATGCCACCTTTAGACGCTGCATAAGCTGCCTGGCCGATCTGACCGTCAAATGCTGCCACAGATGCAGTGGAGATGATCACGCCGCGCTCACCATCTTCTGTCAGTGGCTCAAGATTTGCCATGCGTGTTCCAGCAAACGACGTACAACGGAATGTGCCAACAAGGTTTACGTTGATCACCGTCTGGAACATATCCATTGGGTGCGGCTCACCACGAGAGGTGGTTTTTGCAACAGGCGCGATACCTGCACAGTTGACGAGAATACGTGTTGGGCCGTGCGCTGCTTCAGCTGCATCCAGACCTGCTTTCACGCTGTCATCGCTGGTGACGTCAACTTTTACGAACTGACCACCAATCTCTTGTGCCAGTGCTTTACCAGCTTCTTCATTCACGTCGAAAAGAGTTACTTTAACGCCATGGCCAGCCAATTTCCGTGCGGTTGCCGCGCCAAGACCTGATGAGCCGCCGGTTACAACGGCTGCAATTTCTTTATTAAGTTGCATGGAATCCCATCCCGATTCATTTTGTTTGCCCCGCTGTCTTTCAAAGCTCCCGCCAAAATTCTTTGAAAGCAGCAAAATGCTGGATTGCGGGTCGGCATGAGAAAATCATTCTCACGCCAAAGCCACAAGGTCTACTTTTCCATTGATTCCCGCAACACACTCGGACTTTAAATCTATCATGTTTCCCTTATACCCTTGTCGTAGAGCCATGGAATAACTTGCGCCATCTGTCAGGAACCGTGTGCCCTGGACCTTGTTGGCGGCTTCCAGCTTTGCAGCGCGGTTGACAGCATCACCGATCACGGTGAACTCCAACCGGTCCCGTACACCAACAACTCCGACACTGACCGGACCTGCTGCGACCCCTACACCAACTTCAAATTTCATGGGCCAGCCTGCAGCTTCCAGATCGGCGCGCTCTTCCTCCAGAATGTGAGTCAGTTCGACACCTGCTCGCAACGCGTCAGCTGCATACGTTTCGCTGTCTGATACAGCGCCGAAGGTTGCAAGAATTCCATCACCAAGGAACTTATCAATCTTGCCTCCCTCTCCCAAAATCACCTTTGCAGCTTTCTTTTGGTAGAGGCTCAGAACACGCATGGTGGTTTCTGGCGGCAGTTTGGCGGCAGTTTTTGTAAAGGACCGGATGTCTACAAGAAGGATGGCAACATCCCGGATTTCACCGGTTCCAGCCATAAGCCTGCTTTCAGATTCCACAATGGAATTTGCAACTTCCGGCGTGAAAAAGCGGCTCAAGTCTTTTACTGCATTCTTTTGGCGAATGGCTGAGAAGAAGGTCCGGCGGGCTCTGAAGATAGAAAGGGCAAGAAGCGCTGTCACTGACAGGATGATTATCAACTTATCCAGCTCTGCCCCGATGAGAACCGCCTCGCCGGTCAGATACTCGATGTAGTTTCGAGTGATGAGTGTTGAGCCACCTTGATAGGTCAGAGCATAGAACACCAACCCTAACCAACCTAGGGCTCCGAAAACGCCAGTGAGGATCACGTATCTTGGATCAAAGCGGAGGGCTCTCAGAGCGATGAACAGGAACAGGTACATCAAGGTCGGGGCCTTGAGGTAAAAAGTGGGATGCTGGGCATACTGAATGTGGAAGGAGAAAATCAATCCGACCAGAAGCGCCACGTCTGCCATAATAGACAGGACCAGATACCAGACCGGCAGGGTGGTTCTGAAAGAGACGTAAATACGAATAAGCGTAAAGACGAGATAACAGGAAAAGGCGATGGGAACGAAGTTGAAGCCCATTGTGCCTTCGGCCCTCGGAGCAAGGGCATAGAGAACAGCGAAGAAGATGATAACGCCGAGCTGGACAATGCCGATCAGACGTTCGGAGGCCGCTTCCTGACGCGCTACTTCACTACGCACACGTAAAGGCAAGTCTCCTTCCGGAGCTTTTGGCCCTAAAACACCGCGCTTCAGCTGCTGGTAGAAGTTAGGTTCAGCTTTTTTCTGGTAAGAGATGCCATGGAACTTTTCGCTCAAGTCCACATCCGGCTTTTTCTCAGATCCACGTTTTTTTGAAGGATCGGAATTTTCTGGACCACTTCCAACTGCCACACTTGTCTCCCGTCACACCATTCAACAGGTGTTGCTGGTTTGCTCGCAGTTTCATCCGATCTGTTGCGAGCGACGGGTGAATGAACTTAAGGTTTGAACACCATCCCTTCAGAGGCCACGATTGCTCGTGGATGCATCTGCTGGGCAGCCAAACCTATCTCGTCCAATTCATCATCCGTGCGACGCGGATCGTGATGAAAAATCACGGGCGTTTTCACGTTGGCGCGCTGGCATATTCCGACCACATGCTCCCATGTGGAATGTCCCCAACCCTTATACTTAGGGTATTCGGCACAGGTGTACATCCCATCCTGGATCACAACATCTGCATCACGGATAAACTCTAGGACAGCTGCATCGTGAGATGCGCTCCCCATTTCGTGATCTGTGATGATGCACATGGACTTACCATTGAACTCCATCCGGTAGCCACAGGCACCGCCAGGATGGTTTAGCGCAACAGTTTTGATTATCAGCCCATTGTCTTTCTTCAGGGTGTCCCCTGCCTTGAAACTTTTAAAGGAAACAGCACTTAGCGTGTTCGCCCCTACCGGGAAAATGGGGGGTGACATGATCCGACAGATGATGTCCTTCAAATCACACGGGTCATTAAAATGGCCGGCCATGGCATTAATACGGAAGCTTGGGTCATAGGCAGGTTCGAAGAAAGGAAGACCGCAGATATGATCCAGATGCGTGTGGGTGAAGAGCAGGTCGATATCTCGGTTTTTGCCCTTCATCATTTCGCTGCCAAGGTTTCGAGCACCAGAGCCACAATCAACCATCAACAGAACATCCCCCGCCCGAACTTCGAAGCAGGTTGTTTCTCCGCCATATCTAAGAGTTTCGGGACCAGCTGCAGCTGTTGAACCGCGAACACCCCAAATTTTAAGCGAAAACTCGTTCAAGTAATCCGGCCTTTCAAGTGGACGCAGGGCGTGCCTGCGCAAGTTCTCTGGTCGTTTTTTCCAATCGCAACGCCAATACACGCATAATCTCGAGTGAAACTTTCGGAAACTCTGCGATGAGCTTCAAAAAATCGTCTTTTGATATTGCCAAAATGTGAGTTGTCCCCACTGACCGTAAGGTCGCTGTTCTTGGGACATCACACAGGATCGCAATTTCGCCAATGATGGCATATTGACCGACCCGTGCAACCTCATTTTCATCAACAAACACAGCAACTTCACCGGAAAGGACAACAAATGCACTGTCACCATCATCTCCCTGATGGCACAAATGCTCTCCATCCTGAAACTCCATGCGATCACTGATGAACGCAAGAAGACGCAGTTTGCTTGGTTCCACCCCCTGAAAGAGAGGGACTCGGCTTAAAGCTTGGACTTCTGCATCAATAGTCACATTTCACTCCCAATAACTTGATGAGCATAGCTGAAGTTCTCCCAGCAAACTGTGTTACAGCTCACATCATCTCGCCTTTGTTTCACCATAGTTCCCAAGACTATCTTTCGATAACCCTCCCATTTTCTAGGTGAACCGTCGTAGAAAACTCCTCAGCAACGCTTTCATTACTTACTCCAAACATGAGGATTTTATCAGACATGAGCTTCCTGAGGTCTTCGCGAAGGGTCTTATCCGTTTCGCTCACGCTGTTTGCAGTCTCATCCAGAACGTAGATGTGCGCATTTTTCAACAAAGCACGAACCAAACAGATCAACCTGCGCTGATGGGAGGATAACTTCGCCCCAGCAACGCCCACCTGATAGTCAAAGGCAGCACGGCGGATTGGGCCGATCAGGTCTCGCTCTCGCACGAGTTCTTGCAGGACTTGTTGTATTTTCTGACGGGCATCTCGTCGGTCCAACCTTGCATGACCGAAGACCAGATTGTCCTCAATGCTCAGCGTGGTGAGATAGGTGTCAGGATCAAAGAACTCGAACCGCTCATTGTCTCTACCCACTGTTTCCATGAATTTTGCTCGCGCTGCGACGACCTTATCGCGCATATCATCATCCAGAACACCAAGACGGTGTTTGGCAGGGATGAGTTTGAGTGCCAATGCAATCAAACGAGCCCGGTCTACATCTTTGAGCCGTTTACGCCGCTGTTCGCCTTTTTGTTCATTCACTATGCGGGCGAATTCCGGCAGGTCCTCACGGCTAATGAAGGAGTACCTGTTCAACAACTCACTGTCTGCGCTCACATCAGCAAACAGTTCGACCATGGTCTTCGCAATTTGCAGTCCGATGTCCGTCAGGAGAACATCAAAGCCGGTCTCTTTTAGAAAAGCTGAAATCTGCGGGTCATTCGGGACATGCTCAATGGTCATGAAGTGTTCCTTGGGGCTGGCAAAGAACAGGTTCTGCGCCAAATTGGCGGACATGTTGAATTTTTCGGGGTCCCAAAACTCGACGAGGTTCTGGAGTTTCACATCATTCTGGATTTTCTCACGCAAAGCTTTGCGCGCCTCAACCAATTTGGGCATGAGGCCGCCATTGAGTTCTTCTGTCTCGCTTGGGTTTATAACGGTCTCGACACCCAGAAGATAAAGATCACGCGAGAAACCAGCGAGTTTACAAAGCTCGAGGGCCTTGTCTTCCAACTCCTGCATGGAACCGGCATCGGCCAACTCGTAATCTTCCCAACGCGCTTTCAAATCAAAATATGGGTTTAGCGTCATTGCAGCTTCTTTCAACTGGCGCTGCCGCTTTCTCAAATCACTGCCTTCGTACTCGACCTTTTCCTGAGGTCGGTGACGCAACCCATAGAACAGATTATCGCGAATTGTCCCAGTCCAGACATGCAAGTGTCCGCCAACATAAGCGATCTGCCGGCCTAGCGTGGACTCCGACATGTTCTCAAAACTGGTTTGGTTGACGCTGACCGACCCTGACGTGGGGCTCAGCAATCCAGCTGCCATCTGCAATAGTTCAGCACGCCCAGAACCGTCCACACCAGATATGGCTAGTGGTTTACCCGGTTCAACCTTAAGTGAAACGCCATGTACTTCCTGCCCAGTCCCTACTCCTGAAAGCCCGAGTTTGTCTAATGTGAGAGGGCCTTTGAGTACCAGAGATTCATCATCAAGCAGGCGTTGTTTGTCGTAAAGATCAGGTGGATCGAAGTTCTCAACCACCGTCTGGTATTTGACTGAAACATCCGCCGTCATCTGGTAGTAGGCCAACAGCTCTTTCCATGGACCTGCCAGATCCTTATAAGCTGCGATCACCGCGATCAGCGCACCGATGCTGAGCTGTCCTTTGATGACCAGATAGCCACCGATAAAATAGAAGAAAAACGGGGTTAGTTGGTTCATGAAGTTATTGACGAACTTGATGAAATACTTGCGATTGTAGATATCGAAACGGATGCGGAAGTTTCGATAGAGCCGGTCTGAAAGGTCTGCGGAGTGCCACGCCGAGGTGTCGTTGCTATGAATCTCGGAGATACCGGAGATGCTCTCTCCAACCTTATCAGCGATCACGCGCACATTCTTCACACGCTGGCGAGACAGGCGAACCACTTTCTGCTGAAGCTTGGGAATGATGTATCCCTGCACCGGGTAAAGGGAGATAGCGGCCAGCCCAAGCAGCGGGTCCTGCATGAAAATAAAGCCGACCTGAACGACTAGCATGCCGCCCTGATAGGCAGGCAAAGCGAAGGCCTCGCCAACAAAACCACCAACATCCTCGACCTCGGCGGTAATCATTGGTATGATCTCGCCGGAGCTGACCTTCTTAAAGTGAGGCAGGCGGAAGCGAAGTACGCGCTGAAACAGCTCAAACCGCAACTGGCGTAGCATCCTCTCACCCAGTCTACCCTTGTAGACATTGAGGTAGAGTTTGATGCAGTTGCTAACAACAACAAGAACCAAAAACAAAATACACAGCACCGCCAGATACTGAATCTGCCCGAGTTGCACTCCGAAAAGTTCTACTGGGAAATTGCTACCCTGAATTGCTTCATTGGTAATTGTCTTAGGTAGATCCAGCAGGATGTAACTCACCGGATAGGACAATATGGTGACTAGAAGAATCGCCACTTGATAGCGGGATGAGTTCTTCCAGATGAATTGGAAAAGCGATTTTTCCATGTCCACTCCGATTAAGCTCAGATCAGGCTAACCCAAACTAAGGCGATGCGATTTACGCTCTAACTGACGCAAGGGAACTTTACGCTTCAAGATCTTAAAAAACGGCATAAACCCGCCAGATCCCTTGGATTTATGGGGGTACTACTTTGGCGTTTAAACGCGACAAAGCAGGTTTGACCGTTGATTGGTGGCCCTCCTCCACCAAACTGATCTGATGCTGAGGTTTATGCGCAGCAGATGGAATAAGAAGCGCATGACGGTAATGACGCCAAAAATTCTGATTTATAGCCATGACACCTTTGGATTGGGCCATCTGCGGCGGTGCCGCACAATCGCACAATCTTTGGTTGGCTCCTTCCCGGAAATGTCCGTCCTCATCCTTTCAGGATCTCCCATCATTGGTAGTTTTGAGTTTCGTTCTCGGGTCGACTTTGTCCGTATTCCGGGCGTGATCAAACTACGCAGCGGCGAATACACTTCGCTGTCGTTACAGCTTGATATCAACGAGACGATCGCCATCCGGTCGTCCATCATTGAGCACACAGCCAAGGTGTTTAAGCCTGACATCTTCATCGTCGATAAGGAGCCACTTGGGCTGCGCGGCGAAGTTTTGCCTTCGCTTCAATACCTCAAGGGGCAAAAAACGCGGCTGGTTTTGGGTCTTCGCGATGTGATGGATGACCCGCACGTTCTGAAGGAGGAGTGGCTTCGCAAACGCGCCTACCCTGCCCTTAATGATCTTTATGATGAGATCTGGGTTTACGGCCCTTCAGTGATGAACAATCCATTGGATGGGCTTGGCTTTGACCAGTCTGTTATTGAAAAGACGCTCTTTACCGGTTACCTGCGCCGGTCAATGCCAAGTTCAGCTCAGGATTTCACAGCGCCCTTTGACGGAGCCCCTTATGTATTGGTGACCCCGGGTGGCGGCGGCGACGGTGTTGAGCTTGTCGATTGGGTCATACGGGCCTATGAAGCACGTTTGCGCCCCTTATTCCCAGCTCTCATTGTCCTTGGACCCTTCATGAGCAAGGCAGATGTGGAAGCGTTTTCAACGCGTGCATCTCATTTACGGGATGTTGAGATTCTGCGATTTACCCCCGAAATTGAACCTTACATGGCCAATGCAACTGCAGTGATCGGCATGGGGGGATACAACACGTTCTGCGAGATCCTCTCCTTTGATAATCCAGCCCTCCTGGTTCCACGTGTGGTGCCACGCAGAGAGCAGGCTATTCGAGCAGAGCAAGCCCAGCGACTGGGCCTTGCGCAGATGCTTCCGATTGACTCATACCCAAGTGTTGAGCTGATGGTGAAAGCACTGGCGAACCTTCCGTTTATCGCACCACCATCTCACGCACATTCAGAAAACTATCTGGGCGGATTGGATATTATCAATCTGCGAACTGCCGAGATTCTTGGCATGCGTGAGCAGCAGCTATCACAACGTCTTGGTTCACGTGGCGATGTCAAACTCACATATAATGCGGGGTAACGATGGAAGCTGGACGCATTGCTGTGGTTGTTAAAGGGTATCCCCGTCTTTCCGAGACCTTTATTGCCCAAGAGATTTATGGCCTACAGGAGCGTGGGATAGGTCAGCTCATTGTTGCGCTGCGTCACCCTTATGATCCCTATGTGCATGACGTCCACGAAAAGATCACTTCCGATGTGCTTTACCTCACCGAGTATCTCAAGGATGATCCTCCTCGTGTCCAGAAAGCTATGGCATGGGCGAAAAAACAATCGACATATGCATCCGCCAGAGCATGCTTTGAGAACGATCTGAAACACAAGAAAAATGCTGAACGCTTCCGCCGATGGGGGCAAGCTTGTGTGATGGCTCATGAGTTGCCAGAGGATGTGATCTGGATACACACGCACTACCTCCACAGCCCTTGCACTGTTGCACGCTATGCAGCTTTGCTTTCTGATCGTCGCTGGTCGTTTTCCGCCCATGCCAAAGACATATGGACCACGGAGCGATGGGAGCTTGAGACAAAACTTACTGATGCTGCCTGGGGAGTAACCTGTACCAAAGCAAACCTTGTTTATCTGCGTTCACTTTGCAAGGAACCTGACAAAATCAGTCTTGTTTATCATGGTCTCGTTTTTTGCGGATTTCCTGAGGCCCCCCGTCCTGCCACGTTACGGGATGGAACAGAAGCAGATAGCGTTCGGATTATCTCCGTCGGGCGACTGGTAGACAAGAAGGGTTATGACAACTTGCTGCGCGCTTTCAGCAACCTCCCAAAGGACCTGAACTGGCACTTCACCCACATTGGTGGAGGTGATCTGTCATGTTCACTCAAGGACCTTGGTGTGCAACTTGGTTTGGATGACCGTATATCGTGGCTGGGAGCCCAACCGAGGAAGCTGGTGTTGGAGGAGATGGGAAACGCCGATATTTTCGCCCTTGCCTGCCGTGTCTCAAAGTCAGGTGACCGGGACGGTCTACCGAACGTGGTGATGGAAGCACAAGCTATGGCATTGCCATGTGTTTCAACAAAGGTATCTGCTCTTCCTGAGATCATTGAAAGTAACGAAACTGGCCTGCTTTGCCCTGCTGAAGACATCTCAGCCTTATCAGAGGCACTGCAGCTTCTGATCACACACCCTTCTGAGCGAGAGCGCATTGGAACCAATGCATTTGAAAGCGTTCATCGCCGGTTCAGTGCCTCGCCCGGTTTGGATTTTCTGGAGGAGAAGTTCTCGAGAAGTTTGGAGCCCTGCTGATGAAAGTCGCCTTTACAGCGCCCATGAAGCCTATTGACCACCCTGTGCCTTCGGGAGACCGAACCATGGGGCGATTGATCGTACGAGCATTGCATTTGGCGGGGCATGAGGTTGAGATTGCCTCCACTTTTCGCAGCTGGCGCGCTGAAGGTGGTGAGGACGTGACACGCGACGTGAAAGAGCTTGCGCTTGCAGAGGCGAAAGCAATCGCCGAGCGCTGGATTGAACACAGTGAAGTGCCCGATGTATTTCTCACGTATCATCTCTACCACAAGGCACCTGATTGGATTGGGCCCTATCTCTGCGCCAAGTTCAACATTCCTTATGTGGTCGTGGAAGCCAGCCGTGCGCCTAAACGACAGGCAGGCAATTGGGCTCTTGGGTTCAATGCAGCTGATGCAGCTCTTGCTCAGGCCAGCCAAGTCGTCGCCCTGACGAAATCTGATGCTCAATGCTTGAAGGAAGTCTTGAATGAAGACGTTCTCACGGTTTTGCCTCCGTTTTTGGAGACGGCAAAATTTGAAGTCAGTCACAGTGTCACCAAGGGCTCGGCTGATGGAAAGATCCGACTGCTTTGCGCAGGCATGATGCGTGAAGGAGACAAGCAGTTTTCGTACATGGTGCTAGCTGCTGCTCTCAAGCAAATTGCTGATCTGCCATGGCGACTGACCATTGCCGGAGACGGACCGGCACGAGGCGAGATTGAACCACTGTTTGATCGGGAACGCACCGAGTTTGTCGGGCTTATTCCCTGGCAGGAAATGCCGCGTCTCTATAGGTCTCACGACATTTTTGTTTGGCCTGCCATTCGTGAAGCCTTTGGCTTTGTGTTTCTGGAGGCCCAGTCCTGCGGTCTACCGGTGGTTGGCGGGCGGGTGTTTGGTGTGCCTGATATCGTGGAGGAAGGCACCAGTGGATTGCTTTCAGATGAAGGCGACGCCTCTGCTTTGGCTCAGAACCTGATGTCTCTCATAAAAAACACACACAAGCGCGAGAATATGGGTCTTGCAGCCATAGAGAACATTCACAAAAACCATAGTCTTGAAGCTGGAGCAAGAGGGCTGGACAGGGTGCTCAATACTGCTCTTGAACATCACCAGTTTAAGCGGAGAGTTCACGGAGGCCGATGATGAAAGCCTTCATCCATGTTCAGCATTTGCTTGGCTCGGGCCATATCGTTCGGGCTGTGGCGCTCGCCAAGGCGCTGGTTCGTCAAGGCATTGCAGTGACACTGGCAACTGGGAACCGTATTCCTGACACGCTTAATTGCGATGGCCTTTCTGTTGTCCGGTTACCTGCTGTACGTGCTGCCAGCGCGAAGTTTGATGTTTTGCTGGACGAACATAATACCCCGATTGATGAAGCTTGGTGGGAAAAGCGCATCACAGCTACGCTTTCTGCTTTTTCCTCTGAGCATTTTGACCTGCTGATCACGGAAACCTACCCGTTTGGGCGCAGGATGTTTGCAGCTGAGATGACGCGTCTTCTTGAGTGCGCTGGTAGCAAACTCACCCCACCGTGGGTCGTTTGCTCCGTGCGTGATATTCTGGTGCGCAAGGACGAGCTTTGGAAAGAAGAATGGATGGCCTCACAAGCCTCTGCCTTTTATGATCGGATCCTTGTCCATTCAGACCCGCAGCTCATTACGTTTGACGAGAGTTTTCCTTTCTCAAACAAGGTGAACTCACATATCCGCTACACGGGTTACATCAGTGATGACCGTACAACATCTGCAACGTCAACTGACGGGGTGGACGAAATTATCGTTTCTTGTGGAGGTGGGGCTGTCGGCTCTGCTTTGTTGCGGGCCGCGCTTTCTGCTCCCAACCATATGTCGCCCAACATCAGTCATCGGTGGCGCGTGCTCGTTGGACAGGATGTTCCCGACGCTGAATTCCGCCAGCTTTCCAAACACTCCTCATCACAGCTCATTATAGAGCGAGCTCGCAAAGACTTCCCCGCGCTTCTGAAGAACGCCAAACTTTCTATTTCTCAAGCTGGTTACAACACGGTTGTCGATATTCTACGCGCAGGCATTCCATCCGTTCTTGTTCCTTTTGCGCAAGAAGCTGAGACCGAACAGACACAACGCGCACTCAGCCTTATGAAACATCATCGAGCCGTCGCCGTTCCCGAAAAAGTGCTTAGTGCTAATACGCTTGCACAAGCAGCACGAAAAGCACTCTCCCTTCCCGCCCCAGATTTACATGTGGCACTCAATGGGGCGGAGATTTCAGCTCAAGTGCTGGCCGCAGATCTTGGCATGGAAACGCCGATGGATCACGCGCTCGGAATTATCTGGGAAAGGAACGTTTCTCGTGATCTCTAGTTCTGCCCCCGTCATTGAGTCCGTTCCAGGGACAGGATATTTTGCCGGCAACGACCAAGAGGCATTTGAACAGCAGCTCAGCCAGCACCTCAATTGGTTCGAAGAGCGCGGCCTTACAGTGAAGTTCTGGTGGCGGGACGATGACGCTGTTTCGCCAACACCTGCACTTGAAGAGCTACTTGCGTTCTCTGGCCAGTTCGGCATTCCGCTTTCGCTTGCCGTTATTCCAAAATTTGCGACAGAAGCACTCGCCCAGCGTCTTGTCACGACGCAAGAGGTTCATATCGTTCATCATGGTTGGCAACACAAGAATTATCAGATGAAATCGCACGGCGAGAAGGCCAGTGAGTTTGGGTGGCGACGAACATCAAAAGAGATGGCAAAAGAATTAGCAGAAGGTCGGGCGATCCTACAAAATTTATTTGGAAAGCACTTTGTGCCTTTATTTGTGCCTCCGTGGAACCGGATTGCACCGCCCGCAGTGCAACTTCTCAGGCAACAGGGAGACTACGGATTATCCGCATTCACCTGGATCAATCATTTTCGCCTTCCACGTCTCCAAAGCCATATCGACATCATTAAATGGAAGAAAAACAAGCGCTTTATCGGTTGGGATGCAGCTCGTAGACGGCTAGACCTGCAGCTTTGCCGACGGCGAACCAATACAAGTGAGCCGATTGGATTACTGACACATCACCTTGACCATGGTGAAGGATGCTCTGAATTTTTGGAGGTATTTTTCAAACTCACCTCTGCTCACCCTGCAGTTAAGTGGCTTAGTTCTCAAGACCTTCTGGATGAAGCAAAACGCGATTTTACTTTGGCTACCGGACAGGTCTGACAAGCCGGAGTTTCCAACCGACATTCTTTGAATATGACTTCAGCTCCAGATCATCGAGTACCTTCCAGTGGTCAGATTTGTCTGTTTCACCCCAAACCTTCTGGATAGATCTGTTTGCTCCCGATTTTTCTCGTGCAGGTGTGTACATGGAAATTGCGATAACGCCATCGTCATCAAGAAATTTTGCGTAACGGTTGAGCTGTAGCTCTGGTTCCTCGCAGAAATAGAGCACTTCATTGAAGACAATTGCTGAAAATTTATCCGCCGTTTTAACGTGGAAACTCTCAAGGTCAGACTGCACAAGCTGCACACATTCCTCTGCCACATTAGCGTTGCCTAGAGCAATTTCTGAGAGGTCTACACCACAGTATCGTTGCAGGCCTGATGACTTGAGATAGTGATACAGAATTGCTTCACCACAGCCGACATCAAGTACTGCCCGCGTTGTTTCAGTCTGCCCTAGCCACGCGGAGAGGATTCCGTAGCGAGCAGCCTCTTTGATATCATTCAGAAAATGCCAACGACCTGCCTCGTACTGGCGATCCCAATCATCTGAGAGATCTTCCATTATCTATGAAACTCCAGCTACTTGTAAGGATCAGCTGCATCGCGCAACCCGTCGCCCATGAAGTTGAAGGCAAGCACGACAATGATGATCGGAATAACCGGCGCCATCAACCACGGATAAATGGTAACGACAGAAATATTCTGAGCTTCATTGAGAAGAACGCCCCATGAGACAGCAGGCCTCCTCAGTCCAAGATTCAAGAAAGAAAGTGCCGTTTCACCAAGTATCATCGCTGGCACGGAAAGCGTTGCGGAAGCGACCAGATGGCTTGTAAAGCCGGGAAGCAGATGTTTGACAATAATACGACTTGGGCTGGCACCCATAAGCGCCGCGGCCTTGGCATATTCTTCTTCTCGCAGCGAGAGCAATTTTGATCTGACAGCACGCGCTAAGCCCGGCCAGTCCAGCAGACCCAGAATGACGGTCAGGCCAAAGTAAATCCAGACCGGCGACCATGTTATCGGCAAAGCTGCAGACAGAGCCATCCAGAGCGGGAGTTCTGGCAGCGAGCGCATAATTTCTATAACGCGTTGAATTGAGCTATCGATCCACCCTCCGAAGAAGCCAGCAAGTCCGCCCAGCAAGACGCCAAGCACCATGGATATGCTTACTCCAACGAGGCCAATTGTAAGAGACAGCCGTGCTCCATAGACAAGCCCAGAGTACTGATCTCGCCCCAATCTGTCCGTTCCTGCGATGAAAAGCGTGCCGTCTTTCGCGGGGCAAATGACGTGAAAGCTCGCGGGAAACAGCCCCCAGAACTTGTAGGGTTCTCCTTTACAGAAGAACCGAATTTTTTGGACTTTTGTAGTATCTGTCTCGTAGACCCACTTCAGATTTTCCAGATCAACTGAAGGATTTAGGCCATACACAAAGGGTCCTACCAGTTTGCCTTCATGGAACAGGTGAATGGCTTGTGGTGGGGCAAAGAGGAAGTCTACGTTTCGTTTTGCCACCGGATACGGTGCAATGATTTCTGCGAAGGGCACGCACAGGTAGAAGAAGAAGAGGACGATCGCGGAGAGAACTGCCAGTTTGTGTTTGCGGAATTTCCACCAGATGATCTTCCATTGAGGAGCCTGATAATATCTCTCCTGCTCTCGGGTTAGTATCTCAACATCTTTAGGATCAAAGCCCTTAGGGTTGACGTAGTGCTCTGCTTTGTCCTCTCCACGTTTACCCGGGCTCATTGTCTCGCCCCTTCTTTTCCAAGGCGAATTCGTGGATCCAGATACCCAAGCAAGACATCAGAGACCAACATGCCAATCAATGTGAGGATCGAGACGAAGAGGAGAATAAACCCTGCAAGGAACTGGTCCTGCGATTGAAGCGCTCCAAGAAGGACGGGACCGACAGTGGGCAGGTTGAGAACGACAGAAACAATAACCGAACCTGACACAAGCGAAGGAATAAGGTTGCCGATATCTGCGATGAATGGGTTGAGGGCGACACGAAGGGGATACTTGACGAGGAGTTTGCTTTCTCGCATTCCTTTGGAACGAGCAGTGGTGACGTATTGCTTGTAGATTTCGTCCAATAGATTGGCGCGTAGTCGACGGATCATCGCAGCAGTGCCAGATGTTCCGATGACGATCACCGGAACAATCAAATGCGCCACAATAGACAGAACTTTGCCACCACTCATGGGCTCGCCAATGTAGTGCTCCTCCATGATGCCGCCTACCGTCAGTCCGAACCAACTGTTCGCCAGGTACATTAAAACCAATGCCAAGAGGAAGTTCGGGGTTGCGAGGCCAAGATACCCAATAAGCGTAAAGGTGTAATCTCCGACCGAATACTGGTGCGTTGCGGAGTAAATGCCGATGGGAAAGGCAACGCAGTAAATAAAGAGGATTGTGGCAAGATTGAGTGCAACTGTGAGTGGTAAGGTTGGGCCAACTACTTCTCCGACCGGCTGATCATACTCAAAAGACCATCCCCAATTGCCCTGAATTAATCCATCAAACCCATTGGGTCCGGGCCATAGACCTACCCATATGCCGTAGCGCTCTACAAACGGGCGGTCGAGAGCAAACTCTTTGCGCAAAAATTCCAATCTGCCAATGGAAGCACTTTCTCCGGTAGAGCGGAGCATGGAGATCTGGTTGGAGATGTAATCCCCTTCTGGCAATTCGATGATGAAAAAAATCAGGAAACTGATGGCAGCAAGCGTTGGCATCATCACCAACAGTCGCCGCAGGATGTAATTGAGCACCCGCTTCCCTTTCTTTTCTCACACCACTCGTGGGAGAAGTCTAAAGGAGCTCTCTTGGCTTTCTCTGAGAAAATCTAATCAGGTTTGAGAAGCCCTATTAGTCCGCGCTTAAGGCAAGTTAGAAAATCAACGAGACAGATCATCTTCATCAGGCAAGAGCTCTTCAAAGAAGAAGAGATCCATGCGGTGAATGCCGAACTGTGCTCCGGGATCCCAGCCATAAATGCCCATTTCAGGTACATTCAATAGCCCCATAACAACGACTGGATGACGGACGGCGTTGACCAGACCGATATGGATTGTCTCATCCGCATGTATCTGCAGGATCTGCTCCCAGATCATATCTCGTTCTTCAAAACTACTGCTCACCAGCCATTGGTCGAAGAGCTCCACCAAGCGAATCGCAGGGGGCCAGTCAGGTTTCACACCTGCGTGGCCGTCACTTTCATAATAATTGCCCCAGGGAGCCCATGAGAGAAAATCTTCACGCGTGGGAGCATAGTCTATCGGCGGCATATCTGCTGTTGGCACGCCATTTTCAAAACCGGACCAAACCGACATCATTAAAGCGCCAGAAAGTGCGCGGGCCCGGATCGTGTCGCGTTGGCTTGGGCGGATGAAGGCGGAGACGCCGATCTCTTTCCATGTTTCTGCAACAAGTTCCAGTGCATCATCTTGTTCAGCACTTTCGCCCGTGGTTTCGATGATAAGTTGCAGCGGGCGCCCGTCTTCCAACAAGCGAACGCCGTCCCCTCGCCTGTCTGTCAGTCCGATATCATCCAGCAACTGGTTGGCAAGATCTGGATTAAACTCCGCCCAGGCCGTTTGAAAATCTGGCTGATACAGCGGAGAAATATTGAGAACAGTGTCGTTGCCCGCTTGGCCTAAACCAAAATAGAGCACTTTGTTTATGAGTTCGCGATCAATGCCCAATGAAAGCGCGTGGCGAAATCTACGATCTTGCATGAGTTTACGCCATGCCGGGTCTTTAACGCTGAGATTAGGCAGGATCGAAATCTCAGAGCCTTTTGAGTTGAGCCAAAGGCGCGTGTCGTAATCCTGTGTTTGCTCACCGCGTTTAAGCACGGAAATGTCAGAGAACCCTAGTCCACGCGCTTGCAGATCACTCTCGCCTGCCAGCGTTTTTGCTGGGATAAGTTTTCCATCCACCACATCCATAATGATGCGGTCGATGTAAGGAAGTTGCTGGCCTGCACTATCCACCCGGTGAAAAAACGGATTTCGTTCCATGACTGCCCTGCGATCACCCGAAGTGTTTCGTGGCACCCATGGCTGTAATGTAGGGATATGCGGATTGGAGGCTCCGTACATGTCATCCATGCGGTTGAATAAAGGTGCCCATCCGCGCACTTTCTCAATACGGGCAATCTGGCGGATAAACTCCGGGTTTCCGTATTCTTCATGGAACTGCTTCATATAGGCAGCTGGCCGGTAAATGAACGGCGGGCGCGCTTTTGCAAGTTCCTGTAAGAACAAAGGGTTTGGCTCATGCCACTCAAAGCGAACTGTGGTCTCATCGACAACTGAGAACTCGGGGCCTTCTCCATCCACCAACATGAACCCCGGCAGACCGATAGGGTTAAGTTCCTCATTTAAGGCAACATCTTCAAACCAAAACCTAAAATCTTCTGCATTGAAGGAGCTGCCGTCAGACCATTTATGGCCTTCACGCAGATTTAGAGTGAAGACCTTGTCGTAGTGATTATCTACACTTTCTAAGATGTCTGGATTTAGCTCGAGATTTTCATTGTACCCGACCAGCCGTGCATAACCCCACACATTGATCAGGCGAACGTCTTTAGGCCGTGAGATAAGCGTATGCAGCGCACCGCCCTGCACGCCGATTACACGACCAATATCATCGGGGTATGTCACCAGAGGTTCTTTGGGCACACGATCCACCACGGATGGCAGGCCCGGTGGAATCCCCGGAGTTTCCTTGAGGATCAGAGCCGCCGAGACAGTGGGTACTGCTAGGCTGATAAACATGACCGCGGGGGTAAGGAGGCTAAGTCTTGTCATATATGGCTGCCTCCCAAACCAACAATATCACGCATGCTCTCCATACCCGGAGCACACACCCAATGGTCTGTTTCTATTTCAACCAAATATGGAACGGTCGTGTATCGCATCCGGTAGGGTGACGGCCATTGTATCGGGTCTGAGCTTGCCGTTCCTGCCAGCGAAGAGAAATCCAGTTTGTGATCCAAAGAGGGTTCCGGCACCGCTTTGAGGAGAGCACGCGTATAGGGGTGAATGGGATTGTCTATGATCTGCCGCGTCGGTCCGACTTCAACAACCTTGCCTTTGCACATGACTGCAACACGGTCGGAAATGTAGTCAACCACTGCAAGGTTGTGGCTGACGAAAACATAAGTGAGGCCCAACTCATCTTTGAGGTCTTTGAGCAGATTCAGGATTTGTGCCTGTACAGACACATCCAGCGCTGATGTTGGCTCATCACAAATCAAGAACTCCGGATTGAGCGCCAGGGCTCTCGCGATCCCAATACGTTGCCTTTGGCCTCCGGAGAAGGAATGCGGGTAACGACGCAGATACCTTGGCGACAGGCCAACGAGGTCAATTAATTCACGGATGCGTGCGCCTTGACTGAGGCTATCACCCATGCGGTGTATGACCAGCGGTTCCTGCAGAATCTCGTTGAGTGTTCGGCGTGGGTTTAACGAAGAGAACGGATCCTGAAATATAATCTGGGCCCGTTTTCGGTATTGGAAGAGCTCTTTTTCTGAAAAGCCCTGAATATCGCGTGGCCCATCATCCGTGGTGTAAGAGATTTTACCTCGTGTCAGAGGAAAGGCACGCAACATAGCAAGGGATGCAGTGGTCTTACCGGACCCAGACTCTCCAACAATGCCAAGGCATTCCCCCCTGCGGACCGTCAAAGAAACATTGTCGAGTGCCGTTGTCATGCCTCTGCGTTTTTTGCCACGCAGGTTCTTGAATGTGAAATTCTTACAAACTCCATCAAGCTCTATGAGTGACGTTCCACGAAACGCATGTGTCTTACCAACCGGCTGTGGTTGCAAATCAGAGTGATGAGTGCGTGGTTTGATTGGCCTGATTGGGACGAGGCGTTCATCGGGTTCCATGGAAAGCGATGGAACCGCATTGAGCAGAGCTTTCAGATAAGGATGTTGCGGGGTCTGGAAAAGATCCTCAACACTGCCTTTTTCCATAACTTCACCGTTGTAGACCACGACAACTTCATCAGCCATGTTTGTGACCACACCAAAGTCATGCGTGATCATGAGCAGTGTCATGTTCAGTTCAGCTTGCACTTCCTTAATCAGCTTCAGAATTTCGGCCTGAATGGTGACATCCAGCGCAGTTGTCGGTTCATCTGCGATAAGAAGTGTGGGCCGGCAGATCATCGCCATTGCGATGAGTGCACGTTGCCGTAAGCCACCAGAGAGCTCAAATGGATAAGCACGGATTGCTCGCTCAGGCTCAGGAAAATGAACCAAACGCAGCATATCCTTGGTCAGTTCCTGCGCTTCTTTAGATCCAACAAAGCGGTGGAGTTTTGCCGCTTCGCTGATCTGATCGCCGATGGTGTGCAGCGGTGATAGCGAGACCATGGGCTCTTGAAAGATCATCGCAATCTGATCACCACGAATAGCACGCATGGCAGGACCAGCTGGGGGCAGCTTTGCAATATCTATTTGCTCACCGTTTTTACGATTGTCCCGGAACAGGATTTGCCCGGCAGTGATACGAGATTTTGCAGGAAGTATACCCATCACTGCTCTGGAGATCACGGTCTTACCAGACCCTGATTCACCTACCAAAGCGACGCACTTGTTTTCCGGGACACTAAAAGACACATCGCGGACAACTTGGTGATGCCCTTCATCTCCATGAAACTCTACCGACAACCCTTTGACGTCAAGCAGGTTCACGTGCGTCCCTTCCTCACTGATCTGTTGCTAGCGCACGCGAGAAAACCTTTCGCGGCTTCCACACTAGAACAGGGCTTTCTTTCAATGAGGTTGGGTTACGCGGGACACTTAAATTAAACTAGAAGACAATGCCGGGATTCTTAGTCGTCGCATATGGTCGAGTTGAGCTGCCAAACCTCGACCTTACCCTTCCGGCCACGAATATCATGGCTCCCACGATGGGTTACATTATCTGGTCGGCCCGCTTTCTCGACAGTTTCACCACTCAACACCACACATGCTCCTTTAACGGAGGAGATGGTGCCGCCAAGGCCTTGCAGGCGACTGCACACATTCACGGCATCGCCAACAATGGTGTAATTCCAACGCTCTACGGCCCCCACATTGCCAACAATTACTGGACCTGTGTGAATGGCAATCCGAACGTTCAGTGCATTCTCAGGCGCGGCTTCATTAGCCTGCTGGATAGCTCTGACCATATCTTCTGCAGCGGAGATCGCACGTCGGGCATGGTCTTCCATCTCATTTGGAGCACCCCAGAAAGCGAGCATCCCATCACCGACAAATTTATCGACTGTACCCTGATGAGCTTCGACAGCAGATACCAGCAATTTGAAGTGGTCATTAAGCAGACCAGCGACTTCACCTGCGCTTCTATGTTCAGAGATCGACGTGAAGCCTTCGATGTCCGTAAACAGGATTGTCAGTTCAGCTTCTTTCGCTTTGGCCGCCCGGTCGATGCCCATAGCCATCAATTTAGAATAGAGCGACTTCGGGATATACCTACTCATCGCCTGCAAGCCACTGGTGCTGGCATTCATTGCGGACGTGATCTGATCCACTTCACGAATATGACTGCGCGGCAACGGTTCGAGATGTTCAAACTCTAAAGCACCGAATTTTTGAGCGCGTGCAGCGATGCCTTTCAACGGGGATGACAAACGCCGCGCAAAGAAGATCGCGACAAGTGCGGACAGGAACACAACAGCTACGCCTGCAAAGACCGAATTGATCAGGCGGGTGAATTCATCATAGCGCGAGTTTGCCAGCTGGTATTCCCCGACGTAGTAGACTTCGCCATCCGGTGAAACAAGCTTTTGTGAGACAAGAACATACATGTCCTCACCGTCATAAATCAGATGTAGTTCCACGCCTCGTTTGCGCGCACGCTGGCTAAAAGGCTGAGCTTTACTCCCCTCGAACTTAGCAAGAACGGGATCCCCAAACTCTTCAACATGAGCCAGGAGATTGTGTTGCTGTAGCTCATTAGTTGGTGAGGAGTATGCGAGCACTCGATTTTTGTCGGTCAGGATAAATCGAGTGACATCCTCTTCGCCAATTTCATTTCCAAGACCATCCTCATTCGAAGAGGCGAGGACCGAGCCAACTCCCTTCATCGTGATGATTGCGGAAACGTAGCCGATCGTCTCTCCATCGAACTCAATTGCGCTCGTGGCCGTCGCAAAAGGATCTTCACCAGATGCATAAAAATCCCCCCAGAATGGGTCTTCGTCGGTTTGCGCATCAATGCTTTGCATTTTGGAGAATTCAAACAGATCTTGTTCTGGGTGGAATGAGACCAGATCTTGCCGATTTTCGGCGTGACGTAAGCCCCAGACAGTTCCGTTGGGCAATGACAACACCAAGCCTTCGACACTTTTTACGCCGAACAAAACACCGCGAAATGTCTGGCGAGCACGAAAGATCGCATTTTGCGCTGTTGGCTGTTCTTCCGCATAAACTTTGATTGCGTGTACCGAGGAGAATGCCGGGGTCATGTAGGCACCTAAGGCGTTGTTGATTGCCTCGGTGGACATAATCGAAGCTTTTTCAATAAGGCTCCGGGTATTCTTCAGGTTGGTATGAACCGACATGTACAGCACAATACCGCCGCACAACGTCACTACGGTCACAAAGGTCAAACTCACCAGCCATGTCAGTGATAGCTTGTAATAGCATCGCCGTATACCGATTGCTTTACGTCTGATCCTATTCCAAAGCTTCAAACCGTGACCCACCTGTGTGAGGAATGCCAGCCCGTTAAACCACTCCCCGGACCGAGGGTCAAACTGCCTTCCTGCACATGGTGTCGCTAGTCTTTATTCTACTGCTTCTTTGCCCAATTCTCTCAATATCTCATTTCTATGTTCATCGAGAGCTGGCGCACCCTTCTCTAGTTTCAGCTTAGAATTAGTAAATTGAATTGGCGTGCGCACATAGGTTTGCTCGCCTTGATCCTTAGAGGTTGTTGGCAAGTTGACCTTCATTTGCCGATGTTCAATTTGAGGATCCTGTAAAACATCGCCAACTGTATTGATCGGACCTGCCGGAACGCCACGTTCTTCCATTTTTGACAGGAGTTCATCTCGGTTGAAGTTCAGAACCAGTGCCTGAAGCTTTTCTGTTAATTCTTCACGGTGCTTCACCCGAGATGGGTTGGTGGCATAACGTTCGTCCTCAGATAGTTCTTCCTGCTCGAGAATCTTGCAGAAGTTCACAAACTGGGTGTCGTTGCCAACTGCCACAATGAGATGACCGTCATTCACTTCGAAGACCTGATATGGAACAATGTTTGGATGAGCATTCCCCATACGGCTGGGGACATTGCCGCTGCTCAGATAATTCATCGCTTGATTGGCCAAAACACCGACCTGAGCATCCAGCAAAGCCATGTCGATCCATTCACCTTCACCGGTCAGATCACGACGGCGCAGAGCTGCCTGAATACCGATGACGCCGTAAAGACCCGTGAAGATATCGGCGAATGCAACACCTACTTTTTGTGGCTCGCCGCCTTTAGAGCCAGTCAGGTCCATAATTCCACCCATGCCCTGAATCATGAAATCGTACCCTGCACGGTGGGCATACGGACCATCCTGACCAAACCCAGTCACAGAACAATAGATCAGCTTTGGATTGATCTTCTTGAGACTGTCATAGTCGAGGCCGAACTTGGCCAATCCGCCAACCTTGAAGTTTTCGATCAGCACGTCACTTTGGCGTACCAGATCATAAATCAGCTCAAGGTCTTCCCGCTTTGAAAAGTCGGCTGCAATGGATCGCTTACCACGGTTACAAGCGTGGAAGTAGGCCGCACTTTTGCTGCCACCTTCCTCCTCAATAAACGGAGGGCCCCAGGTTCGGGTATCGTCACCGCGCGGGCTTTCTACCTTGATGACATCCGCCCCCAAATCTGCGAGGGTTTGTCCAATCCATGGGCCTGCCAGAATACGCGCCAGTTCCAATACTTTTATGTTTTCCAGGGGAGCCGTCACGGAAGCAACCTCAGCTTTTTTGTATAGATCTGTTTCAAGAGCCCAGTGCTACCTGTTTTTTCGGGATAGTGCTTACGAGGATCTGTCATGATCTCCTTCCAGTCCTTCCCTTGCTTGATAATTTGATTTTTGGGTGCAAAAGTGATGAGGTTTTCATTCCCTGCATTTGACCGGAACCGTTTTCAACGGTACCGCCGATCTATATAAAAATTTGGAAGCGCTGCGCCAAGAGGCGATAAAGCTGCTTCAACACCTCTTGGGAGAACCGGTATGCGCTCTGAGACAGCTCAGCTCATCAAACTGCAAGACTACAAAGAAACACCCTACGTCATTAAGAATGTTTCTCTGGTCTTCAAGCTTCAACCGGAAGCAACCGAGGTGATCTCCACCCTAACCCTCTCCAAACGCGAAGGCACCGAAGCAGGAACTGCTCTTGAGCTTGATGGGGATGATCTCACACTTACTTCCGTCGCAATCGATGGTGCGGCTTTGGCGGAGAGTGACTATGAAGCCACCCCAGAGAAGTTGGTGGTTCATGCACCACCTGCTGATCGCTTCCAGTTGGAAGTTGTCACCAAGGTGAACCCAACCACAAATACCAAGCTGGAGGGGCTTTACCTTTCTCAGGGCATCTACTGCACTCAGTGTGAGGCAGAGGGTTTCCGCCGGATCACTTATTACTATGACCGCCCGGATGTGCTTTCCGTATTCACCACACGTATTGAAGCTGACAAAGCATCTAGTCCGATCTTGCTGGGTAATGGTAACCCACAGGACACAGGTGACATTGAAGGCACTGACCGTCATTTTGCAGTATGGCATGACCCGCACCCGAAGCCAGCTTATTTGTTTGCGCTCGTTGCTGGCGACCTTGCCTGCATTTCAGAGAAGTACACCACAGCTTCCGGTACACCAGTCGATCTGAACATCTTTGTCGAAAAGGGCAATGAGGAACGCGCAGACTGGTCCATGGACAGCTTGATCCGGTCCATGCGTTGGGACGAGAAGGTGTTTGGCCGCGAGTACGATTTGGATGTGTTCAACATTGTTGCTGTTTCTGCGTTTAACATGGGCGCGATGGAGAACAAGGGCCTCAACATCTTCAACGACAAATACATTCTGGCAGATAGCGACACAGCTACGGACTCAGATTACGAAGGTATTGAGACCGTTGTTGCCCACGAATACTTCCACAACTGGACTGGCAACCGCATCACATGCCGCGAATGGTTCCAGCTCTGCCTGAAGGAAGGCCTCACAGTATTCCGCGATCAAGAGTTCTCTTCTGATGAGCGTTCCCGCCCGGTGAAGCGCATTGCAGATGTGATCCGCTTGAAGTCCCGCCAGTTTCCTGAGGATCAGGGGCCTCTTTCACATCCAGTCCGCCCAACAGAATACAAAGAGATCAACAACTTCTATACAGCGACTGTCTATGACAAAGGCGCTGAACTTGTTCGTATGATCAAGACTATTCTTGGTGCGGATAACTTCAGAAAAGGGATGGACCTTTATTTCGAGCGACATGACGGAGATGCCTCAACCATTGAGGACTTCATCAAATGCTTTGAAGATGCCACCCAGATCGATTTATCTCATTTCAGCCTGTGGTACCACCAGTCCGGTACACCAGTCGTGAAAGCAAAGGGCTCTTACGATGAGGCCGCAAAGACTTTCACTTTGGATCTTGAGCAGATTAATGCTCCAACACCTGGACAAGACCAAAAGAAACCATTCTTCATTCCTATTCGCTTTGGCCTGGTTGGCCCGAATGGGGACGATCTCGCCTATTCCAGTGCCGAAGGCGCTCAAGTCGATGGCGACTTGCTGTGCCTAAGCGACAACAAACAAACCGTTGTCTTCCATGGTATTGCCAGTAGACCAGTTCCTTCCCTGCTGCGCGAGTTCTCTGCTCCAGTTAAATTGGAAACAGGCTTGCCCCGTGAAGATCAGATCTTCCTGATGCGCCACGACATCGACCCGTTCAATCGCTGGCAGGCTGCTCAGACGTTGATGACTGAGCTGCTTATTGAGCTGACCAATGGTTCAGAGCCGACAGGCAAGGACGCCTTTATTGAAGCGCTCGGTCACATGGCAGCGGATGAGAACCTTGATCATGCATTCCGTGGTTTTGGCCTGATGTTGCCTAGCGAGCAGGCAATCGCGCTTGAAATCGGCAAAGATGTCGACACAGATGCGATCGGCAATGCACGTGATGCGTTTTCCAAAGAGATCGGCGTTGCACTCTATGATACTTTCAAACGTATCTATGATGCATTGGAGATGCCTGCAACGTTTAACCCGGATGCTCTATCTGCTGGGAAGCGTGCACTGAAGCTGCGTTGTTTGACTTACATAGCAGCAAGTGCAGGTGAAGGCAGCGCTGCTCTGGCTAAAGCGCATTTTGACGCTGCTGATAATATGACTGACCGGATCAGCGCCCTGAACTGTCTGGTTAAGTTCGAGCTGGCAGGAGCACAAGAAGCGATGGCTTCCTTTGAGGAACGCCACAACGGTACTGCTCTTGCCATGGATAAATGGCTGGGTGTTACAGCTAGCGCACCAAGCAAAGACACCATTGGCGCCCTACGTACTCTTACAGAACACTCTGCATTTTCTTGGGATAATCCAAACCGTATCTATGCGCTTATTGGTGGCTTCCTGGGTGGCAATACAAGAGGTTTCCATGCAGCTGATGGCTCAGGATATGATTATCTTGCTGAAATCACGTTGCAATTGGACAAGACTAACCCTCAGGTTGCTTCCAGAATGGTCAAAAGCTTTGGCACCTGGAAGAATATGAATGCAGAACGCAGAGTAAAGGCAGAAGCCGCTTTAAAGCGAATTCTTGAAGCTGACCAGCAACTCTCTACTGACGTCAAAGAAATAGTTGAACTATGCCTAAACTAAGACAGTCTACTTTGCATCCTACGAAGTCTCTGAGAGTCCTATGAAAATTAACGGCAGCAAAAAGTGCTGCCGTTAACCATTTTTTTGTGTCGAGACTCTGGACAAGTTGATTCGGATAGATTCAAATGAATGTGATTCGGGTGAATTGCAACCTGAGTTATTTGCGGTGGAATCTGACACATGGGGGCATTCATGGCACGAGCCTTTGCGGGGGGCGCGACCGCTCGACGACTCTTGAGTTCGACCAAACGGGCAGGCAAAAAAGACGCTCTGACCGGACATATCAAGTTGCTCGCTCAACCAGCCTACCAACGTCTCTTAACCACGGAACCAATGATGCGCAGAATTATTCCTGCTCTTTGCATCGTGTTCATTGCGTGTACCGCTATTTTCCGCGGACTTGAGATTGCTTACAATTATGAGAATGTCAGCCAAAAAGCTCAAGACGATCTCACACTTATTGCAACTGCCCTGACCGCCAGCATTGAAATTTCTGAGCAAGAAAAAGGCTCCGCCGGCCTGACTTCTGCTTTGCAGCGTGCACTTTCTGAGGCCCTTCCCCCGCGGGCCACCAGCCAAAGCCGCCAGATTCTTTTGACTGATCCGAACGGCACCATTGTTGCCAGCGCTCCAACCCGTCCCAATATGGAAGGGCTGAAGATCACCAGTTTCCTCGGTGACACTCAGCCGATGACATTTTTTGGAAAGCGCGCTGGCGTTTTAACGCTCAATGAGGGCACCAAGGACGCAACCCGCGCAACGGTTCATCATTTACCTAACAAACTTGGCATGGTTGCTATCATGCAGCCAGAAAACGCGATCTTCTCCTCTTGGCGCGCTGAACTTTCCGCCAATGTCACGATCTTCGTCGCAACCTCCATGGTGCTGCTGGTCATCATCTACGCCTATTTTGCGCAGGCAACCCGAGCGCAGCAGGCAGATGGCATTTACTCGGCGACGCGCTCTCGCATAGACGCCGCCCTTAACCGTGGTCGCTGTGGTCTGTTTGACTGGGATCTTTCTCGTGGCCGCGTGTTCTGGTCCGCCTCGCTCTATGAGATGCTGGGCATGGATCCACGCAATGATATTATGGGCTTTGCCGAAATCCAGTCGCTAACCCATGCAGATGACGTTGATCTGTATGATCTTGCAAAGAGCCTGCTGGACACCGGTAAGAGCAATGTGGATCGTCAATGGCGCATGCGTCACATTGATGGTTCCTGGGTCTGGCTGCGTGTTCGCGCTGAAGTTCAAACCGATGCAGGCACCAACGAACCTCATCTGATCGGCATCTGTATGGATGTGACTGAGCAGAAGCGTTTGGCGGAACAGAGCCGTACCGCGGATCTACGCCTGCGTGATGCGATTGAAAACATCTCCGAGGCCTTTGTCTTGTGGGATGCTGACAATCATCTGGTGATGTGTAACTCCAACTACCGCAAGCTGCACCAGTTGCCAGACCATGTTGTACAGTCAGGTACGCCTTACGCCACTGTTATGTCCTCTGCGAGCCAACCAATTATTTCCGAGCCTGAGGAAGGCGACCACATCGACAGCGATATGGGGAGTTCCTACAAGGTTGAGATGGAAGGTGGCCGCTGGTTGCAGGTATCGGAACGCCGTACCAAAGATGGTGGCTTCGTTTCCGTTGGCACCGACATTACAGAACTGAAACGTAAAGAAGAGAAATTGCTTGAGTCTGAGCGCGGTCACATGGCAACCATTGCCGACTTGCGTCAGTCCCGCCAGAAACTTGAGCTACAGGCTCAACAGCTGGTGGAACTGACTGAGAAGTATGCGGATGAGAAGACCCGCGCGGAAGATGCAAACCAAGCGAAATCCGAATTCCTTGCCAACATCTCCCACGAGCTGAGAACGCCACTGAACGCGATCATCGGCTTCTCTGAGATCATGGATCAAGGCATGTTTGGTGATCTTGGTTCAGACAAGTACAAAGAATACTGCAAGGACATTCATTCCTCCGGGAATTACCTGCTGAACGTGATCAACGACATTCTGGATATGTCCAAAATTGAAGCAGGCCGGATTGAATTGTCAGTTGAAGATGTTCAGATCCAGCAAATTGTTCAGGATGCAGCTCGGATTATCTCCGCAACTGCTGCTGAGAAAAACATCAAGGTTGTCAGCGAAAACCTTCCTCATATGCATCTGCAGGCTGATCGCCGCGCTGTTAAACAGATCTTGCTCAACCTGCTTGCAAACTCTATCAAATTTACACCAGACAATGGTGAGGTTCGGGTCTCTGCTCGTAAGGTTGGTGCCTTTGCAGAACTCAAGATCTCTGACAACGGTATCGGCATATCCAAGAAAGATATCGACCGTCTCGCCAAGCCGTTTGTTCAGGTCGAAAACCAGTTCACCAAGACACACAAAGGTTCTGGCCTTGGGCTGGCGATTGCACGGTCTCTCAGCGAACTGCACGGCGGTTACATGGAAATCGCCTCTGAAGTTGGCACAGGCACCGAGGTTACGATCAAGCTGCCCTTGAAGGCTAAAGGACGCGAAAAAGGCCGCCTGACGGGCATCAGCAACCTGAACGCTGCTTAAGCGTAAGAAGACATTCTTCAAAGAAAAGGCCGCTTCATCAGCGGCCTTTTTTGTTATCTTCGATGGGTATTGGCTTAGCTTGTCTTTTCAGCTTCTTCCACTTTGCCAATGAGATGCTCAAAGGTTCTGCGGACCATGATCTGTTGTTCTTGCATGTAGATCGTCAGACGCTCAAAGTCTGGCTCACCTCCTGCATTTACAAGAAGATCAAGCAAGCCGCCCGGAGCTGTTTTAGGATCGAAGTGACCGGTCTGAGCAAGCTTCAGGATCTGTGTCAGATCCTCATAGTTTCGAAGCGCCGGAATGAGCGTGTCAGCATCCTCTTCACTCAATACTCCAAAATCACGCGCCTTAAGCAATGCATCTTCTGTCCGCGCCTGCAGGACTTCGGGGTGCTCAACACCATGAGCCAACTGCAAGAACTGGGCGATAAACTCAATATCGATCAAACCACCCGGAATGCCTTTGATCTGCCATGGGCTTTTTGCCGGCTTTTCTTTCTGGATGCGCGCACGCATATCGCTGACATCACGGGCCAGTTTTTCAATGTCTCGCTTGTCCTGCAACAACTGAGAGACTGCACAGTCGATCTGCTGAGCGAACTCAGGACTTGAGCTGGTGATGACACGGGCACGTGTCAGGGCCATATGCTCCCACGTCCAGGCATCATTGGACTGATAATCCTTGAAGGAGGCAAAGCGTGTTGCAAGCGGCCCAGAGTTGCCTGAGGGACGCAAACGGAAATCGACCTCGTAGAGGACGCCTTCTGCCGTCGGCGCAGTCAGCGCGGAAACAAGGCGCTGTGTGAGGCGACTATAGTACTGGCTTGGGGCCAACGGGCGCTTGCCATCACTCTGCACCACATCCTCAGGGAAATCATAGAGCAGGATCAGGTCCAGATCCGAGGCACAGGTGATTTCCTGTCCACCCAGTTTGCCCATGGCGACAAGTGCAAGTTCAGCACCCGGAATTTTGCCGTGGGCGTCTTCCAGCTCTTGCTGAACACGTGGCAGCAGTTGACAGAGCACTGCGTCTGCAAGTGTTGAAAGCCCCTGCCCTAATTCTGCTGCTGTGATCGTTCCTGTGATCAAACGCAGACCGAGCAAGAATTGTTGCTCCTGTACAAAGATACGTGCCCGGTCGAGCGCTTCTTCATAGTATCCTGCTTGATCGAGCGTGACAGCAAGGGCGGTCTCAATCTGCTCTGCGGAAGGTGCCCCACCAAAGAATGCCGGATCAAGCAGCGCATCCAGAACGTGGACGCGTTTGGAGACGATCTCGGCCATACGCGGTGCATTGCCCATAACCATCGTCAGCAAGTTGAACAGATGCGGGTTGGACTTAAGCAACCCGAAGAGTTGCACTCCCATAGGCAGCTTGGAGAGGAAGGAGTCGAATGTTAGCAGCGCCTTATCTGCATTCTCAGTTCGGGCCAATGCATCCAGCAGGATTGGGGTGAACTCAGTCAACCGTTCACGAGATTTTGGCGCACGGACCGCCGGATATCTGCCGTAGTGCCACTGACGGATGGTGCGGATTGCATCAACGGGCCTTTGGAAGCCTAGTTGACTGAGAGTCTCCAGCGTATTGGGGTCCTCATCATCTCCTGTGAAAACCAGATTGCCGAGGTTGGTTGCCAGATCTGGCTCATGCTCAAACAAGCCAGAGTAATGCTTTTGCACCAACTCAAACTTAGAGCGGATCATATCAGCAAACTCAGAACGGCCTCGAATACCCATAAGATGGTAGACACGTGCCAATGCCTCTTCATCCTTAGGCAAGATGTGGGTCTGCTCATCGTTAATCATCTGAATGCGATGCTCAACCTCGCGCAGATAGCGATAGGCTTCTTCCATATCTTCTGCAGCGGATTGGTCGATCCAGCCACAGTCAGCCAGTCTTTCCAGTGTGATCAGTGTTCGCCGGTCGCGTAGTTGCGGGTTGCGGCCACCTGCGATCAGCTGTTGGGTCTGCGCGAAAAACTCAACTTCACGAATGCCGCCTCGTCCCAGCTTTACGTTATGACCAGCAACTGTGATTTTGCTGAAGCCTTTGTGGGCATGGATCTGGCGTTTGATGGAGTGCACATCTGAGATGGCGGCATAATCCAGATATTTGCGCCAGACGAATGGCCGGATCTCTTCAAGGAAGATCTCACCCGCTTCAATATCACCTGCACATGGACGTGCTTTGATAAGCGCGGCACGCTCCCAATTCTGGCCCAAGCTTTCATAGTAGACCAACGCTGCAGGAACAGAGATTGCCAGTGGTGTCGCTCCTGGATCGGGTCGCAAGCGCAAGTCAGTTCTGAACACATATCCGTCCCCGGTGCGCTCGTTCATGAGCTTCACCAGACGGCGGGTGATGCGGACGAACTCAACTGGTGCTTCAGCACCACCAATCAAGCGACTGCGCTCCGGATCGTAGAGAACGATCAGGTCAATATCAGAGGAATAATTGAGCTCACCAGCGCCATGCTTGCCCATGGCCAGAATAAAGAAGCCAGCCTCTTTCTCTGGTTCTTCATGATCAACCGGAATAAATTTGCCTCTTACTTCAAGCTCGCGAAGGCAGAAGCGTAGGCAGGCGGTCAATGATGCATCTGCAAACTTGGTAAGAGCACCCGTTACATTTTCCAGCGGCCATGCGCCTGCGATATCCGCCAGCGCAACCGTGAGAGCCATTTCCTGTTTAGCCAGACGCAGCGACTGCATAAGCGCTGCTTCGCTTTCAGGGCGGGCATTCAGGCAGTCCTGCAGAAGGATCGCAATGGTCTCTTCCGGCGGCGTGTTCAAAATACGCAGGAAGCGCTGAACATCGCGCAGCATGGTCTCGCGCAAGAACGGCGCATTGACCATAAAGCCTTTGATAAAGCTGCGCAGATGAGGCGCGCCCTGACAGAGCTGCTCAAACTCAGAAATGAGATCCTTACGTTCCAGCTTCTCAATAAGATCTTTCAGGTGCCGATCACCCAGATCTTCATCTTCACAGATGGGTTGGCGTTCCAAGCGCTCAAATAAAGGGGCAAGAGCTCCTTCTCGATGTTCGCGCTTCAGAATGCTGCTTTTTAGCTGGTGGCGTTCTTCTTCCGAGCCTTGTCCCATGCTTCGTTGCCCTCTCCCTCACCTCTTTGCCCCTTGTTTAAGGGCAGAACAATCCGGGCACGTAGGCCAGATTGCTTATCACTTTCAGAATCATCTGCTGTCCCAGCCGATGTTAGCTGCAATTCTCCATGATGGAGAGTTACCACCGCCTTGATAAGTGACAATCCAAGTCCAGAACCCGGTGCATGGCGAGAGCTATCAAGCCGAACAAACCGATTGCACACCCGCTCACGATCAGCAGCAGCAATACCAGCACCATTATCTTCTATACTGAGTATAGCCTGCTCATCATTTCCAGACAGTACGACTTTGATTGTGGGTTTGACATTCTCTTCGGTTGGGCGACCGTATTTGAGAGCATTTTCTATCAAGTTTGCGAGAGCTTGCGCCAATAACTCCCGATCACCTTCGATGACAGGCTCATCTTCCAGTGAGACAGAGAACTCGACACCATCATCTTCGGCAACGGGCTCATAGAGTTCGCACACGTCCTTGACGATGTTGCCCAGCTTGATTGATTGCAGCTCAGCTCCAGTGGAACCAGCTTCTACACGTGCGATGCGCAGCAGTGCGTTAAAGGTGTTTATCAGCTCGTCGGTCTCAACCAGTGTCTCTTCAAGACATTCCCTGCCTTCATCTTCACTCAAGTTTTGCCGCAATGCAGCTTCCACGCGCCCACGCATGCGTGTGAGTGGTGTTTTTAGATCATGAGCAATATTGTCGGAGACTTCCTTGAGGCCCTTCATCAGTTCTTCAATGCGATCCAGCATCACGTTGAGGTTGCTTGCCAGACGGTCGAACTCATCTCCGTTACCAGTCACATCAAGGCGTCCAGCAAGATCACCTTCCATAATCTGGCGTGAGCTCATGGAAAGGTTGTCGATGCGTTTCAGGATACGGCGATTGAGGAAGAACCATGTGATGCCAGCAAGAACGACCATTCCTACCAACCAGAGGGTCAAAGCATCACCCAATAAGCTTTTCAGATGGACCTGATCTTCCAGATCACGTCCGACCAGCAGCTTGAAGTTGCCCGGCAATTCAAAGATGCGGACAATCGCTTTGGCTTTGTTCTGGTCTGTCTCAGCAAAACCTAGTGGTGTATAGGAGACAAACTGAATTCGGCCATCGGACACTGAGAGAACTTTCTCAGGCAGGTAGGCGATGTTGCCCGTAATGACGTTTCCGGAGTAATCCAGAATGAGGTAGAGGTTTGAGTTTGGACTTCGGACCCGACGCTCTACACCGACAACAAGCCCGTTGATGCCGTTTTGGGCATATTGTTCGGCAAGGCCCTGAATTTCTGCATCAACCGTCTGCACCACCTGTTTGTTCATCAGGTCATCGGTGTTCTGCGAGATGAAGATGAACAGAAACACAGAGAGCGCCGTAAACGACGTCAAATAGATTGCAGCCAGCTTGAAGGCTGTGGTTGAGAGGATCCTAGTTAGAGCTGTCACGGATGGAGTATCCTGCACCACGAACAGTATGAAGCAACGGGAAGTCGAACCCTTTGTCGATCTTTGACCGAAGCCTTGAGATGTGGACGTCAATCACGTTGGTCTGCGGATCGAAATGATAGTCCCAGACGTTTTCCAGCAACATGGTGCGGGTCACCACCTGTCCGGCATGCTTCATGAGGTACTCAAGAAGGCGGAACTCACGGGGTTGCAACACGATCTCCTGCCCTGCTCGGGCAACGGAGTGAGCGAGGCGATCCAACACCAGGTTGGCAACCTGCAGCTTGGTTTCCACTTGTGGGCCAGCTTTACGGCGGCTCAGCACCTCAACGCGGGCTAGCAGCTCAGAAAAGGCGTAGGGTTTTGAGAGGTAGTCATCTCCACCTGCACGCAGGCCGGTGACGCGATCGTCTACTTGCGAGAGCGCCGAGAGGATCAGAACTGGCGTTTCATCGCCAGAGGCGCGCAATGTTTCGATGATGGAGAGGCCATCTCGTTTTGGCAGCATGCGATCAACGACGAGCACATCCCATGTGTTGGAGATCGCCAGCTCAAGTCCGTCTTCGCCATTGTCTGCGTGATCAGGAGAGTGCCCTGCTTCCTTCAGTGCTTTGAGCAGATAGTCTGCCGCTTCCCGATCATCTTCAATAATCAAGATTCTCATTTTTTCATTTCCCAGAGCAAGGCATTGTTCGTTTCCTCACATTGACGGGAAACGATAAAAAAAAGCAAATGCTGTTGGGGGTAACCGTCAGCATTTGCATAAGTTTTATAGGTGAAGTTGGCAGATGATAAGGTTCCTGCCTTTTCTTCCAGCATTGGTTTTTGGAGCTGACATCAAGTAGAGGGCTACCCTTGCTATCAGCCCCTCAAACAACCGAAACACGTGTGAGAGTATCCTTGGTGCTTCGATAGGGGATCACGAGAGGGGCGTTTCTCGTGATCCGCATTCTTGTAAGTGGCTTATTCCTCACCCTTCTCCAGCGGGATCGCTACAAAGAGTGTGTTTTCACCACGCGTGACACGCAGCAGAACTGCCTTGCGTCCTTGTTCTCGTGCTGTTTCAACCTGTTCTGCAACATCGGTTGGTGTTTCAACTTTAACACCTGCAACTTCGGTGATGATCGCACCGGGTGCGAGGCCTTTGTCAGCAGCAGGTCCATCTGGATCTACCTTGGTGACAACAACGCCTTCTTCATCAACACCTGCCTGTTCAGCAGTTGCCAGTTCCAGGCCAAGGCTGTCTACCAATGCGGTATTCGCATCTTCGCTTTTGCTGGCTGAGGCTTGTTTTTTCTCTTCAGGAATAGTGCCAAGCTTTACAGTCGCGGTGTCGATTTCGCCATTGCGCCAGTATTCAATTTCCACTTCGGTGTTTGGTGAGTACCCAGCGATGACCTTTGCCAGTTCACGCGGGCCATTCACTTCTTCACCATCTACCTTGAGGATGATGTCACCAGCCTGGAAGCCAGCAGCTTTTGCAGGGGTATCACCCTGAACTTCGGCAACCAGCGTGCCGTTTTCGTTTTCCAGACCGAGGGATTCAGCGATGTCCTTGGTAACAGGCTGGATTTGAACGCCAAGCCAGCCGCGGGTTACTGCGCCGTCTTCTTTCAGGTCAGAGATGATCTTTTTCGCAGTCTGTGCCGGGATCGCAAATGCGATGCCCACGTTGCCACCGCTTGGAGACACAATTGCGGAGTTCACGCCGACAACTTCGCCCTTCACGTTGAATGCAGGACCGCCGGAGTTACCACGGTTTACAGAAGCATCAATCTGGAGGAAGTCATCATAGATGCCTGCGCCGATGTCACGACCACGAGCGGAGACGATACCCGCCGTTACAGTGCCACCCAGACCGAACGGGTTGCCAACTGCGACGACCCATTCACCAACCAGCGGTGCATCATCTGTGAAGGCGACGTATTCAAACTTTTCTTCGCTTTCTACTTTCAGGAGAGCCAGATCAGAACGCTTGTCGGAACCAACCAATGAGGCTTCCAGTTCTTCGCCTTCACTGGTTACAATTGTGAACTCAGTTCCACCTTCAACCACATGTTCGTTGGTCACTACATAGCCATCATCAGAGATGAAGAAGCCGGACCCCTGAGATTGATCGAAGCGCTTGCGTGGTGGAGCTTTCTTTTTTTGCTCACCACCTGGACCACCAAACTCGCGGAAGAACTTTTGTAGTGGGTGATCATCCGGCATATCGCGGAACATTGGAGGAATGCCCGCCAGACGATCATTCTCTTTAACCTCAGAGCGAACACGAACGGAAACAACTGTTGGCTGAACGGCTTCGACCAAACCAACAAAGCTTGGCATTGCCGGCGCATTTACGCGAACAGGCTCGGCTTGAGCAGTTGCTGGAACAAGTGTCAGCGGAGCAACCATTGCACCTGCAATTGCCAACGCCATGGTGCCATTAAGAAGACGGGAACGACGTTTGGAAGTGGGTTTTGCAGCAGACAGGGAAACAACGTTGGAACTTGCGTTCTTGGTCAACTTCATTTGGCTCAACTCCATTTAGTCAATCTCAGCCCAACTGGGGAAACGGGGCTTTTGCATTTCGTTGAGAATGACTATGCCAGAGCGAACCTTACAAACACCTATCTGCCACATTAATCTTCTGTAATGATGGGAAAACTTCGTAGTTGCTCCCACCTCGCTTTTGTTAGCCCTGCGTGTAGCGGCTTGCCCATGCTGCAATCACACGTGCTGCATAGTCTGCATCTTTGTATTTAAACAGCAGGTGATCGGCATCATCCAAAGACACAAATGATTTCGGATGCTTCGCTGCTTCAAAGATTTGAGCAGCATTCTCGATACCAACCGTGGCATCAATCGGAGAATGAAGAACCAGCACCGCCTTTTTCAGCACAGCAACGCGCGACCGAACGTCCTGCGCTTCAAGATCTTCGATAAACTGACGTTTAATCTTAAACGGTCGTTCACCTAGCTGGACGGTTGCTTCGCCCTTTTCTTTTATCTCATCGAGGGAAGCCCCGAAGTTATGAATCACATGATCTGCTGAGGCTGGTGCACCAATTGTGGCAACTGCTTTTACCTCGGGGACCTCTGAGGCTGCTGCGAGCACGGCTGCGCCACCCAAAGAATGTCCTACAAGCAGCTTTGGTGCTTCATAATGCTCTCGCAGGTAATCAGCCGCGCGAACAAGGTCCTGAAGGTTGGATGAAAAGTTGGTGGATGCAAAATCACCACCGCTGTTGCCAAGACCAGTAAAGTCAAAGCGCAGAACAGCAATCCCGTCTTTGGTCAGAGCAGATGCAATGCGCCGTGCTGCAGAAAGATCCTTGGAACAAGTGAAGCAATGGGCGAACAGGGCATAAGCCTTTGGTTCACCATCTGGTGTGTCCAGACGCGCTGCAAGATGCGCTCCCTGAGAGCCTTCAAATTCCAATTTAATGGGATCGTTTGCCATTTGAACTGTTCCTGTCATTTCCTGCGCAGCTGGCACATTCGGAATATATATTAAGAGACAGGTATCTAGTGCGCGCTTACAGGCGCGTTTACAATTCAACTGGTTGCAAGAAGATGTGATTAAACGTGAGCCCCGCAAACTGTGTCTGCGAGGCTCTGTAATCAGTCTTATTTAGAAGATATGAGCTTGTCGAGTTCGGCCTGCTCTTCATCCGAGAGCGGTTTGACACCCGCTGTACTGCTCTTCAGCGGCGCATGCTTTTTCTTTCGCGATGTACGCCACAGGAAAAAGCCGCCCAGCAGCAACGCAAGAGGTCCGCCGCCCCATAAAAACAGGGTATGGAACGCAAAGCGCGGTTTGAGAAGGACAAACTCACCATAGCGGTCAACAAGATAGTCCATGACTTCCTTGTCACTGTCCCCTTCTACCAGTCGCTCCCGCACCAGCAGACGCAGGTCCTTCGCCAGTTTAGCGTTGGAGTCATCGATGGATTGGTTCTGACAAACCACGCAGCGCACTTCCTTGGAAATTTCGCGTGCACGTTCTTCCAGAACAGGATCTTTCAAGACTTCATCCGGGTTGACTGCATAAGCAGCTGGAGTTCCCAGAAGAACAGAAGAGATCAATACCAGTACGAACTTCATCTTCATGGTCATTACTCCGCCGGAGTTGGGGTTGCTGTTGCAACACCGCCTGCTACGCCTTTGCGCTTGCGGGCTGAAACAGGAGCACCAACACGCAGGCGACGATCAAAGAGGGCAATACAGCCACCCAGAGACATAAGCAGAGTACCAATCCAGATCAGTGTGATCAGCGGTTTGAAGTAGATGCGGGTAACAATACCACCATTTGCGTCAGAGTCACCCGTCGCAAAGTACACCTGCGAGAAACCGAAGGTCGCAATGGATGTTTCACTCATTGGCATTCCACTGGCATTATAAGCACGCTTGGATGGTTCCATGATACCGACGACATTGCCACCTTTGCGAAGAGTATACTGGGAGACCATCTCCTGATAGTTCGGACCATTTTGGGTCCAGCTCTTCTCATAGGTCACATTGTAACCGTTCTGTTCCAGCGTTTCGCCTGGCCGCATCACTTCAACGCGTTCAGATTCAAACGCCATTGTTGTCACAATACCCAGAACCGTAATCCCAAGACCAGCATGGCCCAGAACTGTAGACCAGACAGTTGGTGTAAAACCTTTGATACGGGCCATGGAACGACCAAAGCCAATTTTGAACAGCTGGGAACGTTCAACGATTTCCCAAAGGGAGCCAAAGATTGCCCAGAATGCCAAGCCGAAGCCGAGCGCTGTCATAATGCTTGTTGTGCTAACGCCCATGAACCAGATCAGACCGAAAGTCGCGAGCATTGCGATCACAAACGCAGAGGTCAATCGTTGGGCAACACCCCACGCATCACCACGCTTCCATGCCAAAAGCTGGCCAAATGGCATCAGGATCAACACTGGCACCATGATTGGGCCGAATGTCAGGTTGAAGAATGGCGCACCCACGGAGATCTTGTCGCCAGAGAAGGCTTCCAGAACGAGTGGGTAAAGCGTGCCAACGAACACTGCAGCACAAGCTGTTGTCAGGAACAAGTTGTTCAGTACCAATGAACCTTCGCGGCTGATTGGCGCAAACAGGCCACCTTGACGAAGCAATGGTGCGCGCCATGCAAACAGCGTGAGTGATCCGCCGACAAAGATCAACAGGATCGCAAGGATAAAGAGACCACGTGCGGGGTCAACTGCGAATGCGTGCACGGAGGTGAGAACACCAGAACGGACGAGGAAGGTACCCAGCAGCGACAAGGAGAATGTCAGCAGTGCGAGGAAGACAGTCCAAACCTTCAGAGCATCCCGACGTTCCATTACGATTGCAGAGTGCAGCAGAGCTGTACCGGTGAGCCATGGCATGAAGGATGCGTTTTCGACCGGATCCCAGAACCACCAGCCACCCCAGCCGAGTTCGTAGTAAGCCCAGTAAGAGCCCATTGCGATGCCGAGGGTCAGGAAGATCCAGCTTACCAGGATCCAAGGACGTACCCAACGCGCCCATGCTGCATCCAGTTTGCCAAGAATGAGCGCAGCTGCCGCAAACGCGAACACGATGGAGAAGCCAACGTAGCCAATGTAAAGAATTGGCGGATGGATCGCCAGGCCGACATCCTGCAGCATTGGGTTGAGGCCAGAGCCTTGCAACGGTGCAGGACTGATACGGGTGAATGGGTTAGAGGCAACAATGACGAAGAGCAGGAATGCAAAGGAAACCCAGCCCTGAGCGCCAAGAGTAGCAGCCCGGAGGCGCTGCGGAATGTTGCGTGAAAACACTGCAACCAACGCACCGAACAACACCAGAATAAGCACCCAGAGAAGAATAGAACCTTCGTGGTTGCCCCACACACCGGAGATCTTATAGACCAGCGGCTTGTCACTATGGGAGTTCTGATAGGTATTCAGAAGCGAGAAGTCTGAATTCAGGTATGCCCAGGTCAATGCGGCGAAGGCAACGCAAGTCAAAAGGAACATAAGTACGGCAAGGCCAGGTGCCATCCCCATCAGACGGTGGTCTGATTTCACTGCACCCCACACTGGAAAGACCGACTGAACAGCCGCGACTATCAATGCCAGAATGAGTGCATAGTGGCCAAGTTCAATTATCATTACGATATCCTAGTATCCATTTGGCGCTGGATAACCGGCCCTTTTGGGTAGAGCCGGTTGATTTAACTTTTTAGTTTACTTTGGTGCTTTGCTCTGCGGAGGCGGCCTGTTCCTCTTCCATCCAGTGGCCATCTTCCTTCAAGGTCTCGTAGACCTCTTTTGGCATATAGCTTTCATCATGCTTGGCCAGAACGGTGTCTGCAATAAAGACACCCTTCTCGTTCATGTGGCCTTCGGCAATGATGCCCTGCCCTTCACGAAACAGGTCAGGCAAGATGCCCTTGTAAGAAACCGGAATAGCTTCTGCCTGATCGGTTACACGGAAGAGGATCACGGAGCCTTGGCTCTTATCGAGAGAGTCATCTTCAACCAAACCGCCAAGACGGATACGTTGCCCAACTTCAACTTGCTGTTCAGCGATGTCACTTGGACTCTGGAAATAGGTCACGCTGCTGGAGAGTCCATAAAGAACCAAGCCGACAGCCGACCCCAGCACCAATCCCGCAAGACCAATAAGCCCGAGTCTTTTTTGTTTACGTGTCATACTCGCAGTTCCGTAGATACGTTGCCAACTAATGCCTTACGGCGTTTGTATTCTGCAGCTCAATAGAACATCAAAAGAAGCTCTATTTCTTTGTCCTAGGCATATCTTATTTCCGAAAACCGCTTGGCATTCATCAGAGATATGCAACCCCCGCCTTATTCGGCAGGGCTTAAATTCAGGCTCGTGGCCAGTTGGTTGATCTGTTCCAGTGCAGCTGCATCGTCCTTGAGGTTTTGCTTTGCGCGGGCGACTGCTTTTGCGGCCTCCACTTGCTCCCCGAGAATAATGCGGGCCTGTATCAAGCGTCCCCACTCGGAAACAGAACCACCTTGTTCATTAAGGCGTTCATCCAGCTGAACAACCATCTGGTTGATCATTTCATTGCGATCTTCCGCACTCATCTCAGCTGCTGCTTCAACTTCATCAGCAGAAGGTCCTGCAGGCTGTCCAAGTGCCGGGATTGCCACAGCCTCACCAGATACAACGGCGCCTCGCGCGATCAGTTCGTCACGCTGTGCCTTTGCAGCATCCACCCAAGGTGCATTTTGATCTGCAGTCTTCAGCAGAGCGTTCCAGGCAGCCAGCGCTTCGTTTATCTGGCCCTTCTGGCCCATAGCCATTGCCAGATAGTAGTAGGGTTGCAGCATTTCAGGCTTAGCAAGATTGATCCGGCGCAAAACCTTTTCAACTTCATCGGACACTTGTCCTTCATTTGCAAAAATGCTTGCTTCAGCCCAACCAACCATAAAATCGAGATTTTCAGGGAACTGGCTCAACGCCTGCGCATAGGCGCGGCGGGCCTTATCAAATTGGCTGGTACGCATGTAAACAGGTGCGATTACAGCCCAACCCTGTCCGTCGTTCGGGTTCTCTTTGAGGTGATCCTCAGTCCTGGCAATCAGCACTTCAAGATCGGCCTGCCCTGCTGTTTCAGCCAAGCGCTCGGCTCTTGGTTGGTCAGGGATTTCCGGAGAACCGTATTGTAAATACATACCTAGCGCTGCCAAAGGCACCAAAACAACCGCTGTCAGCTGCACAATGCGCACACGCATTTTAGAGGGAGCTGACTGGTGGTCTCCCTGGTTTTGCTTGTGCGCGGCCAACAAGCGACGCGACACTTCAATTTTGGCGGCTTCTGCCATGTCCGGCGCGATTACACCGCGCTCAAGATCTTTTTGTATTTCTTCGAGCTGGGCGCGAAACACAGCTTCATCATTGCGCTCATCAGGACTAACCTTGGGAGAGCGAGCCAATGGAACGAGTACGGCCAATGCGACCGCCGCCGTCAAAATTGCGAGAACTAACCAGAATGTCATAGTGGCTTAAATAGACAGGTTCTAAATGTGAAAGGCAACAGTTCCCCCCCTGCGACGGGCAGTCGCACAAGCCATATACCCACAAAATACCTATGAAGTTGCACTTATTTTCTAAAAGACGCATGCACTACTAGGGGGTTAGGCGGCATCTTTCAGATAAGTCTTCTGCCTGCGGATGAGGTTCGCAGTGTCTTCCGGCTCTAAAGAGATCTCACTCATCGAGATTAAACGGCTCAATTTTCTCGAAATTTCGCCATAATTCGGAAGGTTTTCGGTCTCGTTTTGCTCGTCTTTGGGAGCTGTCAAAAGCTTCTCGGAGTTGCGATCGATGAAACGTTCGACATGATCTCTGGTTGAGATTTGTAACTCGTTCAACCCGAGCACACCTGCATATTGCGACGCTAACTTGGCGAGTTTTAATCCCCTCAAACATTTGTGATAGGCACGTTGAATCTGGTCCAACCGATAACCGCCCTGCAAATCTGCAATGTCAGGCTTTGTTTCAGAGGCGATTGCCTCTTCCAGTTGAGCCGGGAGGTTGCGCAGCTCATCACGTAGCAGAACGCACAAACGGTTTTTGAGCTGTACGGCGCGTTGATTCCATTGACCACAAGCACTGAAGCCTTCAAGGTCTTCCAGTTCCTCAAAATGCAGCAGACAGGCGTTGGCTGCTTCCGGAAGTCCGACAATGGCCTCCTCTTCCATACGCCAGCCTTCAACAACAGAAACGCTCTGCTCCAAAGAAGACAAAGCAAACTCTATGAAGGCCGCATAAGGCGTGCCCGTAACATCTTTCAGAGCAGAGACAGCAGCGAGCGCTTGAGCCAGTTTTATGAGTTCAACAGGCGCTTCGTCCAGACGAAGGAATGAGAGCGCTGCAAGATAATTGGCCTCAGTTCTATGCTGCTCCATATGGGCGCGCATGTTGTGCAAGTCTTTACCGGAAGACATGGACAGGATATCTTCTGCAAAAGGTGGAGTGTTTGCCATCACCTTTTCCCATGCAGGCGCTCTTTCCAAGATCACCAGGACATCCCGTAGGAAATCAAAATTGACGTGGCCTCCGACCTTGCGGCGAAGCTTTGTCTTTATCTGAATGTCTTGATCCGCTGCTTCCAGCTCTTTCTTAGCAGCTGCAACCAAACGCAGGCGAAGACCTTCAGCACATGTATAAAGTGCTTTCTGGATGGTTTCGTGCGTTGTGGGCAAATCTTGTTGCTGACATAGCTCTTCCAAAGCCTCTACGGCCTCGGTGAACTCATTAGAGAGAAGCACCTGACGCATGTAGGCCCAGAGTGTATCCATTACGGCTGAATCTATCCGACCTTGTTGCGGCGTGCTCAACGGCATTTGAATGAGGAACGGTTGAAGGGGGCTTAGAATGGCACGTTTAAGCGGCGTATCCAGAGACAGCTTATTTTCGGGAATGTAGGAGGCTTCGCCAAGGAGCCTGCGGATAGTGAGTAGCATGAGTTCGGCGTTGGGCACAGATGTTCCGCTTTGCACGGAATCATCGACGGACCGTTCCAACATCCGCAAAGCAGATTGAGACAAGGCTCCTAACACCTTCTCCATTTGCAATGCTTTATGGTTGACCTCGTGCATCCAAATCTCTCTGGTACTCAGCTTTACACTGGTTGAACTCATACACGCTCAACCCTCACAACACGCAGCAGACGACAACTGCTAAAATTGTATTTGTTGATCAAAACTATCGGCGGAATTGCTTAATCAAATCTTGATAAGCGTCCCTTTCCGCATGCGAAAGATGCGTTTCCTTCAGTAAAAACTGCTTATAACAAGGGATTTCAGGTTAGTTCAACGCTGCCCAGCGCTCACCGTCCTTGCATGCCGCGCCTTTGATCACCTGAGTTTTCTCATCATACGCGATGGTATGCTGGAAATCACGGCAGCGACGATCATTCACGTAATAAACGGGACCAGACTTAGCTGTGCCTTGTGCGCCAGAGAATCGGTTGCGCCAGACAACTTTGTTGCCTGCATCAGACGCATTCAACGCTTTGCTCTGTGCTTTATAGACAGTGTCGAGATCACCGCTTCTGAGCAGCTGCTTCAACTCACCTTCTGTGGCGCTGTCGATTGCTGCCTGGGCGGCCGCGTTTTGCTCACTGTCAGAAGACCAGAAACCGAAAATCGATGAGGAGGACGCATCGGTTTGAGCACTGGTGACATGATCAGATGTCGCACAGCTGGCTAAACCGCCAACAACGACAGGTAAGACCATCAGTTTTTTCCAGTTTCGCACCAACATGCATCCTCTTTGTCGCTTCTGCGACTTATCCGTTTTCCGGAAAGGCACTTTCGTCCCTTCCAAGGTCTTCCAGTAAGGCCTCAAACCAAAGCAGCGTCATTAGCTTGAAAACGCTTTCGTGGAGCAACCCCTTAAAACACAGTTACACTTACTATCAGTACTGTTTGAAACAGATGCAACCCCTGCCCCAAAACAGATCAGATTGTCAGAGACGGCAAGATCACCGTTGCCTTCAATCCACCTAACTCGCTGTCGCCAAGTTCAAATGAACCACCGTAAATACCTGCAATGTCAACAATTATGGATAAACCTAAACCCGTTCCGGGGACAGTTTCATCCAATCTTTGCCCTCTGCGCAGTGCACGTTTTTTCTCTTCAGCACCCAGTCCAGGACCATCGTCTTCCACGATCAGAGCGATGAGTGACGCAGAGGAATTGTTGTTTTTCAGCGTCACTGACACTTTTTTATCACACCATTTGCAGGCGTTATCCAACAAGTTCCCAAGGATTTCTTCCAGATCTTGTTGTTCCCCACGGAACAACAGAGTCTCATCCATATCAACCGTGATCTCTGGTTCTTTGTCGCGATGGATTTTTTCCATAGCGCGCGCCATGCGCGACACGACAGGAGCAGCCTCACATGACACTCCGATCACCCGGCGCTGAGCCGCCATTCGTGCTTTTTCCAGATAGTGCTGAACTTGCCCTCTCATAAGATCCGCTTGCTCCGAAACCTTCAGGGCGAGCGGTTCATCTGAACTTCTAGCCTCGTTGGTAATAACAGACAGAGGCGTTTTCAGGGCATGAGCAAGATTTCCCACCTGAGTTCTGGAGTGTTCCACTACTTCTCTGTTTGAGTGGATAAGAGCATTGAGTTCAACAGCAAGCGGTTTCAGCTCCTTGGGCAGATCTTCCTGAACTTCTTCCTCTTTTCCCTGACGAACGCGACCAAGACTCTCCTGAAGTTCAGTTAGCGGACGTAAACCAAAGCGCACCTGCAAGAAGATGGCAGCGACAAGGCCAAGCCCAAGAACACCAAGTGTGATCGCCGCTTGCCATGCAAAGGATGCCGTACTCTCGCCCAGCTCGCGGGTGCTTCCTGCGACTGCTATTGTCACCGGCTGAAGTCCACCGAACTGGATGCGTTTTTGCAGCAGACGCAGATCCCGACCAGCTGGACCAGTAACGTTTTGCTTGAGTTCCAGTTCGCCCTTCATGTTTTGCAGGCGTAGCGTGTCACCAAAAAGAGATTCGCTTTCAAACAGAACTTTGCCACCGCGTTGCACGGTCCAGTACCAACCCGACAGCGGCATGTTGAACCGTGGGTCACCAATACGTCGTAGTGCAGGGTTTTGCTGGTCGCCTTCCGCAGCAAGCGCACTGACAATTGCTGTCATATGCACTTCAAGGCGTTCATCCAGTGCCTTTTCACCAGCTTCGCGAAACAGAGCAACAAGAATGGCACCAGCGACCACCAAGCTGACAAGAGCCCACAGGCCCGCAACAAAAATCAGACGCCATGCCAATGACGCCTGTTGTTTCTTGCGAATGAACCTGATGGGGTTCCAACTAAGGAGCCCTTGCAGGTCGTTGGTATCTGAGCTGTTCTGATCAGGCATTTTCTTCCTGTAGCCTGTAACCCAATCCACGTACGGTTTCGATCAATGAACTACCAAACTTCTTGCGCAGTCGTCCTACAAACACCTCAATCGTATTGGAGTCGCGGTCAAAGTCCTGATCATACAGATGCTCAACCAGCTCAGTTCTGGAGATTACACGGCCTTTGTGGTGCATGAGATAAGACAGCAGACGGAACTCGTGAGAGGTGAGTTTTACGGACATGCCGTTTTTCGTCACTTTGCCTGCTTTGGTGTCCAGAACAATGTCGCCAATGGAGATCTCGTTTGAGGCCAGACCAGCCGCGCGACGGACCAGTGCCCTCACCCGTGCCAGCACTTCTTCCATATGGAACGGCTTTGCAACGTAATCATCTGCACCAGCATCAATGCCAGCGACCTTATCGCTCCAACGGTCGCGCGCTGTCAGGATGAGGACCGGCATGGAATGACCGTCTCTGCGCCAGCGCTCCAGCACACTGAGACCATCCATTTGCGGCAGGCCAAGATCCAGAATGACAGCGTCATAGGGTTCAGTATCGCCGAGGAAATGGCCTTCTTCACCGTCGTATGCTTTGTCGACAACGTAGCCTGCGTCTTCCAACGCTTCAGACAGTTGCCTGTTCAAATCGCGATCATCTTCAACGATCAACATTCGCATAAGATCTACCCCACACCAACACTCAGGCTTTTGTTGCCTAATATCGCTTTTAAAATTCGTTCAAATTCAGGCAGAAAAATCTCTATCCAGAGTTCTTCTCAGCTCGGTTACAACCGGCGCCCTGTTCGTGCATCCAGCGTCACTTGAGAGACGTTGCCGTTGTTGAGTACGGAAAGCACATAGACCAATCTCCCTCCTTGCTGACAGAGCTTAGCTGAGAGTATCTGCCCATTGACCCGCAGCGAGCCCAGAGGCCGCGCCTGACCGCTGGCGACAGCCTGCCTTGTCTGACTGGAGGACAAACACGCGGCCTGCGCAGGTGCCGACCATGTAAAAACCGTTGCTGCCAAAGCCAGTGCCATCAATGAGCGAAAAAAGAGGTTGTGGAATTGGTGTCTCATAGGGCGTCTTCTAACTGGCACTGGCTGAACCTCACATGAACGAGGTGTTATTTATTTCAAAACAAAGACCTAGCAGATTCTCTGGGGTCTGTGATGTTTCTTGGCTTGGTTTGCAAATAATCCGGTAAAAGCAATTGTTAAAGTGTTACGCTCACCAAGCAATCTGAAGTTGTCCCCAAACCGAATTTCGTTGAGTTTTGAGCAACTTCACACGTCAGAAGATGCTGACCTGCTTCAAGGAGCGATTGTAACTCGGTATGCGGGATTATCAGGCTTTCCTGTGTCGGCTCGTATTCACGCAGAACAGTTCGTTCATTTTCGCTCCCATCCTGACGATAAAGCGTGACCGAAAACTGAAGTTTATCCTCTTGGAGGGGAATATCTGGAATTGCCCAGCTGTCCGCCTCCCATCTAGCTCTGCGAATCCATTTAAGTTCTAAATCCCCATTATCTGTTTGGCTTGCTTTTAGATGAGCGGGTGCGAATGGTTTTAGTGAGCTTTGTTTTCCAGCATGGCTTGTGTTCTCTGCCCATTTAAAGCCCAGAGGCTTTCCAGCTGGTACTATCCGATATGAGAGGGCAACATCTACTTTGTCACTGGTCCATGGCAGTTTCAGCAGGGATTGATCTAACAGGATGAACTCAGCGTTCTCAGCGCTCGACGAAGCAACCAGATGCTCCGTCCCCAATTGCCCTCTGAGTAACTGCGTGAGTTTGTAAGTCATGGGGGCGATCAGTTCAGCCTTGCAGAACTGTATCACCTCCCACTCCTCATTCTTGCGAACGGCACAGGCATTTGCGCCTGAGAGCACATCGAGCAGCTTTCGGCTTTGTAGCTGGCCTCCATAGAGTTTTACGGTGATATGGGAGGCCAGACCCCAGCGCCAAAGTGGGCCAGAGATGAGAGGCTCTTGCAACATGCCCATGGTGGCTGGTTCCGTCACCTGCAATAGCGGCGTGAACTCTTCACCTGAGCTGGAAGCATAGAGCTGATAGGCACTCGGCCAGTTTGAATTGTAGACAGCGATGACCGGGCTTCCGTCGTCCGCTCCCTCACCGTGAAACCTTGGCAGATCCAAGATACTGACAACCGGCGGACCTGAGGTGGTGTCGTTGAAAGATCGCTGTGATGATCCATCCGTGACTGCTGCAGCTATATTAGGGTATCCGTTGAGCCGTATGGCCTGAACGTCCAGATGAGCACCAGATGAGATCTGATCAATCCGGCACTGAAAGGACGTCGTGTCATCACCCAAAAGCTCGCCGGGAAGTTCCAGTATATCCCCCGGTCTCAGGTCGATTTTGCTCAGAGCAAGTCTGAACTGAAGAGTCTCCCTATCCAGCCATAAGCCCTGGTGCATTTTTTGAACCAGTTTTTGGGCAGAGGGGAGCGAGGCTGTGATGGAGAGTTGAATGCTGGACGTGCGCCGATCCATGCCCTCCAGACGGCGAGAAGAGACAACAAGAGCCTCATAATTGTTATTGGGGTCCATACTTCGCAGTCGGAGTTCTGCTGGCAAATCACTGCCATCATTGCGGCTGATAGAGATGTAGCCTTCCTCCTCTTTAGCTTCCAACAGGTCAGCAAGGCTCAGTTTCCCATTGGGGTTGGCCTTGGCGTATTTGGGGAGGATGGCCAGATGGGTTCCACGATCAACGGCGATGCCTCCAGCGAGTTGCAGGATGGGAGAGAGCGCAGAACGCAAGGACGTTGGGCCTGTCACGATCAGGCCTTCGAGGGTTTCGCCCAGTTCAGCGATCTCTGTCAGCTCTTGTGTGTGTCCAAAATCATCACGCATGGCACGGATGAGGCCTGAGAGAGAGGTTGCACCGAGACGACCTGTCAGCCAATGGCCGAGCTGCCAGTTCTGACCATCTGCCCAGACATCAGAATATGTCGGGAACTCGGGGAACGGGCGGGCGTCCCATGTCCAGAGGAAGGAGTTGTCCGCATCGACCATCGTACCTGCGTAGGCACTTGAGGCTGGATTGTCGCCTTGCGGCCAGTCCGGATGGTCTGTTCCCCAATAACTGAGGCTTGCTTCCAATGCACGACGCTGGACAAGGTCATCCTGTTGCCCGCTGGAGAAGTGCGGCAATGCGCTTTCGGCAGATTTAGGATCCACGAAGACATTGGGCTGGTTCGTTCCTTTATCGACAGCAGGAAAGCCGAGCTCGGTGAACCAGATGGGTTTGGATTGTGGCACCCAGGGGGTTGGCGTGTTTTGTTCAGCACTTGCAACACGTTCAAAATGTTGGTTCTGCCACCAGTTCTTAAGGTCTTTTTGCCGGAACACCCACGGCTTGTTGTAGGCTCCGTCTGTAATCGGGCTGCGGGTTTTCTCAGCTCGGTCTGTGTCATTGGCATAATACCAGTCGTAATATTCGCCGGAGGCTACTCCCTCCCGCAGTTCCTTGAGGTTGTAGGCTGTTTGCGGGTCATCGTTCTGACGCAAGTCCGATAGTGGCAGGTAGTTATCGATGCCGACAAAATTGATGTCAGCATGCGCCCAGAGTGGGTCCAGAGGAAAGCGCAGGTCACCGGATTGAGGGCTGTGGCCCGCATATTCGCTCCAGTCGGCTGCGTAGGAAAGTTTGGTCTGGTCGCCGACAATCTGACTGACCTCTGAGACTAGTGTTTTCAGGTGATCAACGAAAGGAAACGCGTTGCCGCCCGCCCAACATTGGGTGAGACCGCGCATTTCTGAGCCGATGAGAAACGCTTCCACACTACCGGCCTCTTTTACCAAATTGGCATAGTGCAGGATGAAACGGCGGAACCGCCAGTCACTGTCTGAGCCGACAAAAGCGTCTATCTGAGGCGTAACTGCGCTGGTTCCCTGCTGCGTTCCGGGTTGTCCTGCTGCGATGTCAGAGGTGATGCGTCCGCGCCAGGGGAAGCTGGACTGCTTGGTTGCGCCATATGGGTCGGGCAACTGATTGTCATCGGGGATGTCCATCATCACGAACGGGTAGAACATGACAGCAAGGCCACGACGCTTCAGTTCCTTGATGGCTTCTGTGACGGAAGCATCGGAGGGCGTGCCACCATAAGCAGGTCTGTCATTGATGCGGGAGACCTCCTGCGCTTCAGCGCGGGTCAGGCCTGCAACGCTCCAGTTCTCAGGTAAGTGCTTTGTGGTCTGGTAGGTCACTTTGGGCTGAATGGTGCACTGGGAAGCGCGTAGGTCATCGCCAAACCAGGCGACGACAAGTGCAACGCTTTTCAGGTTGGGGCAGAGGGTCTGAAGCTCATCCAAAGAACGGACCAGATCGGTTTCCCCGCCCTTACCATGGCGGTTGACGCTCCGGGTGTTGCCGGGCGCAAGTTCCTCAATGACTTCCTGCGGGTGATAGGCAAACTCTCCGGCTCCAGGGATAAGCGTGACAGCTTTGATCTGCTGTTCCAGCGGTTCAATGGAGCGGAGTACTTCGAAGGCGAGTTGGGGGATGCGGTTGCCGAACTCTGCCAGAGGCAAGCGCTCAAATACTACGTATGCGGTGCCTTTATAGGCTGGCGCAGTGCCTTGCTTGGCTTCAATCAGTGGGTCGGGTTGTTGATCTTCTGCCCCCAGATACACCCTCATATTGATCGCGCTGGAGTCCAACTCCTTACCGTTGGCCCAGATACGGCGTACCGCTGTGATGGGGCCCTCGGACAGCGCAACTGCGAAGTTGGCAAAGTAGCTGTGGCTGGTGATTGTGGTCGAAGAGCCCGTGGCTTTTCCGCCCTGCTTTTCTTCGGAGACGACCTCTTCCAGCCGCGTGGCCCAGATGATGTTGCCGGTGACACGCACGCGGCCATAGACAAAGGGCAATGACGCCCCTTCAGCAGCAGTCTGTAATTGCAGGTCACCTAACTTACCGACGGAGAGTTCTCTGTTTTCACCGAAGATTTGCTGGTCGATCCATGCTCCACCCAGAGCGCCCAATGTTTGCCCTATGATAGCGCCCATGGGACCGCCAAGTGCACCGCCAACGGCTGCACCAGCGCTTGAAAGCACCATTGTTGCCATGGTCCTGTCCTTTCCAGATCACTCACTTGAGAAGAATGAAAAACGCCCTGCAATCTTGTTGCGCCACATGGGCACCAGCGGGCTTTCAACCACTCCCACAGCCTCATAGGCATGGATGAAGCGGTCTTTGCTTGTCATGAAGCCGAGGTGTTTGCAGGGAACCTGCGGCGCCCAGCGAAACAGGATGACCTCCGCTGGTTTGGGCTTTTGCAAAGGTCCTTGCATCTCATGCAAATATTGATGCGCGGCATTGAGCAGTTGGTCCTCCCCCTTCAGCTCTGCCCATTCTGGTGCGTAACTGGTGGGAACGGGCGGCTCGGTGTGATGCAAAAAGCGGTAGAGGCCGCGGATAAAACCGAGGCAATCGCAGCCTGCGCCTTTGGTCGTTGTCTGATGCTGGTAAGGCGTTCCAACCCAGCTGTGCGCTTCCCTTAGGAGGGTGTGGGGAGATTGCTGCATGATTACCCCACCAATTTCTCGCCGTTGTTGGCCGCTGATTGGCTTTCAGGTCCGGCAAGGATGAAGTCGTTGCCAGGCATATGAGGAAAGCCTCGGAAGTTTCCTGTGTTTTGGAACTTAGTCTGGCAGCTGCCCCAACCTTTATCGCAGCCTGCGGAAACGGATGCAGATACCGGATAGGTTTGCTCCAATAACAAGGGTGCCCAGAGCGTGAGCTTGTGCTTGCCTTGCTCTATGAGGTGACTGGCTATGCGCAGGGGTTGATTGGCGTAGGGGCCGGACAGAAAGGTGAGTTTGCCGAAGGACCACCAGTTTGTGCTGATATCGGTATTGCCTTGGATGATCAGCCGATTGCCGTCTTCTTTGCCTATGATACTCACCTGTCTCGAATAGGTGGCTGTGTTCAGCTCGATCCCGCATTTGGCATCTCCCAGATCCGCATGGCATTGGTGGGAGAGTTGTCGGCCTTTGGGCTCGGAAAGTTTGGCGGCCAATGAGCGGAACTCAGCACGGAACACATCGGCATCTCTTGTGATTTCGCCAAGAGAGCCGCGCCGGAGCAACTGGTGTTGTTCTGGATTTTGCCAGTTGACCAGATAGACCTCGACCTCAGCATTGTCCCAAAGGCCCGCACTCAACTCCTTTTCGCTCAAGCTGTCGGAAGAAAGGAAGCCCAGCGCTTCTTCCTGTCCGGTCTGAAAATCGGATTGAGCCATGGTCTGCGTGCCATCCAACCCGATGCCGGGCTCATAGGATTTGCCAAGCAATGTAATGGGGTGGTCGTGGGTGGTGAAACCTAGGCTGAGGCCAGATGGGGCGATTAAGCGCCAGCAATAGGCCACGCTTGTGCCCTCACCGGTCAGGTGTTCTTTCAAAGCAGCATTGAACATGGGTTTACTCGCGGAGTTGGTTTCAGATGAGAAGTTCGACGAGTGGGATGGACGGCACCTGCCCTGCCTCGAAGTGTAGGAGGTTGATTTCCAGTTGGTCGCTTTCAAAGCGTGTGGGCGTGTCGAACAGGAAGCCCGCCGTGATCGCCTGATCATTTGAGGGAATGTGGCCTGCTTGAAATTCCAGGATGCCTGTTAACGGATCGAGCAGCACATCGCTGCCGACGGTTTTCAGTTGACCAGCGACTGCAACAGACACGGTTCCGGCCACTGGTTTCGTGATCCTACGCTGCCAGGTGACGCTTGCAGCACCCACTTGCTTGATGAGCTGGAACGTCGTTGTTGTCCCGTCGCCTGTTCCGATTGCGACATCGGTTGCAGATGGAGTTGCATCAAAACTGCAGGATTTATGGTCCATGGGGTCACGAAACCGGAATCCGCAGAGGCGACCACCCACTTTTTCGAAGAAGGAGAGTACTCGTTGCAGGTCTGCTGAGCTGCGCAATCCGGTCCCCACATCAAAATGCCGTCGCGTTCCCTTCCAGATGGCGTTTCGGGTTTCGGCGCCATTGAGTAACCTTGTGACCTGACTGCGTTTTTCTACTCTGACAGAAGCCCCTAGGGAAATTCCAAGTGGGAATGATTCATCAACAAAACATGGTTGCATTTCACCCTCCGGTTTGACTTGGCTCAAGGCTGGGCGCCCGCGAAGCATCTAATAGATTTGATATGGGAAAGTTGTCTGCGTGATTTGCGTAGACCCGTTGTCGATGCTCCTCCCTCTTTGCAAAGCAACGGATTTTTCCAAAAAGTTTGCTACCACCGTCCGGTAGCAAAGCCACGTCGGTCCTTGAGTCCCTCCTCTTCAATGCCGACGTCATAGCCCGCGTCGCCCCCGTCCGGTGGCGCGGGCCATTATCATCGCAACCTGCCCCTGAGATCTTTCAAAGCTGCGCACATCCTGTGTCGCCACATTTATTGTGACGCTGGGCTGCGTGTTGCCCGCATTCATCGCAACGCCGAGACGACCGTCACTACTGCGCTGCAGGGGGAGGATTGCCTCTGCCCCCGCCTCTCCCATCACCCCCAAGCCTGTATTGCCCGCCGCAAACATGGTTGGACTGGAAACCACACCACCTTTTGCAAAGGGCGTTACGCCTGCCACATTGCCGATGGCTGATGAAATTCCGGCAGAAAGCAGGTTTTCAAGCGGCTTTAAGGCACTGTTGAGAGCAGAACTGGACATGTTGAGCGCGACTTGTGAGAGGATCGATTGCAGGTCTTTGCCAGAAGTGACTGCGCTTTGCAGACCTTTGCCGAGCTCTGAAGAGAACTCTTTGGCAAGGATGTTGACCTCCTGCATGGTTGTTTCCAGCTCGCGTGCATCTTCTACATTCAGCGGTTCATTAAAACTATCTGTCATGGTGTTTGTTGATCCTCATTGTCTGGAAATTGGGACACCAGCTCCTCCAGTACGCCCCGCGTGATTGTGCGTGCATTGCGGTTTCCCGGCGGGATGAAGGCCATTTCCAGCTCAACCAGTGTTGATTGCCAAAAGGTGTTTGGTGACCAGCCAAGCTCCCGGCAGGCTTTGTGCATCAGGTCATGCCAGGGCACCGGTTGGTTTTCAGATTGCTCATGCTTCACGATTGAGACTGCTGAGATGGAGAGAACGTGGCGACCAGGAGCTCACCTGCCAGCTTGGCAAGGGCTGCAACGCCGCCTTCATGGGAGAGTTCTGCGACTTCTTCGTTCTCAATGATCAATCCCCCACCGCGAAGGCCTGCACCGAGCACTTTGATGATGTCGGCAGCACTCAGCTGGCCAGAGGAAAACCGCTCGGTCAGCTGCTGCAATGTGTTGCAGCTGAGCGCGTCTTCCAGCTCAGCCAGAGCCCCAAGTGTAAGCACCAATATGTGCTTTTGACCGCCGAGGTCCGCGAGGACTTCACCGCGCCTGCGATTAACGCCCCGGTCATAGGTTTTTGATGGCATCGTATGCTCCTCAAGTTAGCGGGGTGAACGTGAGAGCACCGGCAGATTCCAATGAAATCTCGAAGGTCACTTCGGATCTGTAATCACCAGAGTACTCCAGTGCAGAAAGGTGGAATGGGCCTTCCAGCGTTCCAAAGCCCGGCAGAATGACCTGCCAACTACGAAGTTCTCCGGCAAAGAAGGCCGTGCGAACTTTTTCTGCAGATGCTTTGTCGCGAAACAGGCCACTGCCAGAGAGTGAGGCGTGGCGGGTGGAAGCCCCTGCCAGCAGCTCCCGCCAGCGGCCTGTGCTTTCTGCATCGGTGATATCGATGGGCGTGGCATTTAGGGCGAGGCGTCTTGAGCGCAAGCCTGCCACGCTTTCAAAGGTGCCATCCCCCACTGTGTCCAGTTTCAACAACAGGTCTTTTCCGGCCTGAGCGACCATTTGTTTTCCTCTCAAAGATTGGTGTTAAGCGGTCTGTTGCAGCAGGACAGAGAACTTGATGCGCCCGTACCATGTGCGGCCATCACTCAGGCGGCGACAGCTGGTTTCGGTCATGGTCAAGCCTGCTGCCTCGGTTCCAGCGGATGACGTGACACCGGCTTCCAGCAGTTCGTTGAAGATCTGTAGGATTTCCTGGGTTTGAGCCCGATCTGCATGGCGCGAGTAGATGCCGATGGAGCCAGTGAGCCTGCCACCATCGTCCAGATGACCTGTCAGCAATTGAGTGGTGACGGCTTCCAGCGTTGCATAGGGTAGTGCTGCCCCCCTTGGCACGCCGTCGAACACCCGCTTGGGATCTCCCAGATACGGTGTCAGGGAGGCCTTGGCGTGGATTGCCTGAAACAGGGCTTTGCGGAATTCAAGTTCCCCCATCATCACCCTCCTCCTGCTCGCAAAGGATCTGCATGAAGGGCGCCTGTTCTGAGTGCGGGAGAACTGCTTTTACTCTGAGGCTCTGTCCATCCCGCTCCACCCGCCAGCCCTCCGCCACATCTGTGCGGCGGCGGAGGGTGAGCGTGAGCGGGTAAGCGCTGGCAATGCGGCCTGCCACGGTACTCTGTGAGCCAGTGGATGCCTCTACCAGCCCCCAGACCATGGCGATTTGCTGGTAACTCCTTGTGACAGAGCCATCCGTGCCATTGGTGATCTTTGGACTGAGTAACAGCAGGGGGTCGTTGAGTGTGCCTGCTGCTCTCATATCCTGAGCACCTTGTAAGGGGAGAGCGCAGCCTCGAAACCGTGGGGCATGAGGCCTGTGAGGCGGTCTTCTTCCAGCATGGTGCGGCGCTCGTACCAGAAGCCGACCAGCATCAGGATCGCGGTTTGCAGACCTGCGGGAACCGAGGTTGCTGCTGAGCCGTAGCCAGCTTTGAAGTCAACCTCGATGCCGTTGAGGTCTCGCAACGACCCAACCGTGCCTGCCTTGAAGCGCAGGCGGGCGGGATTTCCGGCCAAATCCACCTGATAGTTCGACGCCGACACCAGATGTTGGTTGCCTTCCCTGTCATAGGTGTAGACCTGCAGGATTTGTGCGACCGGCGCGACAGGCAGGCGGATCAGGCGGTCTGGTGAAAGATCATCCAGAAGCAGTCGCCATTCCTGATCTATGAGAGCCCGCCGTGTGAGGATCTCCACCTGTTCCCGCGCGGCTTTGATCAGACGCTCGATCAGATCTTCCTCGTGGGTGTGGGAGACCCTGAGCTGCGCATGCGCCTGGGCAAGCGAAACCGGCTCCAGAGCCGGTGGCACTGTGAGTATAGCCGTCACGGCGGCTCCTCCTCGATTGTTGATGAAGATGATTAGGCGCTGAAGTTCAGCAGTTTGTAGGCATCGAAATCCATGATGCCGCCGCCGACGCGTTTGGTGATGTAAAACAGCACGTTTGGTTTACTGGTGTACGGATCACGCAGAACAGAGATGCCGACACGGTCCACCACCATGTAGCCACGGTGGAAGTCACCAAACGCGATGGCGTATGGATCAGAGCCAGCAGTGATGTCCGGCATGTGTTCAGCTTCCGTGACCGGGAAGCCCATGAGGCTTGGGTCAGCGCCTGCAGCTGCGGGTGGTTGCCAGATGTAGTTGCCCTGCCCGTCTTTCAGCTTGCGGATGGCGGCTTGTGTTCTGCGATTGAAGAGGAAGCGGGCGTTGCGGCGGATGGCGGTTTTGACGCCGTAAATCAGCGAGATCAGCAGATCGCTTCCGTTGGAAGAGGGAAACGCCCCTGCCTGTCCTGTCTTGATGGACCCGATGGAGAGGCCTGTATCATTCAGCGTGCCGTGAATTGTGCCTTTGAGCAGCCCTTGCGGCTGACTGGTGCCGTTGCCATTGAGGAAGGCGGCGGATTCTTTTTCTGCAAAGACGGTTTCCACCTCTTCTGCCAGAATTTCCCCGATATTGACCGCTGCATCGTCCAGCAGGGTTTGGGTGACAGCTGGCAGAGCAGAAAGCTCGAAGATCTTTACCTCCCGCATCTCAAATTTCATTGCGTTTGTGGGCGTGCTGCGGGCATCGGTTTCGCCTTCCCAGTCCGCATCCGGGTTCACCGTCACAACAGGACGGCGGTAGGATGCGCCTGAGATTTTGCGGTTGGACGCAATGGAGCGGATGGGGGACAGAGCTGTGATGCGACGCAGGATGTCCGTTTCCAGCTGCTCCGGCACCAGATACCCACCATCGCCTGCAGTGCCGGAGGACATGGCCTTTTGCTCCAGTGTTTTAAGGCGGGTCTCCTGCCCGTCACGCATGTAGGTCTCAAACGCAGATTTGTGCTCTACCTCAGCTGATGGGCCGCCGGTGGTTTCTGGCGTAGAGCGCGGCAAGCGCTGGGATTTGAGTTGGAGTTCGTTCAGATGACGCAGCTGACCGTCGATGATCTCGTCCAGACGGGCCAGTTTTTCGTCCAGGAGCACATCCGAGCCGGACTTTTGCTCCAGCTCAGCCAAACGCATGTCGTTGGTCTGGGTGTACTCAGAATAAGCGTGGTTCAGCTGGTTAAAGCTGCCAGAGGCCTCCATTCCAGACACAAACTGCCCTGTTGCCGGGCCAGAAAGTGCGGGATGAGCTGATTTTCCTGCAGCTTCCCTTGCGAAGTCTTTGGTCTCTAATGCTGGATTGCATGTGTTTTTCATAGGATTATTTTCCTCGTAAAGCATATAAAAAAACCGCGGCGCCGATTGGAACCACAGATCGTACTTTCAAATAGTCAGGAGCTTCAGGAGACCACAGTCAGCCGTGCTGATGGCAGCAACGGGAACGTGACCAGCGAGATCTCCCAGAGATCTACCGCCAGCACATCCCGTCTGCCGGTTTTGTTGTTGCGCTGGGCGCGGCGGGTTTTGAAGCCGATGGACAGTCCATCCAGAATACCCGTTTGCACCATGGCGATGGCTTGTCGGCCTTGTGTGATGCCCGGATAGAGCAAGCCCTTTACAAAGAGGCCGATGCTGTCCTCCTGAATGTGCAGCCACTTGCCAATGGGGTGGGATGGATCGTGCTGCCAGAGCATTTTTACATCCGTGAGTTTTTGCTTTTGCAGCGTGTTTTGAAATGCACCTTTGCGCATCACATCGCCGCCCTGATCGCTCAGTTCAAACCGGCTGGCGTAGCCCTCAATGGCGATGGGGTGATCTGTGTTCAAATTGATTGCCTCCCTTAGCGAGCTTTCAATTGTTTTTTCTACCGGAGTTTGCTCCCTCCGACTTTGCCGCGCGTCGTTCCACCAATGCTCCGGCGAGTGCCTTGGTGAAGTTGGCGAAGGTCTGTGCGGGGGCTTCATTGCCGCGCTGAGTTGGCTGTTGTTTTTGCTCAACGGGCACGGCTTGTGTTTTGTGATTTTGGGTCAAGGCTTCACCTTCAACCTTTCAAATAATCTCAATAGTTCGAGTGTGCGATTTTCATGGATCCATGCGCAGCAGCTGGTTGAGTTTTTCCAGTTCACTCATGAACTCCTCGAACCTGCGATTGAACCGGATGACTTGCTTAAGTGCCCACAAGAGCAGTGATGTGGAGGTGCCTGCCCAGGCGCTAAGCGCCACATGGGCGAGGTCCCCTTTTGCAGCGAGCGCTGCCAGTAACTCATTCATCTTTGCCCTCCGCCCCATATCCAACGGCGATGCGCTTTTCATCGCGGGAGAGGAAGTCCGCTGCGGTGATGCGATCCCACAGTGCTTTGCGTTCCAGCGCCAGCGCTTCGACAGCATCAAGGTCCAGCTCCAGTGTGACCTGCTCGTCATAGGCTGCAGAGAGCCAATTGGAGAGCTCGGAGAGAACCCGCGCGGCGAGCGGCACGACCGTCAAACGCCAGAAGGCGCGGTTGGCTTCCTGATAATTGGCGTAGGTGTTGTCTCCCGGAATACCGAGCAGCATGGGCGGCACGCCGAAGGCCAGTGCAATTTCGCGAGCGGCGACATTCTTCAGCTCAATGAAGTCCATATCTTTGGGCGACATGCCCATCTGCTTCCAGTCAAGCCCACCTTCCAGCAACATGGGGCGGCCTGCATTCCTCGCCCCTTGATAGGAGCTTTCCAACTCTTCCTTGAGGCGGTGGAACTGGTCGTCCGTCATGTTCATGGCATCGCCTGCGCCATAGACCAGTGCACCGGTTGGACAGGCGGCATTATCGAGCAGAGACTTGTTCCACTCTCCGGCTGCGTTATGAATGTCGAGGGCAATTTGCGCGGCCTCAATGGGCGCGAAGCCGTAGTGGTCGTTGAGCGGGTTGAAGAGCTTGATGTGCAGAACGGGCTGGACCTTGTCACCGGGCGCTTTGCGCAGTTCCACTTTTCTACCTGCCACCTGATACTCGTAGGCCTCCACCCAGCCTGCGTCATCCACCAGCACCTTCATTCGGTCGGGCCTGAGAGCGTGGAGCTCACGCAGTGCGCCTTCCAGCGAGACGGCCTCTACATAGGCATTGCCGGAGACCAGCAGGAAGCCGTAAACCTCTTCCAGAAATGAACACCGTGTTTGCATGGGGGTGGGCTGGTTCAGAAGTTCCATCAGGGGATGGGCTTCCAGCTCTTCATCGCCCACCTTCACAGTGAGGGACACGTTTGCGGCGGCTTCGGAGATGAGGCGTACGCATCTGTAGGCGATAGGATTTCGTAAATACCCTTGGTTTATAAGTGATTCATAGTTGCGCGGGGTCCAGACGGCCCCTTCACCAAACCGCATGAAGGCGACTGATTTTGCCCGCGATGCCTTTTGCTCAGTTGCTGGTGAAAAAACTGAATCAAGAAGTCTGCGTAACCCCATGAGATCAGAGTCCTTTTCGCTCTAACTTAATGTTTTGATTCATGTATTTGAGTGTACAAAAGCTGTTTGCTTTTGGTCTGCCTTGATAAACAGCTTTAACTCATTTTCTCGCGTATCCTTATCCGAAAACCGGTTCCCACTTTTCGGCGATACACGGAGGGCTAATCCTCACAAACAGATTCAAGTTTGCGAGCTAACCCTTCAAATTATTGGTGTTTTTACAGTTTGCGCAAGCGTGGTTTGCCTGCAGGGCGGCGGTTGAGTTCTGTTATGGCCCAGACCAGTGCATCCAGCCGATCTGGTGATCTTCCGTTGCTCAGGCCACCAACCCCAAAGTCGGAGAGCTCATCTTCCAGCTCAGGAAAGACACCGCAATGATGAACGCGCCCCTGCTCGTACAACAGGGCGGCTGGCTCTGCTCTGCGGCGTTTACTTTTGGTTGCGTGGACGGACTTTACCGGCACGCTGGCATCGACACTTTCAATGACCTCACGCACCATCTCGCCACCCTGATTGACCTCTGCCAATAAGCAGTCCGCCTCCAGCTCATGATAGAGTTTGATGGCTTGCTCAGCCCATGCAGCGGGGCGCAGGCCCTGGGCGGTTCTGTCTCGCAAGACATGCAGGTCACCTGCCTCTGTGATACCTGCTGCAACGATGCCACAGGAATCTGCAGTCCGGCCCGATGTGGCCGGCGGGTCCACGGCAACAACAATGCGCTTCAGTTCGGGAGCATCCCGCACCCGGCCCATCTCGAACCATTTGCGGGCGAACAAAGCGTCGTCCCGGTCTTCAATCAGTTCGCCGTCCAGCTCCTGCCTACCGAGCCGTGTGCCGCCATAACGCTCTGTCATTTGTTGCAGAAAAACCTCTGCCAGAAAGGCGGCATTCGCTTTCGTGCCAGCCTTGGTCACTACGGTGCCTTTGTCTTGCAGCAGCAGCTTTAACAGCGGCGTGGATTTGGGCGTTGTGGTCACCAGCTGCTGTGGTTGCACACCAAGACGCAGACCAAACTGTAGCATGTCGAAGGTATCTGTTGCGTTGCTCCACTTACCTGCCTCATCACACCAGGCGGCATCAAACTGGGGGCCGCGCAGAGCCTCAGGGTCTTCTGAAGAAAAGGCCCGAGCGACCGCTCCGTTCGCCCATTCCAAACGGCGGCGTGATGGGTTCCACTGAGGCTTGTGACCTGCCGGGTGGACGGTGAGCAGACCGGAAATGCCCTCGATCATGACCTCCCGCACATCCGCATAGGTTTGCCCGACGAGCGCAATATTGCCAGCCGCCGGACCAGCCCATGCTTCTCCTGCAACCTTGCCCCTGACCCATTCTGCCCCTGCTCTGGTTTTGCCTGCACCGCGTCCGCCCATAAGCAGCCATGTGGTCCAACTTCCATCTGGCGGTCGTTGATGGGCGTGCGCGAACACCTGCCAGTTATATTGAAGATAACTCAGTTCATGTGCATTCAAGGAGGCGACAAAGTCATGAAGTTTGCCCTGCGCCACACAAGCTTTCAATGCGCTGCGAAAGCTGTTGTCGCATCTGGTCATCACTCACCTCTTCTGTGCTGTCCTCACCGTGTGCTTGCTGCAGGTCGATCAACATATCCAGCGTCTTGGCGAGGCTGGTGATGGCTTTTGCCGTAGCATCCATCTCTCCCGCTGCTGATTGCGGATCGCCGCTTAGCTTTTTCAGTTTGGCTTCCAGTGCGCTGACCTGTTTTTCAAAGGCAGCATAAAGACGAGCAATCAAGCGCCTGCGTTCTTCTGGCTGAGAGCTTGCAAGCTCCTGCGCCAGTTCCCACTTCCGCAACCATCCTTCCCGTTTGATCTTGGTGGTGATAGTGCTGCTCGGCAGGCCTGTTTTGCGTGCAATATCCGCAATTGAGATGGCTTCTTCTTCCACCATACGGCGGACGACCTGCCAGACCTCTAATGGCACACGCAGTCGTGCTGCCTGCTCATCCTCCTGTTGGGGCTCTTGCTCCTCCGCCATCGTTCCTCCTGTCGCGAAAGCTGTTTGTGCATCTTGATCCGAAAACCGGTACCCACTTTTCGGCGATACGCTGTAGGCACAAAAAAAGCCGCCCATTGAAACAAGGAGCAGCTGGTCAATTCTCTAAAATGTAGTGCAGATAGAAAGAGTAAGACTGCCTCTGCAGGCACCGTCACACTTTCTCTAGCATGCCAAAACCCTATCAAAACAGCGGTGCGCTGTCAAGATTATATTCCTAAGGAAAGTCGTCCAAAGAGGCATGGACACTTATCCCCGTTTCACGTTAGGATTGAAACTCGTTCAACTTTAAATAAAGAAAGCTGTAAGGCTTTGATGCGACATTCAAAAAAGCGCAGGCCCTGAGGCACTGCGCTGGCTTTACAATTGCTTTGAATTTTGACTTATACCCGCTTCTCTCCTGTGGAGAAGTAATTGAATATAAACATATTTTACAGGATCAGTCTTTGGTGTATTCCTCATCCGGCCAGTCGACGAGATAGTTTTCGAACTCTTCTGGCTCCATTCCATCTTCGCTGATGGTTTTGTCTTGGACTGAGATTCCAGCGTCATGCACGCTTTGCGGATCTTTTGAAACAAGCGGATGCCACCAGTACAGATCCCTGCCCTCACGGATTAGACGATACGCACATGTTGGCGGTAACCATTTCAAAGTTCTTACAGTTTCCGGCGAAAGCTGAACGCAATCGGGCACAGTGTCGAAGCGCTGTTCATAGTTTTTGCACCTACATGTGGTTCCATCCAGCAGAGTGCACGCGACGTTTGTCCAGTAGATTGCGCCTGTGTCCCAATCTTCAAGTTTGTTCAGGCAGCAGCGTCCACATCCATCACAGAGTGACTCCCATTCTTCATGGGTCATCGCATCTAGGGTTTTGGTCTGCCAGAAAGGGCGGTGACTCTCAGAGTTTACGGATACCATTTTTGTCGTTCTCATTGCAAAATTCCGATGGGAATATCGCGAGGATGTCGCTTAGCTAGTTCTTCGGTTTGGTTCATTGTCCCCCTTTGCGCATTCAGGGGTGTGACCGGTACTACGGGTAATCAGTTTGGAAGAGAACTCTGATAACAGCGAAAAGCAGAATGTCACGAAAAATTCTGCTGATAATGAGAGAAAAAAGGGTAAGGAGCGATCTTTTACCCTTCATGATCTATCTCAGCGGATGCTTGCAACCGATGCATGGCTGGATTCTGCGCTTTGGCATACCTCACAGTTTCTTGGGGTCTTCTTTCGTGAATACGCGGCCTTCATGCGCCGCTTCTCCTTTCGAGGTCCTGCCAAATTCATCGCAGGGCTTGCTTCTGAAGGGCTGACCTATTGCGCGTTCGGCTTTCTGATCGTGCTGACCTTTGCGCAGCCGGCCTTTAAAGCAACAGAACGCTCCGACTGGAAAACCACCTCCGACTTCTCTGTCAGCTTTTTTGACCGGTTCGGAAACCCGATCGGCAAACGTGGCATTTTGCTGAACGATAAAATTCCGCTGGATGAAATTCCTGATCACATGATCCAAGCCACCCTTGCTACCGAGGACAGACGGTTTTTTGATCACTTGGGAATTGACTTTGTTGGTACCTTCCGCGCCATGGTTGCCAACATAAAAGCACGTTCTGTTGTGCAGGGTGGCTCGTCGATTACCCAGCAGCTTGCAAAAAACCTATTCCTTTCAAACGAACGCACATTACAACGCAAAATCAAGGAGGCTTATCTCGCTATATGGCTTGAGATGAACCTCACGAAGCGAGAAATCCTCAAATTGTATCTTGATCGCGCCTATATGGGCGGCGGGACATTTGGCGTTGCCGCCGCTTCAGAATTTTACTTCGGCAAAGACGTGCGCGAAATCTCGCTGGCAGAAGCTGCAATGTTAGCAGGGCTTTACAAGGCCCCTTCCAAATATGCACCGCATAAAAACCTGCCCTCTGCCCGCGCCCGCGCCAATGAGGTACTGACGAATATCGTCCAAGCTGGCTTCATGACCGAAGGGCAAGTTATTGGCGCCCGACGTAATCCGGCAGAAGCGATTGACCGGAGCAAAAGCCAGGCTCCGGATCACTTCCTAGACTGGGCGTTTGAGCAGGTGAAAGATCTCGCGGAACAGTACCCAGAGCTCAGTAATGACAGAGTTATCTCCGTTCGCACTACGCTTGATCCGGGCCTGCAACGGGAAGCTACCAACCAAATTGAAAGCACCTTGCGCCAATACGGCAAACGTTACGGCGTTGAAGAAGCAGCCATGACAGTTATCACCACCGAGGGCGCCGTGCGCTCTATGGTTGGTGGGCGCGATTACGATGAAAGCCAGTTCAACAGAGCAACAGATGCGCTTCGTCAGCCAGGCTCCTCCTTCAAGCCCTTTGTGTATATGACTGCCTTCCTGAACGGATATGAAAGCGAGAGTGTTGTCCCCGATCGTCCGATCAACATTGGCGGCTGGAGCCCACGCAATTATACCCGCCGCTATGCAGGTGCCGTGACGCTGAAGACGGCTTTGACCAAGTCGATCAATACGATTCCCGTTCGTCTGGCACAGGCCATCGGACGCGATAAGATTGCAACCACAGCCTATATGATGGGCATCAACAGCGAGCTGCGTATTACGCGCGCGATGCCGCTTGGCGTCTCTGAGGTTACGGTTCTTGATATGACAAGTTCCTACGCGGCCTTCGCAGCTGGCGGGAAGAAGGTTGACCCCTACGCCATACTAGAGCTGCGTAATTCAAAAGGCGAGTTGCTTTACAACCATGATCGTGACGCTGGCCCTTCTCTGCGGATTCTACCGTTTGATAAGGTCTCGATGATGAATGATATCCTGGTGAACGTGGTGGAACGTGGCACTGGCCGACGTGCCCGGCTGGATGGAATTACTGCAGCCGGTAAGACTGGTACGACACAGGCTTATCGCGATGCCTGGTTCATTGGCTACACGGGCAACCTTGCGGCTGCGGTCTGGTATGGAAACGATGACTTCTCTTCCTCACGCCGCATGACCGGTGGTAGCTTGCCTGCGATGACCTGGGGCAACTTTATGAAGTATGCGCACCAAGGGTTGGAGCTAAAAGCTATGCCCGGTGTGGAGCCGCCAGAAGGTAAGGATGTTATTGCCGCAAACGGTCTTAGTGATGTTGAGGTGACCGGCCCACCAGAGCTGCTCAACAGAACGTCTCAGCAAGTTCTGGAAGCGCTTGGTAAGCGACTACGCGCTCTGCCATTCAACAGTATTTCTCAGTCAAACGTGCAGGCCCAACTGGGCTCTGACACAAAGGCGGATGTGACTTATACCCGATGACACACACCCCTCACATGCCTTTGGTGGCGGTTCGCGAACCAGAAACCACCCAGATTTTTGATGGAGAAACCTCCTGGCAAAAGCCTTGGCCTCATATTTCGCCATTGCTTTTCAAAGCGCCGTTTTTCTCATTCGGGCCGTTTTTATTCTCCATCATGATCGCTTTGATTGTGGGGATAGGCAGTGCTTATCTGTCGCTCAACAGAGGTTCACCGTTCAGCGCACTGGAGAGTGGCGTATGGGTAGCACACCCGCATGCAGGGACAATCGACAGTGATCCTTACAGTACGGCGATATTTGCACGAACCGGACGCGTACCGCTTGGAAGTGGTGAAGGCATTGCATTTTACGCTGCCTTTGATGACAGTGGACGGGCGCTAGACCCCCAGTGCAATTACAGAATTGCGGGTAAGGTGCCTTCTACTCGCCTATGGACCATTACGGCTTTGAACAACGCGCTGGAGCTGCTTGCGACCGATGCTGGCCGCGCCTCCTTGCATAGCCATGGGATTTTGACAGATCACACAGGTGCGTTTGCAATTCAGGTTTCGCCTGAAGCGCGGCCAGGGAACTGGCTGCCGACTGGGGGGAGTAACGGGCTGGTGTTTGCCATGCGTCTTTACGATATCCCCTATACCACGGGTGCCGGTTTGAGTGCCCCAGTGATGCCCGCTGTTGAATTGGTGAGTTGCAAATGAATGATCTCCTCAAAAAACTGCAGGACCTTTACATTTCCCCGCGCTGGATTTTGTGGGGCATCGGTGGTTTGCTCGTCGCGGGGATAATTCATGTGGCCATTGTTTTGAGCGTTCCCGCTTACGTTCCGCATTCTCCTTATGAGCGGGTTGGCAGCTTTGGCGCCGATCGCAGTTTTCAGATGCTGCCACCGATCCTGCCACGAAGTGAGCCACTGCCAGATCTCGACCCATCTATGCGCCATGCGATCTGTCGTTATTCTCTCGAGAACGGGCCACTGATTGTGAACGCGTTTGCTCCCTCTCCGTTCTGGTCACTTGGCCTGTTCAATGAAAAGGGACAGGTGACTTACAGTCTGAATGACAAGACGTCTGAGGGTGAAGCTGTGCGCATGCTGGTGTTGACACCACAGCAGCTTTCGATCCTGCGTGAGAACCCGCCAGAAGATCTGGAAGAGATGATTGTGGTTGAGACGAATGAGCTGAAGGGGTTTGCGTTGTTCCGCGCCTTTGCACCGTCCAACGCGTATCTGCCACAGATTTCAGCAGCGCTACGAGCCGCAACTTGCTCTGATCTGCCAAAGATTTAGAGCAAACCTTCCGGCTATTTTTTCGGAGCAGCGCTTTCTAAACCCCATCCGGTAAAGATGCGAGACGGCTTTTCGACCTTTTCGGCCGGACGCTTAACTTCGGCATAGCATTTGGATGGCAGCTCTTCGTAGGTGCGACGCAGCTGCTCGTAGCCTTTGCTCGCATCCCAGATCTGCTGGGCAGACGGGGTTTCTACTTCGAGCGCATTGATGGCGATCTGATAGGCTTGCAGACGGCGACCAGTGGCACGGAGTACCCAGTCCACAAAGGACTTATTCTCGCGCACTCTCGCCTTTACTCCCGTCGCGAACTGCGGGTTCACCTGAGTTTGGCGGTTCAGTGCCTCCATGCGTTCATGATCGCTCACCAGCACCTGACGAGCGATCTTACAAAACGGCAGCAGGAGTTTCTGATCAGACCTCATGTCATCAATCAGGCGGGTATAACGCGTTTCACTAGAGCGGTACTTATCCGAGCGCAGATAAACGTAATAGTTTGATGGATTGATCGCAGCATAAGGATCTTTCAAAAACCCTTGGCGTTCCAACTGAGCCTTGTTGGCTCCAATCCAATCCTCAGAGGCCGGCGGTACAACCAGTGTCCATCCGCGATCACGCAGTTCATTTTCCTGATCTGTCAAATTGAGGTTGGAAACGTCTTGCTTCTGGGAATAGCGGTAGAGCATGCCCAGATCTTCTGCGACGCGGTCATGAAGGAAATTGGGCTTTGCTCGGCCAAAATCTCCAGTGGGCTTGGCGCAGGCAAACAACAGCAGGCTGGTTGAAGACACAAGTAGGAGACAAGTCGCAAAGGTGCGGCCTTTGCTGATCAACCCTGTTTTCCCGAATTTGCCCATGACTCACAATCCCACTGCTTGCAGCAATGGAGATACAGGCAAAAAACGTAGGAAGCTAGTCCCTCTCGTATTCCGAGTGCTCTTCTACAACCCGAATGATGCCAACTCTGCCACCGCAGGCCAGTCCCGACGGCATTTTGTAAACACCTGGGAAGATATGGATCTGGGCAGATGAAACCTGACGGTCAAAGCCTCTACGTATCTGCAAGGGCTGCCTGCGAGACCGCTCAGTCACGAGATCATGAAGTGTACCCATTGTTTGTCCTCTGGCACATTTGCGGGTCAGTTTCGTGGTTCTTCTAGCTCCCAGTTAAGCGGAGTTTCAGTTAATGAGCTGTAAAGCATTTGCTCCTAAATTTAGCTAGTAATTCTATTCGATGTCATATGTATCGCTGCGTATTTCTGGCGAATGCGAAAAACATCGATAAATCATTGTTTTGCGTATACAGGTTCCTTCACTCATGGAAGACAGGTCTCAACTCTTAATTGCAGCAACAGAGGCTTTTGCTCAAACCGGCCACTCTCATGCAAGTTCTCATATGTATGAGGAGTTAGCGCTGCAACACCTGTCATCAGCCACCAGGGCAAGTCGACTGAAGGTAGCGCATCTGTTGTGCCCGATCTCTCATGCTCCGGAGGCCGTGATGAAAGCTCTTGCAAATGACCATGACCAGATGATTGGAGAATACGTTGCTCTCAATTCTAAGAGTACCGTTGCTCCTTCACATCCAGCCAGTTCCTCTGATGAGCTTGTAGAAGATCTGGTTGGTCTCTTCCTAGAGAGCGCACCGATCTCATCATACAAAGACCTTTCGGCAAGCCTGACAGATGCTTCAGCTTCAGATGACACGGTCGACGCTCTGACGGAAAATGAGGCGCAAGAGCTTACGCTTCGGGGATTAAAATACGGCCACACGAGCATGGTTGGTCAGCTGGCTCACGCCTGCCGCATGTCTCTAGATCAGATACATCAATGCTGCACGCATTCTTCTCCAGACGGGTTCATTGTCATGCTCGCTGGTCTTGGTTTCTCTTCGCGTCTAATTGATCAGCTGCTCGTACGGTTTTGGGGCACACTCATTGAGACGGATCACATGAGAGACCTGCAAAAATCAGCTGCTGGCGTTAATAAGAAGATTGCACGTCAATTGCTCAGCAGCTGGAGTGTTGAGCCTTCTCAGCCGCGCTATCATACGATTTTTGAAGCAACTGAGACAGTAGTGCGGGAACTAAAAGCTCAGGGCACATCTTTGACGCGGCCTTCACACTACCATTCAGAACTTGCGACCCTTAAAGCCTGAGAATAAGTCCTCAGGCCCTGGCTCTTTTGGCAATGACAGGAAGCTTCTGGCTTCCTTATCTTCCACTTCGACGACCCAGAAGTCAGGATCCATACGCTCTTCGCGTGTGAGTTTGGCTTCAATTTCCTCTCGCGAAGTCTTTTCCATCAAACATTCAAACTCGCGATCAAGTGGCTTTTCCTCTTCAAAGAAAGACTGTGGGGCAGGACCGTAAAAGTCGTAGGTCGTGTCCAACCGATCAACAATGATGAAGATTGCACCGGCTTCCAGCGCACCTTTGCGGCGTATACCTGCGAAAGCACCTTCCGAGAAGCACCGGCGTGTGTAAGCAGCGACCCAGAATTCAGAGGTTACTCGCATCAAGTTGTCTTTCTTATTGAAGAAGTCGCGCGATCAGATCCGTGTACCACTGATTGCTGCAAGTTTGGAGAAGAGGGCTTCGCTCATTTGCCCATCTATCCGCAAAGCATTATCGCGTTGGAATGCGGCAATTGCAGAGGCAGTCTGACCACCTGGAATGCCATCAACTGTAAGCGGGCCGTACCCCAGATCCGCCAATGTTTTTTGTAGGCGCTTGATGCGCTCAGTCATTGCATCCGTTTGACCCGAGACTTGCGTCAGATTAGAGCCACTTTGCGTCAGCGCCTCTATTTCCTCAGGGCTTGCCCGAGGGATAGGAATCTCAGCACCTTCGGCAGCTGCAGTATTGGGGGAAGGCGTAAACGCGTCAAAGTCCATTGTAAGTCGTGCGAGCAGTGCTTCAGTCACCTGCCCGTTTTCACTCATCGCCCGCTGTCTTTGATAAGCACGGACCGCACGCTCTGTTGCAGGACCGAATTGGCCATCAAGGCTGCCCGGGTAGACACCTAAACGACGCAACTCCTTTTGCACTTCAGCGACCAGCTCTTGCTGCCTCAATCTTTGAGTTGCTCTTACAAGTTCTGAGCTGTCTAACTGGCTTTGAGAGATCCGAGTGGCGATCATTGGAGAGGGATGCTTGGCATCTTGCAAAAAGGCTGCATTCACCGCGATCAGTGATGCCATACCAACAAAACCTAACAACACCAGCGTTGAAAGCTTGTTCATGCCAGCGGATTTTTTGGAGGCAGCGTTTGCAACAGCAGCATGATCGACTTCGCCATTTTCATAGAAAACGCCGTCTTCGTCATAGTCTACGTGCATTTGGTAATCACCATCAGGCTGCGTTTGTGCAGCCCCCTTACGGGCTCCACCTTTGCTCGCTTTTTTACCGTTTGGCTTTCGCCCCACCATCAAGCACTACCTCTTTCAACGCAATTCATGTGTTACCCGAGTACCCGGTCACCACCAATTCTAACTGGTGTCTTCCTGAGAGGTTAGAGATATCGCCCTCACCTCAGCAAGTCCACTTTGAATAGATCTCTGCCCACTGAGAACAACCATAAAACCTTGGGTTAAATTGGGCTTTATTTCAGTTTTCCAAGCCTACTGTTTCTATCAAGTTTTGCTTAAAAAAGCTCTTATATGCACTTTTGAGTTTTAATTGTGAGCCTCATTTGGTGGCTTTTTCACTTCAACGAGACGCCGCTGGGATACTTTTTCTACACCTTTTATTAATCATAGGCACGGTTTCCGAAAACTCATAAAGACGAAAAATAGCAATAAATTTCAGTAGTTTTCAAATTTACATAAAATTTGATTCAATTTTATTGAGAACAATATATGTTATATTTGAGAGTAAACCCTATAGTTTCAACAAGTTAAGCGACTATCTAAAAGTTGTCGGCCTCTTCGGCGCAATTGAAACCCACGGGCGAAACCAATGTTCTTTTTGCTTAGAACTACATTTTGGATCGGACTTGTATTGCTTCTGCTCCCAATCGGAACTGGTAGCGATGAAGATGCACCATCTATTGGGATCGTTCAGGTTTATCTTGCAGCACAATCCACAGTGAAGGACTTCGGCGGCTTTTGTGACCGCAATCCTAATGCCTGCGAGATGGGTGGTTCTGTCATCACGCTCGTCGGTTTAAAGGCAAAAGAGGCTGCTAGGCTCACTTACAATTACCTCAGTGACAGTGAGACGGAAGACCTGCAACCCACAAAGTTTGCTGCTTTGCCTTCAGCGCAAGATACTATCGAAGCTATTCCGTTTGATGAGGTTGCAGCTGGCCAGCTGCTGCCGAGCCTTACAAGCCCATCTGACGAGCCTGCACATTCCGGTACACTTAGTTCAGCTGATCGGGACATTCCATGGCAGCTCAATCAAGACCAGCAACAGAACAGTTCTGCGCAGGCAGATCCATCTGAACAAGGTCTGTTTGCTGAAGTTCAGCCAATCTATGCAACTCCGGTTGCTGCTGTACCGTTGCCGCGTCCTAATCCCCTTTATTACGGCCGGAATTAAGACCAATCTCCATAATACTGAGCCTTTTATGGCCTATACTCTAGCTTGGAGTGTGGGCCGTTCTATATTTTGAATCTAATCGTATTGCCCCTGACCGATTGGCGCGGTAGAAACGCCTGCAAAACCCTGAGTGAAAGAATAGTATTATGACCACTGCGATCGCTGATATTCTGGAAGGCTTTGAATTCCTCGAAGACTGGGAAGACCGCTATCGCTATGTCATCGAGCTCGGCCGAGAACTTGAACCTCTGACAGATGATGAACGCAGTGAGGAAAACCGCGTTCATGGCTGTGTTTCTCAGGTCTGGCTTTCGAAGAACATTCAGGAAGATACCGATAAAGGCCCAATCCTATTCTATAAGGGTGACAGCGACGCCCACATTGTTCGCGGTCTTGTTGCTATCGTTCTTGCGCAATACTCCGGTGTTTCTGCAAAGGAAATTCTTGCAACGGACATCGAAAGCATATTTGGCAAGATTGGCCTCAAAGAACATCTGACGCCTCAGCGTTCCAATGGGCTGAATTCCATGGTTCAGCGTATCAAGGATGATGCGTCTGCAGCTCTAACTCAGAATTAGACGCTGCCCAGCTCGCCATCTGAGCGTTTTTGGGACCGACCGCACGATTACGAGACGAACCGTAATGTGTAGCAAGTCGATCTAGCGCCAACCCCAGAACAACCTTAGCCGTTCGTTGTGGCCATTGGCGTTCGCTCTCTACCTGTTTCAGAGACTTCAAGAAACAGCATACATCCATGAGAACGCCGGAGAGCTCCGGTCCGACAGTTGAGAGAGCTCTTTGAAGGCGATCTCTGGCATCGTAAACGCTGTCGGATACATCATCTACCTTGGTACTCGATCGTGATGATTGCTCAGTGCGCCAGTTCGATCTAACGGTTCCCCAAAGTTGCGCGTAGGTGAAGTCTTCTCTTAATCGCTCACCTGCTTCAAATTGCAGTTCGGAGATGTAACCTCTCCCAGTTTTGTCTTTTCTACTCTTTAGCCAGGCGAGCGGGCTTTCTGAGTTAATGGTGTTGATCTGAGATTGCTCCGTTTTGGATTGAGTTTCCAATCCTCCTTGGCTCAATTTTCGCCGCAACCAGCTTTTGCCTTCTTTGGTCAACTGGTAGTCCTCCGCATAGGAAGCAACCAGTGACAGGGCTATTGCACGCGATAAGATAGCTTTAACATCCCCCTCAGGTTCCGGATGCTTCTTTGCAACTGCGAGCCCTTTACAGAACTTGATGAGTTGCATTTCAGATACTGCTTCCTCAGGCTGTGTAGGCATCAGATTGACCTCCTGAGCTCAGAGAAGAATGCATGCGGGCACTGGCAACAGAGGCCGACAGCTGGCCCTCTATCTCAGAGAGGACGGCATCAAATCTTGGATCTTCTCTTAAATCTTCAACAACCTTGCAGGCATGAGCTGCGGTTGTTCTGTCACGACCAAAGACTGCACCTGCTTGGGACAGGGTCATACCCATTGAGACGTGAAGAATATACATTGAGACTTGTCGTGCCTGCGCGGCCTTTGCATAGCCACGAGAAGCAGAGTGAAGCTCCTCAGGCTTCAAACCAAACGCAAGTGCGACATGACCTGTGGCCATCCAGTCCACCGCTGACAGAGGCTTTTGCAACAGTCCAGAATGAACCGAAGACTCCGAACACGGACTCTTGGACATCTTATTTTTCTCCCCCTCAGAAATTCTTGGCATTTAATTACTCCAATGAACTGATTGGTTATCGTCAAAGAACAATTGATTGTTGCCCTAGCGATACTCGGGGGGGATAAGATTGGAACCTCGCGGCCTCAAAACATAAATTTTTCTAAACGACCGGCAGAATTAGCCGATTCTCAAGTGCCGTTTTGGTTTCTCGAAGGCTCTCCGTAAAACCTTATCGAATTACATTTTTGAATTAACTTATGAAACTTGCAGGCGTTTTGAGATCACAACTTAGGAAAGCGCAAGAAAATTAGAACTTAAGCTCTAGTGTCAGATGAGCTGATTTTACCTTTACGGAAGCTGAAACAAGGCGTGCCTTGTCACTATGCACAGCATGTGCATCCTTAAGGGAAATTCATCAATAATGGGGGAGTAAGAAATAGCAGAAGGGGAATAAAAAAAACCAGCCCCCAATGAGGCTGGTTTTCTGTCAGGATATATCCTGAAATTACTTAGCGCGTTTACGCTGCTGGCCGAGACCCATTTTCTTAGCAAGCTCAGAACGAGCTGCCGCGTAATGAGGAGCAACCATTGGGTAGTCTGAAGGCAGACCCCATTTTTCACGATATTCTTCAGGTGTCATATCGTAATGCGTGCGTAGGTGACGCTTAAGGGACTTGAACTTCTTACCATCTTCAAGGCAGATGATGTAATCGTTCGTAACAGACTTCTTAACTGGCACAGCTGGCTTGAGCGGCTCAGGCTCTGGCTCAGAAAGATCGCCACTGGTTTTCTGCAAAGCGACGTAAACGTCGTTGATCAGCACAGGCAAATCGGCAGAGGCCACAGTGTTATTACCAACATAGGCTGACACGATATCAGCAGTCAGTTCCATCAAATTGTTATCTGCAGGGATCTCGCTCATCTCTAACCTGTCATCTTGTGGATCTAAATTTCGTAGGTATGCTTGTATATTACAGGACTAATACTTCAATCCGAAGATTAAACGTTAGATCCGTACTTATCTCAGCTAAGCTTCGACTCTAAACAAGCAAAAACCATAGGGGGCTTTTATAGAGACAGGAAATAAGGATAACAAGTTAAATTCGGCATGAAAAAGCAGATTTACTATGGTTTTTTGTGCATTGTGATTTAGAAGGACCTTACAGACTTCCAACAAACTTGAGAAATCATAGAAGTAAACTAGATAAACTGCTTGCCGTAATGTACAGGCAAAAGAATGTGACTGTACTGCGTAATCGGCTGTTAGCAAGGCGATGCCGGTGAAACTCGCGTTTCTAGTGAATCGCCTTACCAAAGGGCATTGTCGATTATTTCTGGTGCCCTGACTGCACTAAAGCCCAAAAATCTTAGCTAAAGTCGACATATTATTGCGGAGCTTCAGGCTCTGCAGACTTCTTCGTTACACTCAGCTCATCCAACTTGGTTTCCTTACAAGGTTTATAACCCACCACATAGGCAGCTCGTGCGATGAGATGTGCAGAAACCGGAGCCGTCAACAGAAAGAAGCAGACGGTCGCGACAGCGCGCATGAAATCATCCCACTGTTGTGAGTAGAGACCAAGTGCCAACACCATCAGACCAGACCCTAAGGTGCCAGCCTTGGACGCCGCGTGCATGCGTGTATAGACGTCTGGTAGACGGTTGATCCCGAGCGCAGCACCGGCTGCAAAGATTGCTCCAATAATGAGCATTATTCCGGTCAGGATGGAGATAACTGCTGACATCATTTCTGCTCCTCCTGTTTTTCGGAATCTTTGATTTCCTGCATAATAATAAAGTCTTTCGCCTGTCCTCGGTTCAAGATAAAGCGAGCGAAGGCAACGGTTGCCAGAAAGCCGACAAGTCCGAGTGCAAGCGAGATATCGATGTAGAGCGTGTATGATGACCCAACACCTACCGTGGCGATCAGACCGATAGCGACAACTACCAATAGATCCAGTCCAACAATACGGTCAGGCAAAGTTGGGCCTTTGATAATACGATAGACAATTAACAAGAATGTCAGACCGAGAATAAAGAGTGCAATACTCACACAGGCATACAGGAAATCTGCTGCAAAAGCCTCAAATCCGTTCATCGAAACGCCTCCAAGATCTGACGTTCAAAACCATTCTTGATGCCATCAATTGTTTCTTCTGGGTCTGGTACATTGAGGCAATGCACAAACAAGACCTTTCGATCTTCTGATACATCGACCGATAGCGTTCCCGGTGTCAGTGTGACCATGTTTGCCAGCAATGTGATCTCAAAGTCTTCACTGACTGAGAGCGGCACTGCGATAATGCCCGGATGGAGCTTGATCTTCGGTTTGATGACAATCATCAGCACACGCCATGAGGACAGAACCAACTCTTTGAAGAAACTGCCTGCAAGAATGAGGACCTTCCCTCCGCGTTGAAAGTAATCCCGAAATGCGATTTGCTCCCGGATCAGGAACAGCGCGATGCTGGACAAGATAAAGCCAAAAATCAGATTGAGCGGTGTGAATGAGCCGGTGACCGCCCCCCATGCTGCCGCAAGCAGCAAGTTCATGAGAAAGACCATATTGTTCATCGGATACCTCCAAACACGGAACCGATATAGGCTGTCGGATCAATCAGCGTTTTTGCTCCATTTTCAGTTATGGACATCATGGTTTCCGGTAAGATTCCAATCACGAAGATCAGTGCCGTCAGTACGATGAGCGGTAACCAGATACTCCAGGATATATCGGCGGCGTCAGAGCTTCCGGCAATGGGAAGAGCTTGAATGCCATCTACCGTGTGCTCGTTGCCACCCCGCCAGAATGCGAAGATCCAGAGACGTCCTACGGCGATGGTCGTAAACAGTCCTGAGACCAAAATACCTGCTGCGACCCAGCCACGACCAGCTTCTAACGCACCTGCTACGAGGAGCAATTTAGCCCAAAAACCAGAAAAAGGTGGCAAGCCAGCAACTGCGAGCAAGAGGATCAAGCCTATCCCGGCGCCCAAAGGAGTACGGATGTAGAGCCCGCCGATTTCCCGCAAGGAAAATGTACCACTCATCTGGAACATAAAGGCGACCAGAAGATAAAGCGCGGTCATGATGAGAACGGAGTGCATGGAGTAGAAGATTGCGCCAGATACAGCAACTTCATTGCCAACTGCGATACCTGCCATCATGGCACCGATACCGGCGATAACAAGATAGGCCATCAAGCGACGAATATCTGTTTGAGCCAATGCGCCGAGCGAGCCGGTCAACATCGTTGCGATTGCGACTATCCCAATCAACGAGGCCAGCCAATCACGACCTTCCGGCATCAGCAGAAGCATCACTCTGAGCAGCGCATAAACACCGACTTTGGTGAGCAAGCCTGCAAAGATTGCGGCCACTACCAAACGTGGCGTGTGATAAGAAGCCGGAAGCCAGAAGTTGACCGGGAATGCCGCTGCTTTCATAGCAAATGCGAGGAAGTAAAGCGTCGCTAAGCCAAGCATTGGACCAGAATTGTCGAAGGCTTTCAGCTTGCCAGCGATATCCGCCATGTTCAGCGTACCAACCAGCCCGTAAAGCAAGCCAGTTGCTGCAAGGAACAGCGTTGTCGCAATCAGGTTCAGCACTGCATATTTTACAGCACCGTCGATCTGCACCTTTTCATTTCCGAGGATCTGCATACCGAAGGATGAGATCAACAGGACTTCAAACCAAACATAGAGGTTGAAGATATCACCCGTTAGAAATGATCCAGTGACACCGCAGAGCAGCATCAGAAGGAACGGATAGAAACCGTAACGCCGTTCATTTTCGGCAATTGAGTTCATTGCGAAGACGGCAACGCACATGGTTGCTACAGAGGCTGTCAGCGCCAGCAACGCGCCAAGTGGGTCAGCCGTAAAAGCGATACCGAATGGCGGGAGCCAACTGCCCATCACCATTGTCACGACACCGTTGGTGAGAACGTGGTTAAGCAAGCCAATGTTTGAAAGGATCACCAATGCGATTGTTGTGATCGCGATCCAAGGCTGAGTCGCCGATTTCTTTCGGAAAATAATTGAAATTGCACCGCCTGCCATGGTGAGCAGGACAGGAGCAACCAAAAGCCAGTCCGCAAGAGGCACGGCCTCCGTCACCATTGCCGCTGTAATATCAACTGTAGTCTTCGTTGCAGCCATCTACTTAGTACCCCAGCGGCGGTTCAGAATGTTCTTTAGGTTCTGCGACGCGCATATCAAGCAAGTCATCCGTTCCCAGTTCCTGATAGGCCCGGTACCCAAGGACCAGGAAGAATGCCAGGAAGGAGAACGAGATCACAATTGCGGTCAGCACCAATGCCTGAGGCAGAGGGTTCGCTGTTGCTTCTACTGGGAGAAAGCTTTTAAGCGGAATGATTGGCGGGACATCACGTGTGAGACGTCCTGCTGTGAAGATCAAGAGGTTCACGGCATTCCCAAGAATGGCAATGCCCAGCAGGATCCGCACGAGTTTGCGAGATAGTAGCAGATAAATGGAACCAGCAAAAAGGATCCCGACCAGAACAGAGAAAAGCGTTTCCATTAGTCTGCCCTTTCTTCCAGAGAAAGAGCGATCGACGAAATCGCCCCTACCACTACCAGATAAACCCCAATGTCGAAAAACAGCGGTGTTGATAGATCAATCACAGTGCCCAAGAACGGGAGAGCAAGCCACTGACTTGTCATTGCCGGCTGTCCCAAGAACAGGCTCGGCAACACAGACACCACCGCCAGGAGCAAACCTGATGCAGCAATGGACATGGGATGAAATTTCATTGCCCGGCGAACTGCTGAGACACCGCAAGCAATGCCATAAATTGCAAAGGCGGAGACAGCAATAAGCCCACCGATGAAGCCTCCACCTGGTTCATTATGCCCACGGAGCAAAACGAAGACGGAAAAGAGCATCATCAGGGCAGAGAGATACGGAGCGACCGTTCTGAATATAAGCGTATTCATTAGCGATTTTTCTCCGAGTTCGAGTTTCCGTTTGATTTAGGTCGCACTCGGATAAGTGCAAGGACCGCCAGACCGGTTACCATCACAACAGAGATCTCTCCGATGGTGTCAAAGCCACGGAAATCAACGAGAATAACATTCACGATGTTCCGGCCATGCGCGATCGTCCTACTGTACTGTGTGAAGAACTCAGAGAGTGTTGGGTCAAACGGCAGCTGGACAATAGACATGAGCAGCATGCTGATACCAGCACCGCAAAGCACTGACAGACTGATGTCAAAAGCCTTGCCACGTGACGACCGGGCATCCGTTGGCTTCAGGTTCAGGCGGGTCATTACCAATGCGAGGATCACAACGGAAAGGGTTTCGACCATAAACTGCGTGAAGGCCAGGTCCGGAGCACCAAAGAGCAGGTAGATCAATGCCACTGCAAAACCCTGAATACCAAGCAGGACAATTGCGGTCACTCGATAACGTGCAGTCAGCACGGCATAAACGCCAATCACGGCAATGGCAGCGATAAACCACTCATAGGCGTAGAAGCTACCTATACCTTGCAGCTTCGGCCAATTGCCAGTGAGGATCATTGGCACAAATAGTACGAATGCAATGACAGTGAACGTGGCACGCATGTAAGTGACCATACTGCCAGTTTGAACAGTTTGGGTCAGTGTGGTGGCAAAGCGAATGATGATTTCCAGGACCTGGTCGAAACCTTTATCCGGTCCCCACCCAATGGCGCGCAGGGCGTCGGCAACAATCACACGAAGCTTATCCATATACATGAAGATGATAATACCAAGGGCAATTGTCGCCAAAGATAGATAAAGCGCAGGTGACAGGTATGTCGGGAACAGATGCAACTCTTCATCAAACGGTGTGCCGAGAATTGCAGAGGTCATTGGTGACAAGAGTTGATGACCAACTGATGCAATGAATGCGCCTGCAGCCAAACCCAGAACCGCGAGAGTGATTGACCCTGCAATGAGTAGGACTGTTCCTTCATGAGCAACTTTTGGTGTTTTCACCTTGGCACCGAAGAACGGTTTGATGGCAACGGTTGCAGCCAGAGCAAACATCATGGCGTTGCCCAATACGGCAAAGCCGGTCCAAAGTCCGCCATTCATTGCGTGCCATGTTCCATCATAAAGAACTTCTTTTGCAACAAAGCCGACAAGGGGTGGTAAACCCGCCATTGATAGAGCTGAGAGGACTGCAGCAGTGCCGGTGATCGGCATCAGTGAGAACAAGCCCCCGACCCTGTTCAGATCGCGTGTGCCTGATTCATGGTCGACGGTTCCGACCACCATAAACAAAGAGCCCTTAAAGAGAGAGTGCGCGAACAGGTATATAACGGCGCCTTGAATAGCGACTGGATCTGATGTGCCCGTTAACATCACAAGCAGCCCAAGAGATGCAACTGTTGTGTACGCCAGAACGAGTTTGAGATCCGTCTGCCGAATGCCAAGGATGGTGCCGACAAGCAGCGTGATGCCACCGAAGATCGGAAGCACAGTCATCCAGAGTTCAGTGTCTCCCAGAACCGGATGCATACGCATGAGCAGATAAACACCAGCTTTCACCATAGTCGCAGAGTGCAAGTACGCAGAAACCGGTGTCGGTGCTTCCATTGCGTTTGTAAGCCAGAAATGGAATGGGAACTGAGCAGATTTTGTAAAGGCGCCAAGCACGACCAAAATGAAGATCGCGGTGTAATACGGGCTTTCGCGCAAAACGTCGCCAGAATTGAGCAGCTCACTCAACTCAAAACTGCCACCTTGGTATCCAGCTAAGATCAGACCAGCCATGAGCGCCAGACCACCGCCGCCAGTCACAACAAGCGCCTGCACAGCAGAGCGGCGCGAGGCACGGCGCAGGTGGTCAAACCCGATCAACAGGAAGGACGTGATGGACGTCAACTCCCAATAAACGAAGAGCGTGATGACGTTGTCAGCAACAACAACGCCCAGCATAGCTCCCATAAACAGGAACAGATAGGACAGAAACTGTCCAAGATTCTCATGACCTTTCAGGTATCCACCTGCATAGAGCGTAATGAGCGTTCCAATTCCCGAAATCAAAAGCACAAATAAGACAGACAGGCCATCCAGATAAATCGAGAAATTTACGTTGAAGGTGGGAACCCACTCCAAGCTCGCCTTGAATGTTTGCCCCTCGGCAATTCCTGGCACAAAGGAGAGAAACTGTAAGAACGCCAATGCAGGAATAACAGCGAGAAGCCATGCAGCATTGTGTTTCAGAGTCTTTGCCAGAAAGGGACTAAGCGCAGCGGCAACAAACGGGCCTAATAACGCCCAGAACGTTGCCTCGACACCGAATAAAGGCATGTAGCACTCCGTAAATTAATTAGTGTGGTTAACCTATAAGACCGAGTCGAATTTGCCAAACACGCTCCCCCGACCACTCCAAAGACATAATCTGCCCACCCAAGCAGGGCAAGTTCATCACATTCTAGTTTTGTCAGGTTTCAATAAACTCTAACCTCACCTAATTGTAACTTGCCTTTTAGACATTGGCTGTTTGTTTATGTCTTGGTAAACTTAACATGGCCCTACCATTGAGCCCGTTGAATAAGGATTTCTATCATGTTTAACAAAAAATCACCTAAGGACATGACCGAGTCGGAATGGCGGGAACAACTGACTCCAGAGCAATATCGTATCCTTAGGGAAAAAGGTACCGAACGCGCCTTCACTGGCCCCTACTGGAACACCTTTGAAACTGGCACCTACAGCTGCACTGCGTGTGGCTCTAAGCTATTCAAATCAGATACAAAATTTGATGCAGGTTGCGGTTGGCCAAGTTTCTTTGAAGCGGTCTCACCCGATGCGGTGACGGAACATAAAGACGCTACTCTTGGCATGGTGCGTACGGAGATTTGCTGCGCAAGTTGTGGAGGACATCTCGGACACGTTTTCCCTGACGGCCCACCACCAACAGGACTTCGCTACTGCATGAATGGTACTTCGATGACATTCACACCTGACACGTAGTTTTGATCAAAGCTAAGATAGGTGTTATCGCGAAGCAAAAGAGCGACGTTTTGAAGCTGTGGAAGAACAACTCCAACTACATTGAAATAATATTATCTGCTCTCTTCGAAAGACATATGAGCATAAAAATTATCGGTGTAAAAAGCTTTGACTTCAAATTTATACCTTCGATAGAGCGCATATCTTCTCAGGGATAAGTTTTAATCGGGAACTGGCTTTATGTCCGTTCCCGATTAAAATGCTGAACAACAGAAATCAGATCTCAAAGTGATCAGCGCAAACTCAGTCAGGTATAATGAAAAAGTCAGCTCCACCTCGCGCCCAGATGCGCACTCATGAAACCAGCCATCATGGTTTTACTCGCAACGAGCCTTATGCCTGGCTGCGCGCAGACAATTGGCAGGAGGTTATGCGAGATCCCACTCTGCTTGATGCTGAGATCCGCACCTATCTTGAAGCAGAAAATGCTTATACCGAAAACGAGATGGAAGACACCGAAGAGCTGCAGAAGGCACTCTTTGCAGAGCTTAAGGGCCGCATCAAAGAAGATGACAGTTCTGTCCCTGCTCCTGATGGTGAATACGCCTATGCCACCAAGTTTGTTGAAGGTGGCCAACATCCCAAATTTGTGCGCAGCAAGCGGGACGGTAGTGACCCCGTAACTCTTGTTGATGGCGACCTTGAAGCAGACGGCAAAGCATATTTCAAATTTGGCGGCGCATCTCACAGCGATGACCATAGATATCTGGCCTGGGCCTACGATGACAAAGGGTCTGAATACTACACTTTGAAAGTGCGTGACACGACAACAGGACAGGATCTGGAGGACACCATTCCAGACACGGGTGCTGGTGGCGTTTGGTCTACGGATGGTCAGTATCTGTTTTATGTTCAGGTAGACGCAAACCATCGTCCTTCCAAGCTCTTCCGCCACAAGCTTGGTACAGCTCCGTCTGAAGACGTTCTTGTATATGAAGAACAGGACACAAGCTTCTTCGTGGGGCTTGGCAGAACACAGTCCGGACGCTTCATTTGTGTTGGTTCTGGTGACCATGAAACCACCGAAGTCTGGCTCATCCCGACAGATGAACCTTTGGCAGCTCCCACATTGGTTGCCAAACGCGAGACAGGCGTGGAATATTCCGTAGAAGACAACGGTGATCGTCTACTGATCCTGACAAATGCTGGTGAAGCTGAAGACTTCAAAATTATCAGTGTGCCACTTGTCGCTCAACTTGCCCTTCCGGGAAAGTCTCACTGGGTTGATCTGATTGCCCACAAACCTGGTCGCCTGATCCTATCGCACGATGTTTACAAGGACTACATGGTGTGGCTTGAGCGCGTTGATGGCTTACCGCGCATTGTCGTCCATCGTTTCATTGATGGCATTTCACATAGCATTGAATTTGATGAAGAAGCCTATAGCCTCGGTATCGCTGCAGGGTTTGAGTACAACACCACAACTATCCGGTTCACGTATTCTTCCATGACAACACCAAGCGAGGTTTACGATTATGACCTTGCTACGCGTGATAGAGTGCTCCGCAAGCGACAGGAAGTGCCATCTGGTCACGATGCATCGGAATATATTACGCGCCGTTTGATGGCTCCTTCCCATGATAGCACTCTGGTTCCGGTTTCCTTACTCTACAAACGCTCGACAGTTCTTGATGGTAGCGCCCCATGCCTGCTCTACGGTTATGGGTCCTACGGTATTTCAATTCCTGCAAGCTTCTCCACCAATGCTCTGTCGCTGGTTGATCGTGGTTTTGTTTATGCGATTGCGCACATTCGTGGCGGCAAAGACAAAGGCTATGCATGGTACAAGAACGGGCGTCGTGAGTTCAAGAAGAACACCTTTTATGACTTCATCGCAGCCTCAAAGTTCCTGGCCAGCGAAGGCTTCACCGCTCATGACAGGATCGTAGCCCATGGAGGCTCAGCTGGTGGCATGTTGATGGGCGCATGCGCAAACATGGCACCAGAGGCTTTTGCAGCGATGATTGCTGAAGTTCCATTCGTGGACGTACTTACCACAATGCTGGACGATACCTTACCGCTCACCCCGATTGAATGGCCAGAATGGGGTGATCCGATCCGTGATAAGAGCGCGTATGGGTACATCGCGTCCTATTCTCCTATTGATAACGTGGAAGCGAAAGACTACCCGGCGATCTTCGCACTTGGAGGCCTGACAGATCCGCGCGTTACCTATTGGGAACCAGCCAAATGGGTTGCGACACTGCGTGAGAAGAAGAGTAACGATAGTCTAGTGATGTTGCGCACCAACATGGATGCTGGACACGGCGGCGCATCAGGCCGCTTTGACCGCCTGAAAGAGGTCGCATTGGTCTATGCCTTTGCTTTGAAACAAACTGGCAAGGCCTAACCAACCCTCAAAGAGCAATTTCAAAAAGGCGCCTCAAACGGCGCCTTTTCTATTTAATATAGCTGCAAGTTTACCTTAACCTTATTCTCAGTTCAAAAACTCCGTTAAGAATACTGGAACCAACATAGGACTAAGATTGTTTGGTCGAATGAGGAGCTTTAACTCCTCTTGGCGCTCAATGTTAAAGACATAAACAACAAAAAAGTCTGGAACATCCTGTGCGTGCCATTCTGGTTATCTTGCTTCTTACCATCATGCTGCCTGCGCCCACAGCCGCTCAGGTCAACAATAAGCTTTATCCGTTTAATCATCTGATCCCGAATGACTTGCGGTCGGCGCCGCGGATTTATGGGTCGCAGTATGATTGTCGGATCAGAGTGAAAGAGGATGGGGCAGAGAATGTTTATCAGGCGTTTGTGACCGGATATTTCAGCGATCCCAGCCGCAATATCTCCAGCGTTGCCTGCTTCCGTACAATGAAGAAGTGTCAGGCTTATCTGAATTTCATGCGTGGGTATTTGGAACTTACGCGCAGTGCCAGCTGCCAGCACGGATATTACAAAGGTCTTTTTGGCTGGTTTTAAAAATAACTTTGACAGAAGAGGCCGATAAGGCCCGAAAGCGTTGAGTAAATGAAGACAATTGCCCCACTCGCCTGCTTTGCAGCAGCGTCTCTTTTTCTTGTAAGCTGCAGTCAACCACCAAGCACCAATTATCTGGAACGACAGCTCATACCTCGTACTGGGCCGATTATGCCGCGTGTGAGAGGCACTCAGTATGATTGTTCCATTGCGACTGCAGAACACGGCGCAACCAATATATGGCAAGCAAATGTTGGCGGGCGCGTCCTGAGTGATAATCAGCCCTACAACGTTTCGACAGAGGCTTGCTTCACAACTCAGAATGAGTGCGAAGCGTTCCTCTATCTCATGAACGGAGTTTTAGATCAGATCATTACATCCCGGTGTCAGCTTGGGTATGAAAAGGGCTTCTTCGCCAAGCTGTTCGGATCTTGAATTACTTAAAGCTGATCGATAGTTCTGCGGTTTTTGCATAGGATTGGCAGGTCAGAATAGCCCCTTTGGCGACTTCAGAGTCTTCCAAAGCCATTCTGGCCTGCATGTTTACCGCGCCGCTCTTGATCTGCGCCCGGCACGCTCCGCAGATTCCTGACTGGCAGGAGTAAGGTGGCTCCAAGCCCGCTGCCCGGACAGCATTCATGACCGACTGTCCCTTTGCAACTTCCAGCTCGATGGCTTCGCCGTAATAATCGAGCTTCAGCAGAGCTGGTACGCTGGACACTTCTTTTTGCGTTTCAAGGCTTCCACCAAAACTCTCTGCATGGATACGATCTGTCGGAACATCGCAGTTTTGAAGAGCCTTGCGCACATCTGCGTTCAAGGTGCCAGGACCGCAAATAAAGTATTGCGTATTCTGAGCAACCGGGCGGCATTCGGACAAATACTCCACGGTTACGTCTTTGGTTATCCGGCCAGATTTCCAGGGTGAAAACATAGACCACATGGACGGTTTTGATAGAATATGTCTGACTTCCAGCTGAGATGAGAAGCGCTCTACCAATTGCTCCAGTTGTTCCTTAAAGATGATGTCATCAGCTGTCCGGTTCGCATATAGCAAGAACAGTTTCGAACGTGGCTCTTTGTCCAATGCTGCTTCAATCATGGCTGCAGCCGGTGTAATTCCACTTCCACCAGCAAAGAAGTAGAGCGTTCTTTGCTGGTCTTTCTGAGGCTCAAGCGTGAAACCTCCGAAGGGTGGCATCACATTTAGCTGCTGACCTGCCTTCACCTTTGAGCAAAGATATCTGGAGACAAGGCCATCTGGATTGGGTTTGACTGTGATCTGTAGCGCTTTGCCGCGACTGGGGGCCGCTGAAATCGTGAAGGGACGACGTACCTTCTCACCATTTACATCCAGCTCAATGGTGATGTGCTGTCCTGGCTTCCAGAGAAACTCCTCCTTCAGCTCTGCAGGGACGTCAAACCTGATAGTTTTCGCATGCTTTGCTTCAGAGATAACCTCTGAAACCCTCAGTGAATAAGTGATATTTCTCACGGTTTACGCTCCACCCATTCAGCCACGACACGCTGATGATCGCGAACGGGCTTTTCACCGTGCTTGGAGGATGGACCGTGCTCGAAGTATGGGCTTTGCAGGGACTTCTGCTGCTGCTCACAGGCATAGATATCTTCCTGCATAAAGTCGCCAGACGACATTGGATCTACTTTTGGGTCTTCGTTGTATTTTGCGCCCAGATGCTTATCCCAGAAGGAGGCTGATGCCATGGCCGCTTTTGTGAAGGCCCAAGTGGATTCATTTGCTACACGTGTCCGTATCTCAACCATGGATCTGTCCGGGGCAATTGGCGTTATATGGAAGGTGGACCATGAGTTTTCAGATTCACCCAATCCAATCCCGGGGAACAACATTGGCACCCAGGCCCCCATTTTATCTTTTGGGATGCCCGGAATGAGCGGCATTGGTGTGACTTTCTCCACCTCAGCAGCATAGAAATCTGCAAGAGGCTCCCAGAAGGCGAAGTGCGGGCCGATGAACTCGCACTCAATCTTCGAGTGGTCATACATGTTGAGCGTATGAGAATGCAGGTGTGCAAGATGATATCCGTCGATGTAATTCTCGACAATGATCTTCCAGTTGGCCTTGATCTCGTGCTTTGAGTAGCCCTCTTCCGTCTCAATTAATCCGGCTGGATCATATGGTGCAAGATATGGCTCTACCTCTCCAAACCAATTGATGATGGATGGAGCATTCTCATCTGGGTGCACCCAGAGCATTCCACGCCAGATATCGACAGATGCTTTTTTCAAACCATTGCAGGACAGATCGATATCTGGGAACTCTTTTTCCTGTTCCGGGACAGAAATCAGATTGCCTTCAAGGTCATAAGTCCAGTCATGATAAGGGCATGTGATCGCCTTTTGCGTTTTGCCTTCAGCCCGCAGAAGCTGAGTGCCTCTGTGGCGGCAGATGTTGTGAAACGCACGCAAGCGATGGTCACGACCCATTACGATGAAGATATTGTTCAGGCCAGCCTGAACGGAGATGTATTGGCCCGGTTCAGTGATGTCTTCCCGAAAGCCTGCGAGCGACCAGGTTTTGGAGAAAATTTGGGCCTGCTCTCGATCAAACCACTCTTGCGAAGTGTAGGCCTCTTTGGGCAGAACGGGCATACCGTTGCTATGAGTAGACATGGGGAACGCCTCCTAGCTTCATTATCAAGTCTGCGAGGATGAGGTAGAGCGAAAGCGTCGCCCACAGGATGATCGTGATCCAGAACAGGAACGGGTTATCACCACGTGTGAGAGTTTCGACAACATAGACGGACTGGCTCCGCCACGCTCTAAATGTCCAAAGGAGGAAAAGCGCACCCCAAACCCATTGCCAGCCGTAATAAAGCGAGGCGGCAATCAGGATCAGAGCAAAAATGGTTCGCCACTTGCCGTAGCTGATTATCTTTCTAAGGAGCTCTTTGACTACCTGCATTATCTTCCAAGGACCTCAACAGCAGCAATGCTGCATTTTTTGCATAACGCCTCCACGCATGTGGCGGCTTGAGGGGAGCCAAGGAATCAACGTTGAAGTAGAGCGCTACGATGCCATGGGCAACGGTTTCGGCAGCTTCACTCTCCACTTCAAGAAAGTCTCGTTTAATTGCCTCGACGACAACTGCTGTAAAATCACCAACCCATTTCAGAAGAGCTTCTGCCTCAGCAGGAAACCTGTCTGCTGCTGCGACGATGGATTGGAATACCATCATCTCAGCTGGATCAGAGTGGCCACGATCATCAAACAGATGGTCAACGGCAGCGTAGGAACCACGTTTTGCTGGCAAAGCGTTTGCGAACATTGTCGTTAGCTCACTAAAGCCTGACAGAACATGGGTTACAACAGCGTTTATTATCTCTTCCCGATTACCGGCGTGATGCCGGATAAGCGGTCGTTTCAGTCCGGTTTCATCAGCAATGCGATCCAGCGTCACACCTTCCAAACCATATTGAGCAACGCATTTTGCAGCAGCTTCAACGATTTCATTCAGTCTGGCGGATTGAACACTTGGACGCGGCATGGGTATGTGCTTTCACTCATCGGACACGAGTAGAGATAGGCTCCAATTAATTAACTGTCAATAGTGACAATTTAAAAAATCAAAGCCATCGAGACAAAAAAGGCGGCACGAGGCCGCCTTGATTATAATCTGTCTTTGGGATTAAACAGCTTCAGAGTACAGCTCTTCCACGTATTCCCAGTTGATCAGGTTATCAACGAACGCTTCCAGGTACTTAGGACGCGCGTTGCGGTAGTCGATGTAGTAGGAGTGTTCCCATACGTCGCAGCCAAGAATTGGGGTTGCGCCGTGTACGATTGGGTTTTCACCGTTAGGTGTTTTCATCACTACGAGCTTGCCATCTTTAAGAGCGAGCCATGCCCAACCGGAACCAAACTGAGTTACACCAGCGTTGATGAAGTCAGCGCGGAACTTGTCGAAGCCACCGAGGTCTTCGTCAAACTTCTTAGCCAAAACGCCTGGCAGGGAAGAACCGCCGCCATTTGGCTTCATCCATTTCCAGAAGTGCAGGTGGTTAAGGTGCTGACCAGCGTTGTTGAACAGGCCTGCATTGGTGCCGTAGCTTTCTTTAACGATCTCTTCAAGGCTTTTACCTTCAAGACCTGAACCTTCGAGCAGCTTGTTGCCGTTGGTTACGTAAGCCATATGGTGTTTGTCATGGTGGAACTCGAGAGTTTCAGCAGACATATAAGGGGCCAGAGCGTCGTATGCGTATGGCAGGTCTTCAAGAGCGAAAGACATGGTTTACCTCCATGGGAAAGGAAAGTTTAGGCGCAGTACTTTTCGGTTTTACAACCGATCAGCGCTGCAACTCATGGTGCAAAATAGTGATGTTTTTCCGTATGAGCAACGGGTGAAGAGCATAATTTGCAAATATTTTTCTTGTTTTTTTGTAAGTAGAACTTCTAAGTTGGAAATTATAGGAGCTGTGAGGTCACATTAATGGCTGTTTTCTGCGGCTTATAAGGAATCAATTTGTGACAGATGCCTCCGAAAAACTCATGAAAACATCCACTACGCCCGAAAAAGACCAGTTTGCAGTCCTTTCTGCGGTGGGCGGGTGCCTTGCTATGGCTGCAGTCATGGGTATCGGAAGATTTGTCTATACACCGGTTTTGCCGTTCATGTTGCAAGACGGTACATTAAACGAAGTCAGCGCAGGTTTTATCGCCTCCTCCAATTATCTTGGTTATCTGCTTGGAGCATTGCTGGCAGCTCGCGCTCCCCTGCCCGGCGGTCCCTATCGTATCTTCATGATCGCGTTAATCACGAGCACCGTAGTCACCTTTCTCATGGCGTTTAGCCTTGGCGCTTACTGGTTCGTTGTCATTCGCTTTCTAGCTGGGCTGGCAAGCGCTTATGCATTTGTATTGGTCGCAAATATAGTCATGCAACGGCTAGCAGAGACCCGCAGCCTTCATTTCTTTCCGATCCATTTCACTGGGGTAGGCATAGGCATAGCCGGTTCGTCCCTTATGATTGAATGGCTTGGTACAAGCTTGGAAAGTTCATCTCAGCTTTGGGTCGCAAGCGGTGCGCTCAGTCTTCTACTCTCATTGTGCGTGCCGTTTCTTTTGCCTCCACGAAAAGAGCTTCATCTTCAATCAGCTTCGCATGCCATCCAAGCAGAGGCTACGGCCAAGCCACTGAACCTGAGTGCGTGGCGCTTGATCTTTGCTTACGGCTGCTTCGGTTTTGGCTACGTCATCACCGCCACATTCCTCGGCGCATTGGCTAGTTCGACGCCTGAGCTGGCGCCAATGCAATCTCTTGGCTGGCTGCTGGTTGGACTTGCTATCATCCCTTCCGTCTTCTTTTGGGAGAAGCTCGCAGTCCGTATTGGATATGGCCGGGCAATTGCAGTTGCCTGCACACTCGAAGCCATTGGCGTAGCTTTAAGTGTACTGATGCCAACTATTGCCGGGCTCTCCGCGGCTGCGATCTTGTTGGGTGGTACGTTTGTTGGCATTACATCGATCGGACTTGTTGAGGCCCGTCGTCTTGCAAGTTCTAACCCTCGCCAGATCGTCGGTCTGATGACCGCTGCCTTTGGTTTAGGCCAGATGTTTGGCCCGAGCTTTGCCGGTTACCTATATGAGCTGAACGGCGACTTCTTGCTGGCCTCGCTAGTCGCTGCTGGTGCTCTCATTCTTGCCGCGTTACTCACAATCAAGCGTTTCACACCGGCATAAAAAAGGGAGGCAACGGCCTCCCTTCGTAATTTGCTAGTTCTTGAGATTATGCAGCCACTTTGGCGTGCGCAAACTCCCAATAGAGTTCTCTTGCTTTGGCAGCAACAGGACCATGGTCCATTGTGCGGTCTTCCAGTTTGTGGACAGGAACCACCTTGCCGTAGTTACCGGTTGAGAAGATCTCATCAGCCTCGAGGAAGTCTTTAAAGGTCAGTGTTGTTTCATGCACGTTATAACCCGCACTGCTCAGCAGTTTGATAATACGTTGACGGGTGATGCCATTCAGGAAGGTGCCATTCCAGTAAGGGGTGAGCACCTCACCATCCTTGACCATGAAAATGTTAGCTGAGGTCAGCTCCGCAACATTGCCCAGAGCATCCAGCATGATTGCATTGTCAAAGCCACGAGACTTTGCTTCACGCGATGCACGCGCATTGTTTGGATACAAGCAGCCAGCTTTAGCATTAACTGGCATAGACTCCATTGTTGGCCGGCGGAACGGAGACAGTGTCAGGCTGTTGGATGCACCTTTGGGGGGCATTGGAGCTTCAAACAGGCACATGCAGAAGCGAGTTGATTCCGGGTCACCGTCAATAATACCAGGACCATCGTGTTCAGCCCAATACATCGGACGGATGTAAACTGCTTCGTCTGCTTCAAACTTGGTCATGCCTTCTGTCGCAAGCTCAACCATCTCTTCAAAGCGCATGGTTGGTTTCATACCAAGGTTTACGGCAGACCGGTTCAGACGTTCACAATGCAAATCAAGATCAGGCATAACGCCTTCAAATCCACGGGCACCATCAAATACGTTCGAACCCAACCAAAAAGAATGCGTACGCGGACCGATCAGTGGTGGATTGCCCTCGTACCATTTGCCTTCAACCCATGTCCGAGTCTTCGACATTTCGGCCATAATTAATCTCTCCTCAAAAGTCGGCTTATGAGCCTGAAAGGCCCCGCCCAATTATATTTTGTCAGTCGACCTGAGAATTCAAATGGGGTCAACCATACTCTCGACAAAGAAGATAAAGCATCAAGGAGCGGTCATCATGCCCAACACGAACAGGCTCAAAGTTATATCCCGCAGTTAATTCAGCTTTGAAACGCAACTAAATATCACTGCACCTACATAAATGGTGAGAAAACGCAATTACATTGCGACTTGTGACTTACGTGTAGTTTACAGGCCTGACGCTTCTTCTTTGTTCTTTTGCACAGTTTTAACGCAATCGTGTTTTGAAGACTTTTGAGATTGCCGCAACCTTCGTGAGAGCTGGCTAAAGATTCTGGCCGTGTTTTGTGCGCATACCAGCAATTTTGGAGTCAAATGTTGGTTTCCTGGGACAATTGTTAAATTTTTGCGCCCAAAGCATAGGGAGCACGTATTTACCATGCCTTGACGAACACGCATGACATGGCTTTCTTAGAGGTGTTGGAATTTGCCAATCTTGACGCTTGGTGCAAAGCCGGAGAGCAGAGATGAGCCACTCAGTTTATGTTTTTGATGCCTATGGAACTCTTTTTGACGTGCATGCTGCCGCCAGAAAACACATGGGTGCCGTGGGTCCTGAAGGCAAAAAACTCTCATCCATCTGGCGTGAGAAGCAGCTGGAGTACTCCTGGGTTCGTTCCCTTATGGGGCAGTATGTAGATTTCTGGGAGCTGACAGTTCAAGCTCTGGACACTGCATTTGCGCTTGTACCAGAAGCAAACAGAAGCGCCCGCGATGAGCTGTTGGCCGCTTACTGGGAACTGGATTGCTATCCGGAAGTTCCTCAACTTCTGAAAGATCTGCGTGAACGTGGTTCCAAGCTCGCGATCCTGTCAAACGCTCCAATGAAGATGATGGATGGTGCCCTCAAGAACGCTGGTATCACGGATTCCTTTGACGAAGTCTTCTCGGTTGATCCGGTGCAAACCTACAAGCCGCATCCAGATGTTTATGATCTTGTGACCACTCATTTCCGTATGTATCCGGAAGCGATTTCATTCCAGTCCAGCAACCGCTGGGATATCGCAGGTGCAACAAAGTACGGTATGCGGACGGTCTGGATCAATCGCTCTCAGATGCCAGATGAATATACAGACCTGGCGCCATCTGCTGTTTTGAAAGACCTGAGCGGACTTCCTGCACTGGGTTGAACCTTGAGTACACCTGACCTTGAATTGGCATAAACCTCTTTGCAGGTGTGTTTTCTGTGGCCATCTGAGCTCGAACTCGGCTGGCTCAGCGAATAAACTTGCTCTTAGCCCGTGCAGGTTTCATATTTGTGGCGGCTTTGAGGCCAGAACCTATTTCAGAGTAGAAGCAATCGGCGTTACTTAGACTTCATGTTTCATGGATTTAATAGTGGAGGCAAAGGCCACAGGTTTGTGGGCCTGATTGCGTTGGGTTTGGGTGCTGCCTGTTTTGGAAGCATCCCCTACTTTGCAAAGATCGGCTTTGCTGCCGGAATCTCACCTGGCGCAGCAGTTCTCTTGCGCTATATTCTGCCAGCAGTGTTGCTTGCTCCCTACCTGCCACAAGCGCTTAAGTCCGGCCCAAGCAGCCGACATTATGTGCTGTTCGGTATGATAATGGGACTTGGCGCATGGAGCTATTTTTATGCTCTGAGCGTTTTGCCGATCTATCTGGCTGCCAGCCTATTTTTCTCCTATCCCGCACTTCTGGTGATTCTGAGAGCTATTGGCGGTGAAAAGTTGAGAGGCAGTGACAAACTCACGCTTGGACTGGTGTTTGGAGCACTGCTGATCATCATTGCTTCAACACCATTGCCTGATGTGGATTTTGTCGCCGTTGCAATCGGGTTGGTTGGGCCTTTGTGTTATGGCGGATTGCAGATGGTCAGCCGAAGAACCCCGAGTTACCTACCCTCGTTATCCATTGCCGCTTGCATTTTTGCCGGAGCGATTTTGACCGCTTTTCCGTTTGCGCTTATCGAACTCAAGGTTTGGGACAGTGCAGGTTCCATGCCGAGTACCCTTCCAATTCTTGGGCTGGCACTGATTGCAGGATTGTTGCCGCAGCTTTTACTTGCCTATGGAAGCTCAGACAAATCTGGTAGAAAGACAGCGTACACCACCGGCTTCATTGAGTTTGGATTGGCAATCCTGACAGGGTATTGGGTCTTTGCAGAGCCTTTAGGTATCGGACAAGCTACCGGCTTCATTTTTTTGCTGGGCGCGCTTTACCTGACAAACGAACCTTCCCGCCTTCCTCGATATTTGCAAGATTAAAGCACGTTGCAGTCATATGCATTCACGCAACATGCTTTAATCAGGAGATAATCAGTCCTGCAGAGCAGTAAGCTATCAAGTTTCGGCGCGTGTGATCCATTTATGGCCGATCGGCGCCTGATAGTTTTCAATCTGGTCCAGTAGCTGGGTCGGATTGTCACCAACCAACAGCATGTCACGGTGTGCTTTCTTCATGAACGCTTCTTCTTCCATGAAGTCCAGAAATGCCAGCATGCGACCGTAAAAACCGTTCGCATTGTAAAGGCCGCATGGCTTGTTGTGGTAGCCGAGCTGTCCCCATGTCCAAACCTCAAAGAGCTCTTCCATGGTGCCGATGCCACCTGGCAGTGCCACAAACGCATCAGACAGATCAGCCATCATCGCTTTACGCTCGTGCATAGAGCCGACAATGTGTAGGTCCGTTAGAGTTCTGTGCGCCAGTTCTTTTGCTGCAAGTGCTTCTGGTAATACGCCAACAACTTCTCCGCCGGCTTCCAGCGCTGCATTTGCAACGACACCCATCAACCCGACCTCAGCCCCCCCATAAACGAGACGATTGCCGCGCTTTGCAATTTCGGTGCCCAAAACGCGGGCAGCAGCTTCATATTCCGGACGTTTCCCGATTGATGATCCGCAAAACACGCAGATAGATGCCATTTCAATTCTCCAGTCGGCTGAGCCCAAAATACAACTTCAATTCAAAGATGCTGGCTCTGCACTAAGCAATCCAGAGCCAGAAATTTTCAATGACTGATTACTTCGCCAGCTCTTCCAGAACACGCGCCCAGGAACGGATGCCTTTGTGAAAGCTCTTCAGCTCGTACTTTTCGTTTGGTGAGTGGATCTGGTCTTCATCCAGACCGAAGCCGATCAGCAGGCTATCCATGTCAAGCGTACGTTTGAAGCTACCAACAATCGGAATGGAACCACCGCAGCCAACCAAAGCCGCAGGCTTGTCCCATTCAGCAGAGAGCGCAGCGCGGCCTTTGGCCAGAGCGGGTGCATCAAAGTCCATGCGCAGCGCACGATCACCACCATGAGGATGCAGTTCCAACTCAAAGTCAGCTGGTGTTTTGGACTTGAGGTAAGAGTGGAATGCCTCTCTGATTTTCTCAGGGTCCTGATCACCCACCAGACGGAAGGAGATTTTTGCATGTGCTTCTGCAGGGATAACTGTTTTGAAGCCCGCACCGGTATACCCACCCCACAAGCCATTTACCTCACAGGTTGGGCGTGCCCAGATCTGCTCCAGGCCAGAGCGGTCTTTCTCGCCCCCAAGATCTTTTAGGCCGATGCCACCAAGGAACTCCTCAGTAGAAAAGCCGAGATTATCCCACATTTTCTTGACGTCTTCTGGCAGTTCCAAAACGCCATCGTAGAAGCCAGGAAGCGTGATGCGCCCGTTTTCGTCACGCAGACCAGCGACCATATCAGAAAGAACGTGAAGCGGGTTGCGTGCTGCGCCCCCATACATACCAGAGTGAAGGTCTTTGCTTGGGCCCTTCAGGGTGATTTCTTCACCAACCAAACCACGCAGCATGACGGAGATTGCAGGAGTATCTTTGTCCCACATGGAGGTATCACAAACGAGTGCCAGATCTTTAGACAGCTCTTCTTTGTTTGCATCCAGGAATGGCTGAAGGGATGGAGAACCGCTTTCTTCCTCACCTTCGAGCAGAACAGAGATGTTGATCGGAACATCACCAGATTCTTCAACCCACGCGCGGACAGCTTCAACAAAGGTCATCAACTGGCCTTTGTCATCATTTGCCCCACGAGCGACGATCATTTTAGAGCCGTCTTCACGGGTAACAACCTGCGGGTCAAACGGATCAGCATTCCAAAGTTCAATCGGATCAACTGGCTGCACGTCGTAGTGACCATAAAACAGAACGTGTGGACCCGGCTTTCCATCAGCGACGCGATGACCAACAACCATTGGGTGGCCAGTGGTGTCTCTGACCTTTGAAGGAATGCCAATTGCTGTCAGTTCTCTGGCCATCCACTCCGCTGCTTCGCGGCAATCACCCTTATATTCAGGGTCGGTAGAAATGCTTTTGATGCGCAGGAGGTCAAACAACCGATCGAGACTTTGATCCAGATTTTGGTCAATACGATCAAGGACTTTGTCGAGATTCGACATGGTTCATTCCTTTGTAGTGCAGGCTCGTGTTTATCACCTGTAGGATGGGATAGGACGCAGGTCATTGCGTAGATATGAGGCTGTTAGAAGCTCTAACATAATTTTCAAAGCCAAAGCTACGGCTTTGCCTTGGTAACCACTTGTAATTCCGATGCACTGTTTAAACAGGTCGGTTAAACTCTTTTAAGGTGCGTGAGCGATACTTTGTACAACGAAGGCACATAAGAGGCCATGCGATGCGGAATTTGAAGGAAACACGCGAGACCAGGCCTGATTTTTAAGGGATGGTAACACAGAGTTGCCCTGCGCCTGTTCCGTTGTCTCTAACATTGCACCCGATGATCACTATATTAGATTCATTAGGGGACAGGAGATTACAATGCACGTACTTGTTGATCGCATTACCGAAAGAACCGGGCTGGATCCTGCGAAGGCTCAACCTGCTGTTGGGATCATGCTGAACTTCATTGCCAAAAACAGCAGTAAAGAAGAAGTCGAAGCTTTGCTGGAGGCCTTCCCTGCTGCCGAGGGCTTTCTTGCTATTGATGAAGCCACTGAGAACAAAGGGCTTCTGGGCGGTCTTGCCAGCAAAATGAATGCCAGTGTTGGCGTATTGGCTGCCTTGAATGAGATGACCAGCCTTGGACTCTCGGTTGAAGAAATTCAGCAGGTTGCGAAAGAAACCGTTCAATATACTCGCGAAAAAGTCGGTCCAAAAATGACAGATGAAATCGTTGCTCGTGTACCCGGACTTGCAGAAATAACATAGGTGTCTTGGGACTTTCGTGGTGTAACTCAGATCATAGCCTCTCCATATAATTCGCTCACGCAAAAAGCAGACGCATTTAAAATGAGCCTGCTTTTCACCAGTTCTGAGAGAACGTTTTGGTCAGATTTTGATCTGTCCGTAGCGCAATGCTTCAACCACCGTGTGGGTCTTATTTGATGCATTGAGCTTGGCACTTGCGTTTTGCAGGTGCGCATGAACCGTTCTTTGTGAAATCTCCAGAAGTTCCGCGATCTCATGAGCCGTCTTGCCTAGCGCGGTCAATTCCAGAACACGGCGTTCGCGTGCTGACAAATCTCCCGGTCTTTGATCAGAGATCACGCCCAGCTCGAACAAGCGCCGGAATGCTGCCGAGCATACAATTTCCAGCGATGCCAGATCATAAGGTTCAGCGGCGATCTGATGCCCTGCACCAACCACCATTGCCTGGAACGGATGAAGAGCATCTACCGGGATCACCATGACTCGTGCACCTTCACCAATTGCTGCAAAGAGCTCGGAGTTGCCAGTGTCCGTGCTGGATACGGACCAGACCACCGGGCGATTGCCGGATAGTCCCAACATCAACGCACTGTCACCAGCACTCAGCGTTGTCCGCTCGACTCCGCCGTTTCTTTCATCAGGCCATCTGAACCTATGAACCAAACTGTCAATTGTTCTGTTTGGCATAGGTAGACCTGTGATCAGGATATGGGACGCACCCAATCGCCTTAAATAGGACTCCACAATATCCAGAACCGGTTTCGCTGCCCGTGCTTCTGAAATCGCTTTTACCTTTGCTTCGATATCTGAAGTATCGTTCATTTGCCCTGCCTTCCCGTTTCTATCCGCTCGGCACTCGCTCGTGTGCTGCTGGATTGAAGACGCACTTGCCCACCTGACATACCGAAGGCATGCCAACTAACTTTCGCAAACCGATGGTTTGCGCAGGTAAATTCGAAAACTCTTCATTTTGAATGGTTATTCAGCGCAGGACTGCATCATCGCGGAGTTATGACAGTTGCCGTATCTCATGCTCAGAAAATAAATTGCACGCCTGTTAATCGCTGTATTTTGTAGTTTGCTGGCAATTCTTTGAGTTGCCTCGCTTCTACAAGATGTAACCATCTCTTGTATTTTGCATTACTCTTAGACCACTTGTTATTACAGCAATCTCGGCAATACCGTCATTCTCATTTTCGGAGGTAGATCAACTGACCTCCAAGTATTCAGAGTACTTGTAAATAGTGGCCCCACTGTTGCCCCAGAAACGCATTACCCCAACAGTTTAACTAGGAGCTATTTCGCAGAAACTCCGAAATATCTATAGTAAGAGTACGAAACTACTGCTTAGCTCTCGGCAATAGTAACAGCGTTACATGCCCTAGGGTCAATTGCGACAAGTTTAGGATAAATTAAGCTAATGCGAAAACTATCTAACCATTGTCACATCAGTAGTTCTGCAATTTACGCAGTGTTTGAGGCAGTTGTTTTCCAATCTCGTCCTAACGCATAGCTTGAAACCATCAAAGGTTCCTTCGTATAAAGTTATCAGAAGGACATGGGATGGACATGCAAAATATTGATTTTCCAAGCGATTTCCTAGAAGCGACGCACAGCGACTGGGAAGCATCTGCTCTGCGTGCCCTCAAAGGCGCGGCACTGGATGCCTTAAACACACCAATTGCCGGTGGCCTTGAGAACAAGCCATTATACCAAGGGCGCACGGACAGTGCTCCATTGCAATTGAGGGAGTGCTCTCACCCTTGGAAGATCGTTCAGCGAAGTGATCATCCCATCATTTCCGAGGCCAACGCCCAGATGCTTGAAGACCTTGAAGGAGGCGCAGACAGCATTGAGTTGGTTCTTCCCGCCTCCCCACGTGTTCTGAGTGGTGGGCTGAGTGTTCAGCGTATAGACGATATGCTGAACCTCCTTGAGGGGGTCAAACCTGACCTGATCGATTTTCGTCTTGAATGTGGTTATGAGGGCAGCGCAACACTTGCGCTTCTCATTGAAGCCTGCAAGCGTCTGGATATCGAGCCAAACCAGCTGACAGTTCATGGTGTCTCCGATCCGTTGAGTGTGTTTGTCAACTCCGGGCGGGTTCGTAATTCCTTTGAGCGGCTCGAACTGCGTGCTCAGGATCTTGCGGGATACGCCCGCAACAACGGCCTTCAGGGCAGCCTTTTGCGCAGCGATGGACGTTGCTACCACGATGCAGGCGCTAACAGCGTTCAAGAGCTTGGCCTCATCCTGTCCAGCCTGCTCTATTATATGCGCACGCTGGAAAAAGGCGGTGTGTCTGCCGAGGATCTTCCAAGACATGTATCAGCCTGCCTAAGTGCGAGTGCTGACCAGTTCGGCACCATCATCAAAGCGCGTGCGATGCGCCAGCTCTGGTCTCGTTTGCTAAATGCTGCTCAGCTGCCCTCCCAACCGCTCCATCTTCATATGGAAACCAGCTGGCGTATGATGACCAAGCGCGATCCTTGGGTAAATATGCTGCGCACCACAGTTGCTGCATTTGCAGCCGGGATTGGTGGTGCTGACAGTGTGAGCGTTCTTCCCTTCACAAGCCCTCTTGGTTTGCCGAATGCATTTGCTCGGCGCATAGCCCGTAACACCCAGCTCATTTTAATTGAAGAAAGCAATCTGGCGCAGGTCAGTGATCCTGCTGCCGGGAGTGGTTTGGTTGAAGAGCGCACTGAGGACCTTGCCAATGCGGCATGGTTGTACTTCCAGAAGATAGAGAAGGAAGGCGGCGTGCTTGGGGCACTGGCGTCTGGCGTGATCTATTCTGATGTTACGACGGCCAGACATGAAGAGGACAAGTTGGTCGCGACGGGGCGTCATCCACTGACTGGCACAAGCGCTTTCCCGAACCTGGGCGAGCTTGATGTTGACGTGCTGAAAGCAGATGCAGACCAGATTGGTGAGATTGCAACACGCATGGACTTACCAGAACCAAGCGCAGACGGGCAGTTGATTGAGGCTGTTGCCAAAGCCCTGACTGAGGGTGCTGGTCTTGTTGACATTCAGGCCAGCCGCAAACAATTGGGCGATAATGATTGTCAGGCTCTGAAGCTTTCTCGTCTGGCAGCACCATTTGAGAGTCTCCGCGACAAAGCCGAGGCCTTCCAGGAAGCTCAGGGCAACCCGCCGAAAGTCTTTTTGGCAACGCTTGGGCCGGTTGCTCAGCATACAGCCCGCGCAGCATTTGCCAGCAACTTTTATGCAACTGGCGGGTTTGTCAGTGGTGGTGGCAAGCAATTTGACAGCCTTGATGACATGATCTCCTGTTTCCGCATCAGCGATGCCAAGGTTGTGTGTTTGTGCTCCTCTGACAAGGTTTACGAAGAGCAGGCTGTGACTGTTCTGAAACAATTGAAAGCAGCTGGGGCGAAACGCATTACACTGGCCGGGCGTCCGAAGGACCTTCTTCCTGAACTGACCGAGAATGGCCTTGATGGGACCATATACCAAGGCTGTGATATGCTTGCTGAATTGAAGACATGTTTTGAAGTGGTTGGCGTTTCGCTGGCTGATGAAGTGGAGGCAATTTGATGAGCTTGTTTCCTGACTACACCCAGATTGATTACAAAGACTGCGCCGTGTCTGCCTCCACTGACGCACAAGCCACATGGAATACGCCGGAAGGTATTGCTGTTAAGCCTGCTTATGGGCCTCAGGATCTTGATGGCCTGACACACCTGAACACATGGCCAGGCTTGCCGCCATATATGCGCGGGCCATACCCAACCATGTATGTGCAGCAACCATGGACTGTGCGCCAGTATGCCGGGTTCTCGACTGCGGAAGATTCCAACGCCTTTTATCGTCGCAATCTGGCAGCTGGGCAAAAAGGTCTTTCCATCGCGTTCGATCTGGCAACGCACCGCGGTTATGACAGTGATCACCCACGTGTTGCAGGTGATGTGGGTATGGCGGGTGTTGCCATTGACTCCATCTATGACATGCGCACGCTCTTCTCCGGCATTCCACTGGACAAGATGAGTGTGTCCATGACCATGAACGGTGCGGTTTTGCCCGTTATGGCCCTTTATGTCGTGGCTGCTGAAGAGCAAGGTGTGCCTTCTGAAAAGCTTTCCGGGACCATTCAGAATGACATTCTGAAAGAATTCATGGTGCGGAATACCTATATCTATCCGCCTGTACCTTCCATGCGCATCATCTCCGACATTTTTGCCTATACATCGGAGAATATGCCGAAGTTCAACTCGATCTCCATTTCCGGTTATCATATGCAGGAAGCGGGTGCGACGGCTGATCTGGAGCTGGCCTTTACCATTGCAGATGGCATTGAGTATGCTCGTGCTGGCGTGGCTGCAGGCATGGATATTGATACCTTTGCTCCGCGCCTGTCCTTCTTCTGGGCGATTGGTATGAACTTCTTCATGGAAGTTGCAAAACTGCGTGCAGCGCGCCTGATCTGGGCGAAGCTGATGCAGGAGAACTTCCAGCCAAAGAACCCAAAGAGTTTGTCACTGCGAACACACTCCCAGACCTCTGGCTGGTCTTTGACGGCGCAGGATGTGTTCAACAACGTTATCCGGACAACGGTTGAAGCGATGGCAGCGACACAGGGGCATACACAGTCTCTGCATACCAACGCTCTGGATGAAGCGTTGGCGTTGCCGACTGACTTCTCTGCCCGCATCGCCCGTAATACTCAGCTGTTCCTGCAGCAGGAGAGCGGCACCACCAAAACCATCGATCCATGGGGTGGCTCTTATTACGTGGAGCGATTGACCGCTGATCTGGCTGCGAAAGCCTTGAAGCATATCGAAGAGATTGAAAGCCTTGGCGGCATGGCGAAAGCCATTGAGAAAGGCATTCCGAAGCTTCGCATTGAGGAAGCCGCTGCAAAGACACAAGCCCGTATCGACAGTGGTCATCAGACTGTTGTGGGCGTGAACAAGTTCCGCCCTGATCGCGAAGAAGAGCTTGAAGTTCTGAAAGTGGACAACGAAGAGGTTCGTGCCAAGCAAATTGAGAAGCTGAATCGTTTGCGCGAAGAGCGCAACGAAGAGGATACTCAGGCAGCGCTTAAAGCACTTGAAGACGCAGCACGCTCTGGTGAGGGTAACCTGCTGGACCTTTGCGTGAAAGCCGCTCGTGTGAAGGCATCTGTTGGCGAAATGTCTTTGGCAATGGAAAACGCGTTTGGCCGCCACAAAGCTGAAATCAAGTCCATTGCTGGCGTTTATAAGCGCGAGGTTGGTGAAATGTCTGAGAGCATCTCGAGAATTGAGCAACTGGTTGAGGCGTTTGAAGAAAACGACGGTCGCCGCCCGCGTATTCTTGTTGCTAAAATGGGGCAGGATGGTCATGACCGTGGGCAGAAGGTTATCGCCTCTGCCTTTGCTGACCTTGGCTTTGACGTGGATATCGGACCATTGTTCGCCACACCTGAGGAAGCTGCCCGTCAGGCGGTTGAAAACGACGTGCATATCGTTGGCGTTTCCTCCCTTGCCGCGGGTCACCTCACCCTTGTACCCGCTCTGAAAAAGGCACTGGCTGATGAAGACCGCGAAGACATCATGATCGTTGTAGGCGGCGTTGTGCCTCCTCAAGATTATGATGAGCTCTATGCGTCTGGCGCATCCGCGATCTTCCCTCCAGGGACTGTGATCTCCGAGGCCGCTGAGGGCCTCATCCACGAACTCAACGGCAAACTTGGCTACGAGCCGCAAAAAGCGGCTGAGTGACAACCGATAGGCACTCCCACAGTTGATGACTGCTTTTAACCCAGCATGAATGCGAGACTTTTGTTCTCGCTTTCATGCTCTTTACCTTCGCTGGACTCTATCGGCGGATGGCAAGTCAGCTTTGCCCGAACACCTCCCCCAAAATTAAAAATCTCCTGCTGCGCCAGATGGTCGTGACAGACTGGCTCTCAGAGGCCTGCGATCTGTGCTGCAATGAACCCTTAATGAATAAAGCTCATACAGGTGGGGTAGAAAGAGCAGGTCTCCTTCCATAATAGAACTTCCAGTCATCAGGCGAATAACAATGTTTAAAGAAGCTCTTGAACTCGGTGGTTTAGCAGTCGTTACCGGTGCAGCGAGTGGTGTCGGCAAAGCATCTGCCCTTCGGTTTGCCCAACAGGGGTTAGGCGTAGTTCTGGCGGATCTGCCCGGACGGCGACTTGAGCAAGCTGTAAAAGACGTTCGCGCGGTTGCTTCCAGTTCTGCGAGCGTGTTTGGTGTTCCTACGGATGTCTCTGATGAGAGCCAGGTGAAAACGTTGGCCGACAAAGCCTTTGAGGCTGGTGATGTAGCAATTCTTATGAACAATGCCGGGATTGAAATTCCATCTTCAAGCTGGGGTGAGATGGAGAATTGGCGGAAGCTCATCTCGGTAAATCTGTTTGGTGTGATCCACGGCGTTCATGCTTTCCTGCCGCGCATGGTGGACGCAAACCGTCCGGCTGTTGTGATCAACACAGGCTCAAAACAAGGGATCACAACCCCTCCCGGCAATCCTGCCTACAACACGACCAAGGCAGGTATCAAAGTCATTAGTGAGCAACTCAGCCATGAGCTTAGAGAGGCGAATGCACCCATTTCAGTGCATCTCTTTGTACCGGGCTTTACTCACACGGGCATAAATATGGCTCAGTATCCAGAGAAGCCTACGGATGCATGGACCAGTGAGCAAACGGTCGACTACTTCCTTCAGCGTATGGCGGAAGATGACTTTTACATTCTGTGCCCGGACAATGCTGTGGACTCCAACACCGACAAGCTGAGGATCGCCTGGGCAGCTGGCGATATTATCGAAAATCGACCAGCTCTTTCACGTTGGCATCCAGACTACAGCGAGAAGTTCGCCAGTTTCCAGAAATCTGGAAAGATCAGGTAGTCTTTGCTAGCTAGTGCATTGTAGACACTAGCAACTATTAATTGCATAAGTCATTGTGTTGAGTAGGAAGTATCAGCATCAAATCTATCGGATTGTTTTTTTCAATCCCGATGGAATAGCGTTCAAATTTAACTTTAGGTATTTTCTGTAATGAACCAACGTTCTTTGCAAACGGCACCTCATCTTTTTGATTTGTTTATTGTCATCCTCTCAATTTATGTCATTGCTGCGCTTCTTATTCAGGATGCAATGCACCTTGATGCAGAAACCATTACCCTTCTGATTTACGCAGATACTGCAATTTGCGGAATCTTCTTTATTGATTTTCTTATCCGCTTCATAAAAGCAGAACGGAAAGTTGACTTTATGAAATGGGGCTGGATCGACCTCGTTTCGAGCATCCCATTGGTAGACCCTCTACGATACGGACGTGTAATCAGGCTCTTCAGAATAATTCGCGCAATTCGTGCTTCCCATACCATTGTACGGTACATCTATAATAAGAGAACAAACAGCGTTCTCACTCTTGTATTCATCAGTTCCATCCTGATTGTCATCCTTGCCGCAATTGCTGTTCTTCAGGTAGAGAAAAACGCAGAAGGCGCAAATATTCTCACCCTGAGAAATGCTATCTGGTGGGCCTTCGTTACCATCACAACAGTAGGCTATGGAGATTTCTTTCCTGTCTCCCCCGTAGGTCGCGTGATCGCAGCTTTTTTGATGACCGTTGGCGTTGGTATGTTTGCCTCTTTGACAGGTACAATCGTTGCTAATCTTTTTATCAATGAGAACAAAGAGACGGACACTAAGGATTTACAGGCTCTAGAGGCTAAGCTTGACGCGCTTCACGTTGAATTGGCCGAGATGAGACGTGAGTTAAGCAAGCAAAAAGAAAATTCACGCATCTGACTAAGTTAGTTGCCTCTGGCATTTTCCAGATCCTTTCCTACATGAGGTAAGCGCTCATTTGATTTATGGGCTCGGGCACTTCGATCTTGGCTTGTTGGTTTTGATTGAACGGATTGATGTGTGTCTGGCTGAGGGCCATGGCACGGATTTGAGGATGACATATGCTTACTACGACCACTAACTCTCTCGATGGCAAAGAGATTTCTGAGTACAAAGGAATTGTTCACGGTGAAGCAATTCTGGGTGCGAACGTCTTTAAGGATCTGTTCGCTGGTATTCGCGATATTGTCGGTGGTCGTTCCGGCGCCTACGAGGGTGAACTGAAGAAAGCCCGTCAGATTGCGCTGCATGAGATGACTGAGGAAGCATCGCGTTATGGCGCAAATGCTGTGATCGGCATCGACATTGACTATGAAACTGTTGGCAGCAACGGTTCCATGTTGATGGTGACTGCAACTGGTACTGCTGTCACTTATCGCTAACGCATTATTCTTCGCGTATCCTTCCTGAAGAACTGGTGCAGGGTTCTGCCCTGCCCCACAACTTCTCCAAGTCGCTGACTTGCAAAGGGGCGTCATCTGTTCAAGGTTGTCAGAAGAGATTCTTCTGACCGGACTTATTTGAATGAATGCACGCCTTGCTTCTTCCAGAGACAACATTGGTGATCTTGCCGAGCGGTTGCTGAATGGGCAGCGTGCAGCACTTGCACGCGGCATAACGCTTGTTGAATCCAAGAAGCCAGCACACCGGGAGCAGGCCGAAGCGCTGCTGACCAAGGTGATGGGCTCCACCGGGAATGCATTCCGCATTGGCATCACTGGTGTTCCAGGCGTTGGCAAGTCCACCACCATAGACACATTTGGCTCCAACCTGACCGCTGCCGGGCACAAAGTGGCAGTGCTGGCTGTCGATCCGTCATCAACGCGCACTGGCGGTTCCATTTTGGGTGATAAGACCCGTATGGCCCAGTTGGCTATAGATCGTAATGCCTTCATCCGCCCTTCCCCTTCCGCAGGTACGCTTGGCGGTGTGGCGGCTAAGACCCGCGAAAGCATGCTGCTTTGTGAGGCGGCGGGGTTTGATGTCATCCTGGTGGAGACGGTTGGCATTGGGCAATCCGAGACGACGGTTGCGCAGATGGTTGATTTCTTCCTCGTGCTGATGTTGCCGGGTGCTGGTGATGAGCTGCAGGGGATCAAGAAGGGCGTGCTTGAGATTGCAGACCTTATTGCCGTGAACAAGGCAGAAGGTGACGGGCAGTTGCGAGCACGTTCCGCAGCTTCTGAATATCGTGCGGCTCTCAATATCCTTGCACCGCGGTCCAAGCATTGGTCCCCTCCAGTCCTGACTGTTTCCGGCCTTGCCAATGAGGGCCTTGATGAAGTGTGGGCGCAGCTCGGCATCTTCAAAGAACGGATGCAGGCGAGCGGTGACTGGAACAACAAACGCGCTGAACAGCAGCTGGCGTGGATGTGGGGCTTGCTGAACGAGAAGCTTCAGGCAGCTTTAAAGGCAAACCCTGATATTCAAGCAGCTCTACCTGATGTTGAGAGCGCGGTGAAGTCCGGCAACCTGCCAGCAACCGCTGCGGCGAGTAAACTGGCGAGCCTGTTCGGGATTTAAGCAAGCGTTGGGGGACAAGATGACAGAGGATCAAGAGAGACTTTCGCGACGTGCCCTCCTTGGTGCTGGTGTCATTGCCGGAGCCGGGACGCTTGTTGCTGCTAAAGACACCCAGGCGGCAGCTCCTTTAAAACCGGTAATCGTGGAATTTCCAGCTCCTCCGTTACAGCAAGATATCTCTGAGGCGCTGCAGACCGCGATGAATGAGACTGCAACGCAGGGGCAAATCCTTCAGCTAGGTGCTGGCAGCTATTTGTGCTCGGGCCTTACTCTGCCAAGTGGACTGACCTTACGCGGTGTACCCGGACATACGCGTCTGGCGCTCAGTGGAAGCGGTCCTCTTCTGCAGGGCATTCAAGCAGATCATGTTAGCCTGAGTGGTGTTATCTGCGATGGCAACGGCCTGTCACTATCCGACGACGTCTCGGCGCTGCTGTGGTTTTCTCAATGTGAGCGGCTTGATCTCAGTTCCTGTGAGATAACCAAAAGCAGCAAGGCTGGTCTGGTGCTGGAGCAGTGTTCAGGCTCTGTTATTGGTAACCACATCCACGCAATCGGAGATGTTGCTCTTCTCAGCTACAATGCTAGAGCGCTTCAGATTGAGGGGAATATCGTTTCTGACTGCGGAAACGGCGGTATTCTGGTGCATCGGTGGTCTGAAGGGCATGATGGTTCGATCATTTCCAGCAATCAAGTCTCCAACATTCGAGCGCAAAGTGATGGAACCGGTCAAAATGGCAATGGCATCAATGTGTTTCGGGCGGACGATGTTAGTATCTCCAACAACAAGGTGAGCGACTGCACGTTCTCCGCAATCCGCGCCAATGCTGCGTCTAATGTTCAGGTGCTTGGTAATACCTGCCTTCGTTCCGGCGAGGTGGCTTTGTTTGTCGAGTTCGGTTTTCAAGGCGCTATTGTCAGCAATAATCTGATTGAGACAACTGCCAACGGGATTTCCATCACCAACTTCCGCGAGGGTGGTCGTCTGGCCGTGTGCTCCAACAATGTATTGCGCGATATTACTGGCACTGGGCCTTATGCGAAGGACAATCCGAGTTTTGGGGTTGGTATTGCGGTTGAGGCGGATACCAGTGTGACTGGCAATGTTGTCGAGGATGCGCGGGTTATTGGCATTAATCTGGGTTGGGGGCCATATATGCTTAATTTGATTGCAGCTCAAAATACTGTGCGCTCTGCCCCGGTGGGCATTGCCGTCAGCTTTGCGGCTAAAGGACAAAGTGCGCTCATTTCCCAGAATATCATTGCAGACTGCACGGTGAATATCGCTGGCTTCAAATGGGATGAACAGGTGAGCGGCGATCTGGCAGTTTCAACGGAGGATCTGCCACACTCCATTCGCGTGACAGACAATCTTGTCAGTGCAGTTTAGATGAGGCGGCAGGAGATGAAACTCCTGCCTTGTATCACATGGCGTTCAGAAGACGCTTGAAGTCTGCAACAGGGCGTACTTCGCCGACGAGAACATCGCGGCGGTTCTTCAACTGCTGGTGTTCCCAGGCGTTCAGACCTTTTTCTTCTTCATCAGAAATATCCAGAAGCGATCTGATGGTGGATGCCATCATCACCTCAGCACCACGCACGGAACCGTCTTCACATTTCAGCGTTACGCCGAAGCCAAGCTCTGGCAAGGCTGCACAGAAGACACCCTCTGCGCCAACTTTTACGAAGACGCGGCCTTTGAAGATATCCATGATCTCGGTGCAGAAGCGGTTTTTGCCTGCGACCATGTATGGCTCGTTGACGCACGCCTCGTAGAGCGTTTCCGCTGCACTGGCGCGAACCGGATCGAGGCCAACACCTGTTGCGAAGCGGGCAAAGGCCAGCGCAGTTTTCTGCTGGTCCATGGCGTAGGTCGGGATGGAACAACCATCTGTGCCGCATACATCACTCGCCAGAATGCCACCGCTCATCTGTTCCAGCACATTGCGGATTTCCATCTGAACTGGGTGGTCAAAATCGATGTAGTTTTCGGTTGGAATACCCAGGGTCTTGGCCATGGCCAGGAAACCGGCATGCTTGCCAGAACAGTTGTTGTGCAGCTGGCATGGGCTGTCATCGGTCTTCACAAGGCCAACGCAATCATCCATGTGCTTAGGCCATTGTGCGCCACACAGCAGGTCTTCTTCTGTCAGGCCAGCTTTGAAGAGCATGATGCGTGCGGAGTTGGCATGGGTCTCTTCGCCGTTATGAGAGGCGCAGGCCAGTGCCAGTTCAGCATCATCAAAATCAAGAGCTTCAGCTGCGCCAGATTCCACCATTGGAATTGCCTGAAGAGCTTTGATTGCGGAGCGTGCAAAGATGCCCTGCTCCACGTCACCTGCGCTGAATGCCAGCTTACCATCGGCATCAACGATAGCGATTGAACCACGGTGACGGCTCTCGACTGTGGTGCCGCGTGTCACTTCGACGAGTACGGGATTATCCATTCACTCAAACTTCCAGGGGTTGGATTACAGGCCAATTGGTTATTTGCGGGAGGCTGTCAGTCGTCCTTGCCTGACCAAGCAGCTCCGGCTCGTTGTAGTCTGCATACCCTATTTTTAAACGCAGAGCTACTTTTGCGAATTTGTCTTTATTTTTACGCGTATTCCCGAAAGCCAGAACTGCTTATCAGAGAAGCAGTGTCTACCGTCTGGTGCGAGCCCTCAGGAAACTGCCAGTTCTCCCATCCATGCACGCAAACGGCCCAGTGCTTCTTGCAGGACTTCGTCCTTTTTGCAGAAACAAAACCGGACGAATGTTTGCGGGCCTTCGGTGCCATAAAATGCCGAGATTGGGACAGCTGCGACCCCAGCCTGTTCCACCATCTTCTGGCAGAAGTCTACGTCATTGCCTTTGAAGCCAAGTGGAGAGAAGTCGCAGGTGACGAAGTAGGTGCCTTCGCACGGCAGCACTTTAAAGCCCATGTCTTCCAGCGGTTTGGAGATCAGATCTCGCTTTGCTCTCAAGTCATCTTCCAGTGCGGTGTAGTAGTCATCTTCCTTGCTCAGACCGTAAGCGACTGCTTTTTGCAGGTTGGGCGGTGTGGTGAAGGTGATGAACTGGTGCGCCTTGGCGATTGGCTCCAGCAGGTTTGGGGCGGCTGTGATGTAGCCAACTTTCCAGCCTGTCAGTGAAAACGTCTTCCCTGCAGAGCCAATGCGAATGCAGCGGTCACGCATCCCCGGAAGGGTCATGAGTGGCTTGTGCTTGTCCTCGGAAAAGACGATGTGCTCGTAGACTTCATCGCAGATCGCATAGCAATCAAACTCCAGGCACAGGTCTGCAATGAGTTGCAGTTCCTTCGTGGAGAAGACCTTTGCGCTTGGGTTCATTGGGTTGTTGAGCAGGATGGCTTTGGTTTTGCTGGAGAACGCCTTGCGCAGTGTCTCTTCGCGCAGCTCCCAGTTTGGCGGTGTTACCTGCACGAAGACCGGAGTGGCGCCTGCCCGTTTGACCAACGAGAGATAGCAATCGTAGAGCGGTTCTATGAGGATGACTTCATCGCCCGGTTCAACTAGCGCGCAGATGCTGTCTGCCAGCGCTTCGGTGGCGCCTGAGGTGACGAGTACTTCGCTCTGCCAATCTACATCCAGATCATAGAAGCGCTTGTTGTTGTCCGCCACAGCCTGTCGCAAAGCCGGAACGCCCAACATAGGCGGGTACTGGTTTGGCCCTTCCATCAAGGTGTCAGCAGCAACCTGTCTCACATCCTGCGGGCCATCTACATCCGGGAAGCCCTGCCCCAGATTGATGGCCTGATGTTCCATAGCCAGACGCGACATGCGCTCAAATACCGTCGTTTCTATTCCGGTAAATACTGAGTTTGTCGGTTTCATCCGGGGTGCTCCTTGCCTGACACGCTTCTTTGCAGGACGACAAGCTAACGATTAGGCGGCATCCTGCAAAGTCTGCATTAGATGCATTTCCTGCGTATTTCCACATAAAGCGGTTTCATCTATTGCGGATTTTTGTGCCCAAACCGTTTCTCAGGTTTCAGCAATACGCTTTGACGTTTGCAGAAGCACCAATAGCACCACATGACCTCTCATGCAGTGTTGAACCAGAGTTCCCGATAGTCGGGATGAGCAAGGCGGCAGGCAATACCTGCGCTATTTATTGAAACTAATTCTTCGGCATTGGCTACACGCCTTGCCCGGGCTTTCTTTGAATGAACAACGTCGCCTCTTTTGCCTATAAGGCACGATAGCCGGTTTCCCGGAAAGACAATGGCTTATCCAGTCAGGTTTCCCTGACCAAACAGTTCCTCCGTCTTTGATAGACACTTTCGCAAAAGCAAGTCTCCCTGCCGGTGCTCTTGTACCTATCACCGCGTGATACCCTATAGTCCTGGGCCCTTCCCCTCAAACCATGCGGTCACGTTTGAAGTTCGGTTCACCGGACCTCTGAAAGGTGCGTTACGTCTTCCAGAAGCCCCGCCCAACCTACGACAAACTGACGGTCGCTCCGCCAGCAGCCCGTTACGTAGGCATGGGATTAGTATGGGCATGGTTTTGAGCTGGGGGATAAGTTTTTTCAGGTTGCCTGCAATCCCCTTCGGTGTCATCCCGGCCCCCGATGTACATACCGGAGACATAGGTGACAGGTGTTCGGAGAGATGGTTGACACATTAACATGGCATTCAGGGAGGGACCGGGATGCCTTGGAAAGAGTGTTCAACAATGAAACTTCG